>CAZEDO010000125.1:0-8963 GCA_964511085.1 uncultured Lentimicrobiaceae bacterium
TTGGAGAAATTTTCCGGTTAGGGTTCTCCTTCGCACGCGAAGGAATTTTCGTTCATAAAGGCGTTGGCCGGGGTTACGTTATGAATAACGGGACTGTTGTAAAGATATCCAAAAACGCATCAGGAAGCCGTATTCCCAAGGTATGGTTCAATCCTGTTATTGAATCATTTATGCCGGAATTAGAGCAAATCATTAAAAATTATACTGAGACGGCCATTATCAATTCAACCAGAATTTATATACGATAACCATGGCAGGTAAAACAAATTTATCAGATTACAGGTTTTCAATATTCATCAACAATGACCAGGCAAAACGCTCCCTGATCGAGATGGAAAATACCATGATAGGGTATGAGGCAGAGCTTAAAAAACTTGTTCTGGAAGGAAAACAAAATACAACAGAATATATTCAACGCAAAGAAGCCATTTCAAAACTGGATACTGCCATGGTGGCAATGCGAAAGGAAGCAGGCCTCCAGGCGTTGTCGTTGAAAGAACTCAAGTCGTTGCAGTCTCAGCTAAGAAATGAAATGGCCAGGGCCATCCCGGGCAGCGAACACAGGGTAAAACTTGAAAAAGAATTCTCAGCCGTAAACACTCGTGTTACCGAGCTGACCAATGGCGCCAAGAAAACAGGTATGTCATTCGGCAGTATGGCCGATGGATTTAATAAATATTTTGCGATCGTTACAGCAGGAATCGCTGTTTTTTCGGGTTTTGCTATTTCTGTGAAAAGCATGATCACTGCACAGGGCGAATTGGATGATTCGCTTGCCGATATTCGTAAAACCACAGGAATGACCGCCGCCGAAGTTCAAAATCTTAATAAACAATTGGGGAAAATAGATACCCGTACCAGTCGGCAGGATCTTAGAGCAATGGCTGTAGTTGCCGGGCAACTTGGAATTGCAACCAATGATGTTTATTCTTTTGTCAATTCTGTCGATAAATTGAATGTGGCACTTGGTGATGAAATCACCGGAGGGGCTGAAGAGGTTGCAAAAACGATGGGCACACTCCGTAATGTGCTTACAGATATGAAATCGGCCAATATTTCCGATGATATGCTTCGCCTAGGCAATGCCGTTAATGTTCTTGGCGCTGCAGGATTTGCTACTGCTCCGGTCGTTTCAGATTTTGCAAACAGAATCGGTGGTATTGGTATTTCTTTGGGACTTACATCTGATGAAGTACTTGGTCTTTCAGCCACACTTCAGGAACTTAGTGTAAATACCGAAAGAGGAGGGACAGCCGTGACGAAGATCCTACAAAAAATGACCACCAATGTGGGCGATTTCGCAAAAATTGCCGGAATGCCAATGAAGGAGTTTACAGATTTGGTAAACAAAGATTTGTTTGGAGCTTTTACTAAAGTATTGGAAGGATCAAAACAAGGTGGGCAAAGTGCCACTCTGCTGGCAGGTATCATAAAAGAATTGGAAATATCAGGCGCCGGAGCATCGGAGGTTTTTGCCAAGGTTGGCAACAATATCAAAATGCTCAATGAAAAGGTCACACTCGCCGGCAATGCATTGCAGAATACCGATTCTATTATGAACGAGTTTAATCTCAAAAACGCCACACTTGGTGCGGTGCTCGATAAATTAAGCAAGAGTTTTTATTCTTTGATTACCATGCCTGGTGTTACTGAATTCTTTAAAAACCAGCTTTATCATGTGGTTGAATTCGTTAATTGGATAAAAAACCTTCCAGAATTTATCGAAAAATACAAATTATCCTTGATTGTACTTACCGGGGTAATGGGCGCCTGGATTGCTGCAATGACCCGATCACTCCAGGTTTCGCTTTTAAACAATCTGATGCTTAAAGAAGGTATTCTTCTAAAAATAAAAGATGCAATTGTGTTGGAATACCTTATTGTAAAAGAGAAAATGCTTACAATCTGGAAGGCTGAAGGAACGACGGCAACTAAACTCGCAGCCACTGCTCAATGGTTATGGAATGCAGCATTGTCAGCCAATCCGATCGGATTGGTTATTGCCGCTGTTACAGCACTGGTTGTGGCTGTCAAGGCATATGAAAAGTATAATTCAGAAGCGCTTGCACTTGATAAATTAAAAGTAGATACCACGGTATTATTAACTCATGCAAATACAAAACTGGAAGAATCATATTCAACTATTGAAGCACAGGCCCGCAGAATCTCTAAACTTTCAGCAGATGAAAAAAAGGACCTTCAGGATAAAATTGATTTGACTATCAAATCTGCAGAAGCAGAGCTTTTATTAATGGAGGCAAAGCAAAAAGCAATAGGTAAATCCGCTGCAAAGCCTACGTATTGGCAAACAGTTAAAACACAATTAAGTATACCAGGCATCACAAACAATAATCAGGAAGAGGAGCAAAGAAATTTAGGAGTTTACGCCTATCAAAATCAGAAAGAGGCTACCGCTCCCTTTGATGATGAAATAAAAAAGTTAAGAGATGGTATTGAGAAGCTTAAAACCGAACGGCAGAATATAGTCAACGTAATAAATGCTGAAAGTGCCGGTGACCAGATATTGGGTAAACTGGCACCCCAGTTGGAAGAAAAGCTTCAAAATTATCAGGTAGCTCTTCGCAATTATACAGCCGGAAGCGAAGAATATATCAGGATACAGGAAAAAATTAAAGAGGTTAATAAGGAATTGGCAAAATATAATGATGCCGGGGGCGGTAATGACCCCACCGGCAAACAAGTAAAGAAGGCCAAAGAACTTCAAAAACAACTTGATGAAATCCTGGCTCAGGCCATAAAAGATGATCATGAACGCGAATTGAAAATGGCTGAACTTAATCATAAGCAAAAACTTGCTGCAATTACCGGTAATTCGAAAGTTGAAATTGAATTACGTCAGGCGCTGGATGCTGCTTATGAAGTTGAAAAAGAAAAGATCAATAAAAAATATGCTGACAAAGAACTGGCCGATTCATTCAAAATTGAAAAAGAAAAATTAGAGGCCAAGATTAAAGGCCAGGAAGAAGGCGATCTCATTTGGTATACCTATTCAGTCGAACTGCTTGAAAAGATGCGTGACTATGAGTTGGCCAATACCGAATTGACTGAAAAAGAAAAACTTGATATCCGTGAAAAATACAAGTTATTACAAGCAAAACTTGATAGTGATTTGGAGGGACCTATGGCCACGGCAACCGGTCAACCCGCTAAAGTATCAGGTACCACAAATGTGTCAGCTAAAGGCGCTAATGTCGATCTGATTACTCAATTGGCTCAAAGGAGAGCATTACTGGCAAAAGCCCGGGATGAAGAAATTGCCGGAACTTATGATAATGCAGATGCACATAAAAAGATTTGGGAAGATTATTATAAAAGCATTGCAGATGCAAATCTTGAGTTTGCAGATAAAGTTCTTTCTACAATGTCGGACGTTGTAAATGCCCTGGGCGCTGTTTTTCAGACCATGAGCTCTTTGGAGGATTCACAACTTAAAAAGGATGAAGAGTCGAATAACAAGAAAAAAGCGAACTTAAAAAGTCAACTCGACAATAAGAAAATATCTCAAAAACAATATGATGCTGCGATTATTAAAATGGACCAGGAAGCTGATGCCAAACACAAAGAAATCGCACATAAACAGGCAGTTCGGCAGAAGGAAATTGCCATTTTCAATGCTACCATTGCACTTTTGCAAGCCATTATCCAGGCTGCCAACATTGCCCCGCCGGCAGATATTGTTTTCCCAATTATCATTGCCGCCCTGATGGGTGTTCAACTTGCTGCACTTATTGCCACTCCGGTTCCTGCAGCAGCCCAGGGCCGATACGATGTTATAAAAAAATCACGACAGGCAGCCAGTGGCCGCTATTCGGTGATGGGACAGGATGATGGAAAACAATACAACAATATTCCTTTCCTGAGTGATCCTCAAAGCGGTGTATATAGCACACCTACACTTTTTGCAGAAACCGGCCGGGAAATAATTCTCAATCCAAAGCATACAGAAAACCTTATGCGCTTTCAACCCGGCTTACTTGATGCCATTATGCGTGTGCCACAGCGTGCCAGCGGGCTGTACCAGGATACAGGCGCACAGCGAACTACCGCCAATGTCCCGGTTGTGTTTGGGTTTGATCCTGCTACACTCAATGCGCTGGAAAAATTCCAGAAAACGCTTGAAAAACCCATCGGGGCAAACATTATTTATGATAACATGATTGATTCGATAAACCGGGTCACGGATATTCAAGGAAATGTTACCAGATAATATTTGTCCTTTAAATTAAATGATTCATCCTATAATATTGCACCATGGAAATAACAAAGAAACCTTTTTTGATGTCATTTGCCGGAAATCCCATGCGATATCTCTTGTCGCCCGGCGAATCAGGAGGGGGAGGGCTACCCATGGGCGGGGTGTTGTCGGTCATCCAGATGGAATTTACCGGTATCGATACCACGCCTGATCATTCCGTTGACATTACATTTTTGGACGCAACGAGGACATTTAGTCTTAAAACAGAATGTGCTGATGTGAATGATATTCCTGTTTCTGACGAAACCTGGGATGAAATCCTATGGTGTAAAACCATTTTTGAATATTTTTTGAACGATGTTCAGCTTTTGCAGTATTATGATATTACGGCTGCAGAAGAAATTCTCACGCTGACTGCAAAAGTTGCTTCTCCCGACTATGACTGGACTACCGATAACAATACAATTACCGGGATAACCATTACAAATATTACTAATGGGCAGGTTCCCCCTACAGGAACGGTCGAAGGTGTAATGATGACCGTATTAAAAAACGGAACAGAAATACTTGGTTCCGACTACAAACCATTGGCTGCAGACGGGACAGTAAAATTCGAAATATCGGAGTACCTCTATGCAAGTCTGCTGCAAGCGGTACCGCCACGGTTTCACCTTTCAGTAGTGGGATTTTATACGCATGTTTTTACAGATTATATTCTGAAGTACAGGACAATTTTCTGTGATAAGATTTCGGGAGTTTTTTCGCCACGTAGTTACAGTGATCCTGCAAATGTTTGGTGTTATGCATTAGCCGGAGGGTTGAACCGTGAGGACCTAGTGGCCAACAACATCCTTCTTTCCGATTTTTTTAATAAACCTGAGACGAAGAAGAAATTCATGACCTGGTCGCCTCCTGCGCGACTTACCGATAAGGTTGAAACCCACAGTCTGTTCTTTGCTTTCCAGTCTCCAGCATACACAACCTGTAAGTTAAAAGCAAACCTCTACAATACCGAACTTGGAATCGCAACTTCAATCGATATCACTTCACAAACAGGGATAAGCCGGTGGTGTGTTGTGGAATATATGGCCGGTTACGCTCAATTGCATTTATCTGCATACATGAATGGTAATGTTGATATGTGGGAACTTTACCTGATTGATGGTGATGACAACATCATTTCTGATATCAGGCAGTTTGTCCTGGATAAGAAATATACTGAAAATACCAGGTATTTCCGGTTCAGAAATTCATGGGGTGCCTACGATTCGCTGAGATGCGTCGGGAATTTCGAAACGATCGAGGAACATGATCGCCAAACGGTGATGTATATGAGTGATGAAATTGAATCATCCTACAATACCCCGGGATCGGATACCATGATCAAGGAATCTCAGAGTTTCAAGGCCAATACCGGGTGGCTTACACGCGATTATTTGCATTCCCTCAGGGATTTCATGTTGTCCTCCGATATTTTTGAGGTTGACGAAGGCCGATTACTGAAGTGTTTGCTTACATCTAAAAAAACATCGCTGTTCAAGGATGATGATTACAATTATAACCTTGCATTTGAATATGAAAGGGCGTACGACGATTTTTTTTTTCAAATATCCGAATGAGATCAACGATCATTCCTGTGAGGTATTTCTCATATGATTTTTCACTTGAATTCAGCTAAAGAAGCTTTGTATGATCACATTTATTGAGGTTTATAGTAAAATCGTTTCTGTACTCACAGGCCGTACTGCCCAAACGCTCGTTCAGGTAGATGATCTGGAAGATTCAATAGTGTTGCTTCTAAATTATGTCGAACAACAAATTACTACCATTATTCCTTCTGCATCAGCAGTGCGTGAAGCCCACGCCAGCGCAACGGCAGGAGTTAACTGCAACCTTACCTGGGACACGGCTTTCGCCGACGGCAATTATACCTATGTGTTTAATGGGTTTGACAGTCACGGAAACCCGGTTGAAATATACCTGGTAAGTAAATCCACTACCAAAATTGTTATAAAGACCCTGGTGAACTGTACAATCAATGCGCTGGCTTTCCCTTGCGGTCCACCATCAACTTAATTTAAAATAACATTATGAAAAAGTTTCTTTTATTTTTTGTTTTCCTGTTTGCCATTGCTTCGGTGATGGCGCAAAACAGGGTTATGGATACCCTCACTTTTTACCGTGGCGGAAAAATATATAAGGTGAGGCTTTATTCCGACCATGTTACTATTAACGATACCTCATATTACGGGTTTCCTGGGTTCGGTACCGACCACTCTCATAGTGCTTATGGCGATCATGCACACAGTGGCTATGAACCGTCAATATCAGAAGGACGCACGGACCAGTACTGGCGGGGCGATAAGCACTGGCAGACTTTTCCGATAGCAATTACTAAGGATTCAGTACCCTGGATCCATACTCCTGGTAATAAGACAGTTTTAAGGAATCCTTATGATACAGTGATTACTTCAACAATTTACGCTGACCGTATCTATGGTAAATACGGGCAAGTGTTAACTATGTTAAACCAATATGATGCAACGAGTACCGCCGCTCTTGTTTTTGACCCCTCATTAGGTTTTTCATTATACAGTATACTTCAGGGGAAAACTAATTATTTAGGTAATGTTCCAGCGGATGACCATGGCATAATGATTTCTAACTCAACTCCAACAGAAGAAACAAGATACATATTTGATTCAGCCGGGATTCATTTCGTAGACTGGGGTCCCCACCATACTCATCTAAAGAATTTTGGAAATGCATCTGATCGGTGGAAACTTTACGGAAAGGATGTTGATTTAAAGGGTAATTTATATGTACATGATTCATTAGGTACTACAAGAACAACTCTCGAAGCGGGATACGGTAATTTTATGGCAAGAGTTTTAGATATCCCAAATGATTTTATGGGGGGATTGATAGTTGATCAATCGTTTGGAACTGCCTTATATAATGATACAAATTATGCGGGTTTTATCAATAGTATAAATTCTGATAACCATTTTGTTGGGTATGGTTCTATGAATGAAACTTCCAGAATATGTTTGGGGTCTAATTATCAACGGTGGGATACTACCTATTCAGTGGTTTTTAATGTTGATACATCAGGATATCTAGGATTTAAAAATAGGGTTAATCCGGCATGGTGGAGAGAAGGTTTAGATTTTGGACGGGTTGATGGATTAAGTTTGTTTAGTCAACATGGAGTGAGTGCTACAGATTTAGCAGGGATAGACTTGACATCAGATGCAATTGATTTTTCCTATGGGGATGGGGGTGCGTATACCACATTGAGATATAAAAATCTTTGGGCGGGTTATGATTTACCAGAATTAGGAAAGTCAAGTATTCATACGATTACACTTGCTCCATGGAGTAGTAATGGAATTCTTGGAGACCCCGATTCGGAGGAGTGGTGGGATTGGATATATTCAAGAAACTTAACAATTAATGATTCAGTTTATTTGAACAACCTTAATACTGGGACAAGTTCTGACAGTATTATAGTAGGAGAAGCCAAGACCAATTTTGGATCGGTTTTTACTCAGGGAAGAACAGGAAAAACCACGCTAATAAAAAAAGTGAAAAACACTTTAAGTGATGGAGTTTATGCATATTCATGGATAAATTCCAATAGTTCAAATCTCCTACATACTTCTGCTTTATCTGCTGGGAATTATTCAATATCTGTAACCTATGCAAACAATTCAGGCAATGCTGCGACAGTTACAAACGGACTTTATACGACGGATCGAATAACAACAACAGGAACATCAACCACCAAGATAATGACTCAAAAGGCGGTCAAAGATTTTGGAGATAGTATTGCTGCATCGAAGGCCGCAATAGATTCGATTTGGCATACTGCAATAGCGGGAGCATACGCAAGTGCGACTACCTTTACATTCAAAGGTACTGCATACGATTCCAGGCGATGTATTTTTAGTCTATTTCAGGCACTCAAATCAGATGGTTCAGTTGGACGATATGGATATATTAAATCGGCCTCTGAAACGGACGGAACGGTCACTGCGACTGTGGTGAGTACATCTGCAATTGCAGCAGGTGATAAAACCTTTAAGATTGCGTATGACCAAAAAGTTGAAGGTATCTCAAATCAGTACAGATGGTCAAATACAGTTCCCGGAACTATTGATGCAAACGTATCGACCTATCAAGGAATGTATTATTTGAATGTCCCAGATACAATGTATTTCATCAGTACCATCCCTGCCGTTATGACAGCAGCAAGTGGAGCAGGAGCAGCCGCCACCTACAATATCTATGATGCAACCACTGCAGTATATACCACAGCACCAGATATGAGTACCAATACTGTTTTGGCTGACCAGATACCAGCTACGTTTTACAAAATTACACCGGGGCATAACGTAACCCTTCGTTGGTTAACGTCAGCCGGGGCAACGACTAAGATTTCTGATGCACAGGTTAAAATAACATGGATTCCATCTTTTATAATTAGAGCAAAATGAAAAGGTTGTTGTTTGTATTATTGACAATCCCAATGATTTTACAAGGTCAGATAATTGGGTCTTGGAAAATGAATGGCAGTTCTTCAGACGGCAGTGGAAATGGTTATAATGGAACTGACTATTATATTACATATAGTCAAGGAATAAGCGGGCAATGTGCTTTATTCAACGGAACAACCTCTGGAATAGTATTCTCAATTACGAATTCATTCCCGATTAATGCAAGTGCAAGAACGATAAATTTATGG
>CAZEDO010000126.1:0-8752 GCA_964511085.1 uncultured Lentimicrobiaceae bacterium
TACTTCCTGTTGAAACACATTATTTGCTGACGATACTACTTTTAAAAAATAAGTGGAAGGCGGTAGATTAATCATAACAATACTGGTTTCTTTTCTAATTATTTTTTTACTTTCCAGAAGTTTTCCATTCAAGTCTAAAAGCTGATACCGCAAATTTGCACTTTCATAGTCTTCTACTTTTAACTTTACATTATCATTTGTAGGGTTTGGAAGAGCTACGTATTGCAATTTAATACTTTGTGCTTCTTTAATTGTCGTAACAACCGATATTTCATACGGTTGTTGAACACCTTGTGCAACAGAACCATTCGCTCCTGCATTGGTAGTGTATCCAACTTGTCCCATAGTATAGCTTACCGTACCTTTACTACCTGAAGCTAAACCGCCTGAGGCCGGTATAGCTTCTTGTGCTTGCAGTCCAGTCACCCCTAAACACAAGAAAAGAAAAACAAACAATATTATTTTTTTGCGACTCATGTTGTCCTTTTTTTATATTCGTTAAATATATTCATTAATTTTATATGTTTTATCATACCCGGTATCTTTTTTTGATGGATGCCATTTTGGATATTTGGATTGTACTCCACTGGCTGAAGATTGTAACTTCAGCTAATCAATAAGTTTGAACTACAAACGAAACAATCCCCACAACCTACTGATCATGTGAGAATGTTCGCGTTTATCGAATCTGCACCTTCAGTCGAAAGGAGAAAAATACCTTAACTTTGTAAAAAAAAGAAAATGAAAAACATTGAGATGACGGCTGTCTTTGAGCCTTGCGTTGAAGGGGGGTTCATCGCATACGTGCAGGAAATAGCCGGAATAAACACCCAGGGAGAAACTCTTGAAGAAGCAAAGGAGAACCTTGCAGATGCTGTGAATCTGGTATTTGAAGAGATGAGGGCAAAAAACAGGAAGGGCAAAACAAATAAGATGATAACCCAAACCATGTCGTTCAGTTTCTGATGAAGCGAAACAAACTGGTCAAGTACATAGAAAGTAACGGTTGCACTTTCGTCCGCGAAGGGGGCAGCCATACTCTCTACAGGAATAACAGCAACGGCAAAATATCAACTGTTCCCCGCCACCCCGATATAAAAGAGAACCTTTGCCGTAAGATATGCAAAGACCTAGGCATTCCGGATATTTTGCTACCATAACCACAGCAGGCACTCTAAAGTACAATACAAAGAATTTCTTTTTCGTAACAACAAGGGCTGGTATCTCCCAAATGATATACGCCCTATATTTGCATTCGGAATGCAAATCCCTGCATTTCAGAAATCTTCAGTAATTAACAATGGACCCAACCGCAGCCGAAGGATTCAGGATTGAAGATAAAGCGTCCTTCGACGCTCTCTTTAACTCCTACTACAGCATGCTTTGCGGTTATGCGAATACATTCCTGAAGGATCCGGATGCTTCGGAAGAGATAGTTCAGGAGTTGATGTGCAGGATATGGGTTAACAGGGATTCGCTGCTAATCACCACATCCATACGCAGCTACCTTTTCCGGGCTGTACGCAATGGCTGCATGAACCTGTTGAAGCACGTTAATATCCGCGAAGAATATAAGGCCTGGAATGAAGATGTGCTGGCAGGCACCGAACGATCGCAGGAAGATTTTATGATTGTTTCGGAACTGGAACAGAAGATAAGAGAAGCCATTGACAACCTTCCGCTGAAACGAAGGGAGGTTTTCATCATGAGCCGCTACGATGAACTGTCCTATACTGAAATTGCCGCAAAACTTGGTATATCAGTAAAGACTGTGGAAAATCAGATGGGCGCGGCCCTGAAAACACTCAGGGAAGAACTTGCTGACTACCTGCCGTTGTTACTCTTGTTTTTCTTTGAAATATTCAGGGACTGATCAGCACAGGAAGGCATGGTGATAACAGCTATAAATACAGGATTTTAAACGTTAAATAATATTTTACGGGAGAATAGGGGTAGAAGGATTTAAGATTGTCATTAGTTCAAAGGAATATGAATCAAAACCAGCAGGATATCGACGAAAATTTACTGCTTCAGTACCTTCTCGGAAATGCGGACGATACAGTCCGCGACATGGTTGGTAAATGGATTGATGCAGACAGCAGGAACAGGAAACATCTGGACCAGCTTGAGACGTTGTGGCTGGAAACCGGCAAACTTAACCCCCCACCCCTGCCGGTTGATCTGCCAAAAGCAAGGGAACGCCTGGAAGCCAGAATCAAAAAGCAGGAAGATGAACAGGTTGCACAGCAAAAGAAGTTGCTTGGACGCCGCTACCTGCTGTATGCTATGAGTGCTGCCGCACTGGTCCTCCTTGTTTTTGGAATTTACGCGATTCTAAGACTCCAGACCACAAAGGTGAACGAGATCGAAATAGCTGCAAATGCATCTGTTATTAGCGACACCTTACCGGATGGTTCCCTGATAACGCTTAACAAGCAATCAAAACTTAAATACCCCGAACAGTTCAAGGACGGGAAGCGTATTGTAATACTCACCGGAGAGGCTTTCTTTAAAGTGACGAAGAATCCTTTGAAACCCTTTGTTGTGGATGCCGGAATCGCAAAAGTGAAAGTCCTGGGAACGGTATTCAATGTTTCGGCCTATCCTGGCAAGGACATTCGGGTTAAGGTGAACGAAGGTCGGGTGTTATTCTTCACGCTTGATCCGGGTAATAGAGATACCTTGTCCATACTGCTAACCGCCGGCATGTCAGGTATATTGAAACAGGGAGCTTTGAAACCTGAAGTTGTTGAGAAGTCAGCTCCTGATAAACTTTTCTGGGCTAATCGCACCCTGGATTTCAATGGGACTCCTCTTTCTGTAGTATTTGAGCTGGTAGAAAAATATTATGGCGTTAAGATTTCTGCAAGCACACCGGATATCCTCAACTGCCGGCTCACTGCTTCGTTCGTTGACGAACCTGTTGGTCGTATTAACACTGTGATAGCAGAATCTCTGGAACTGAAACTTTCTGTTGATGGCAACAATTATTACTATAGCGGGAATGGTTGCAACAAGGAAAATAATTAGGTCTGGCATACTTGTCTTTTTTATATTGACGCAGCCTCTGTTGAGTTTTTCGCAGGCGAGTTTTCTTTCCCGGAAAATCACGCTGGATTTACCAAATTGCAGTCTTGATGTTGCCTTACGGGAGATTGGCAAAGCCGGACGTTTCAACTTTTCGTATGATACCGATCTTATTCCTGTTGACCGGCGGGTAAGCCTGAAAGCAAATAATGCCCCGGTAAGTGAATTGCTGAATGAAATACTTGAAAAAAAAGTCCGGCCCGTGGAAGTCGGGAATCATGTGATCCTGATAAGGAACAGGTCAGATGCTCATGAAAAACAATCTTTTCCAAACATATTAATCAAAGGAACCATCCTGGATGCCCGCACCCGGGTGCCACTGACTGATGCAACGGTTTATGAGGTCGGGAATAAAAGATCGGCTCTCTCAGCAGAAAACGGTAACTATAAATTGGTAATCCCAACAGGGAAAAAGATAAGGAGCATTACGTACTGCAAATCAGGGTACGTGGACAGCGTCATCTTTATCAAACAGGCTTCAGAATATCAGATTAATATTCTGCTCCGCCCGATTCAGGAAGGTTTTTCCCGATTGAATGCGCTTTCGGGATTGGTTGTAGTCAATAGTATTGACAGTTTGAAGCTTGTGAGTTGGCTTGTCCCAAGGATGACCAAAGTAAATGCACAAAACCTCGAAATTCGCACATCCAGGATGGTTCAATTATCTATTGTTCCCAATATCGGCATCAACTGGAAAGTAACAAGTTCTATAACCAACCGTTTTTCACTAAACCTGCTAGCTGGTTATACGGGTGGTTTAAAGGGCTTTGAACTGGGTGGCTTACTGAATATCACCCGAAGAGAGATGAACGGATTTCAGTTTGGGGGATTAGGAAATATCATCGGAGAGAAAGGAAGAGGTTTGCAGATCGGGGGATTATGCAATTTCAACCAGGGGAAATACAATGGAGTTCAATTCGCGGGATTGTTTAATTATGTTCCGGATACGGTCCGTGGTGCACAAATCAGCTGCGGGGCAAACATTGCTGCCGGTTATTGCGCTGGTTGGCAGATTTCGGGAGTACTTAACCTTTCGTTGAAGGATGTCAGAAAGTTACAATTAAGCGGTCTTGTGAACTACGGCTATGATAACAACGGAATTCAGCTCGCCGGTTTGCTGAACATTGCAAAGAACCGAAATAACGGGGTTCAGTTGGCTGTATTTTTTAATTATGCAAAAATTGTAAATGGCCTACAGATTGGCTTGATCAATATTTCAAAATCTGCTGACAGAGGAATTCCTGTTGGTCTCTTCAGTTATGTAAAGAAAGGATACCATTTCTTAGAGATTTCAGGTAACGAGATTTTCTACGCCAATACAGCTTTTAAATCCGGAACAAGGAATTTCTATAACATCGCTCAGTTTGGGATAGGAAGAGATAATAAATACCTGTTATCCTATGGGATAGGAACTATCTTTACCCTGAATAAAGAAATGAGCATAAACATTGATGCCTCAGCGGGTTTAGCTTACCATCCAACCGATACCATTTATCACGGTCTGCTGCTTAAATTAAACCCGGCATTGGAATACCGCTTCTCAAAACACTTTGCAATATTTGGTGGCCCGGCATTAAATTATTTTCTTTTCACAAAAGGCACTCCCAGCGCAACCCCCCGGGGGCTTTCAACCTATGATTTCTATTTTAAATCCACTCAAAACTCGAGCATCCAGATGTGGATTGGCGGAGTTTTGGGTGTCCGGTTCTGATTTATCATCTTTCATTTAGCTTTTGCTTCATTTTTCTCCTCTTGGAATATTACTCTTCCGTATTTGAAGCGCTCCTGTCCTCCTCTTCTACCCTATCTTCCGAATTAACATTCATCATGCCTTAGGAAATAAATCCAGGACAAATGCTATTGCAGTAATATCAAAGGTTACGGAAGGTAGTTAGAGAAGACCCCAAGCAAAATGATAGCGGAATAAAATTATTTTTTATCCTCATAGGGGTATTCCACTTTTCAGTTGTCATGAAGCTATAAACCAAAAATAGCACTTATGAATACAACTGATTTAAGAAAAGCAAGAATAAGTCTGACAGTATTCGCTTTACTTATCGGAGGTCATTTATTGGCAGCCGAAACATGGAAAAAAGTTGAGTCAGAATCAGGAATTACCATCTACGAGCGATGGGTAAAAGTCTCCAACGATTTAACAGTAAGGGAGCGAAAAGGAGAAATGATTATTAAAGGCACGATGAGTTCAGTTATTAATACGCTGAATGATCCTTCCAAGACTAAACTCTGGATGGAAAACGTGAGTGATGCATACCTGGTTAATAAAGAATCGGACATGGTATGGTCATCCTACACCTATTTTTCGCTGCCCTGGCCTTTCGAAAACAGGGATATGGTTTCTGTTTCAAAGCTTAATTACTGCGATCCTGCTTCTGTAACCATCGAAATGATAAGCAAGGAGAACAGTTTGCCTTTAAAGAAAAACGTAAAAAGGATGGCAAACTACAAAGCAACCTGGAAAATAGCCGACCTGGGGAACGGACGTGTTTACATTTCTCTTTCGGCTATGTCGAGCACTGCTCCAGAGTATCCCCGGTTTATAATGGATCCCGTGGTAAGGGGAGCTTTCCTGCATAACCTGATAAAACTAAAAGTAGTATTAGCCTATAATTAAACAGCGCAGCCATGAAAAAACTAAAAAAACGATTGACCGAAAAGATTCAAAAACTGATTGGGGAACCTAAAACAGTTGCACGAAGTTTTGCTATGGGTTCATTTATCGGAGTATCCCCATTGATTGGAATGCAGATAATCCTGAGCCTTTTCCTGGCGGGTATTTTTCGCCTGAGTAAAACAGCTTCGGTTGTAGGGGTAATAAATACAAACTGGACCAAAGGCTTATTATTATATCCCCTGAATTACAAGTTGGGGGCCTGGCTGCTTGGTTATGATACAAACCTGGATATCTCAGGCATGCTGAGAGGTAACTTATTTAAAAACCTCCTCAATGCCAGCTCAGAAGTATTCATTTCATTGCTTATAGGTGGATTTATCACAGGAGCAATCATTTCATCGGCTTACTATTTCCTTGTCCTGAAAATTTTAAAACAAAAAGAAACATTAATCATAAAAACTGAATAGACCATGAATAATTCCAATAAAAAATATGCATTACTGACCGGAGCCAGCCAGGGTATTGGCAGAGCTATGGCATATGAACTCGCATCCCGGAAAATTAATTTACTGCTTGTAGCATTAAAAGGAGAAGGATTATCCGTTTTCTGCGAAGAGATTCGTAACAAATATGGAGTAGATGCCCACTACTTTGAAACAGACTTCTACCAATATAATTCTGTTTATGACGTTGCAGAATGGGCAACTTCCAATTTCGCTGTATATATTCTTATTAATAATGCCGGCATCGGTGGCACCAAAGCATTTGAGAGTGTTTCACCCGAATACATTGATAACATAATCCAGGTGAATGTAAGAGCCACCTCTCTACTGACTAGATTAATGCTGCCGGAATTAAAAAAACAAGAAAAGGCCTATATTTTAAATGTTGCCAGTATGGCTTCGTTTTCTCCTTTTGCATTTAAGACTGTTTATCCGGCTTCCAAAGCATTTATTTATTCATTTTCGAGAGGTTTGCACGAAGAACTCAAAGGCACCAACGTTTTTGTGAGTGTAATTCACCCCGGCCCTGTTAAAACAAATGCTGATGTTACGGCAAGAATTGAGAAACAAGGAATTTTCGGAAGAATGGGCCAGGTAAGTCCACAAAAACTGGCGGGCATTGCAATAAGGCAATTGTTTTTAAGAGACTCATTAATTTTGCCTGGAATTCTGAATAAAATAAACTGGCTTTTAATGGTGCTGTTGCCGAATGCCTGGAAATTGCCTCTATTGTCGAGAGTTGTCCGTAAGGAAATCAATTCCGGCAGGGCTATTAGTCTTAATTTAAGCGTTGCAAAATAAAAACAGTATGAAAGTTTTAGTAACCGGAGCCAATGGTTTTTTGTCGGGGCACATTGTACATGAACTTCTCAGGTGTGGATATACTGTTCGCGCTATGATGAGATCAGGAGCGAAAGCTCCGGCACTTGCCGGCCTTGACATTGAAGTGACTTATGGAAACATCACCAGCAAATCTGATATAGAAACAGCGATAAGAGGGTGTGACATTGTTATCCATGCTGCTGCAGATACCTGTCAGGCGCATCGGAATGTGGAAGATTATTTCCCTGTGAATGTTGAAGCGACTGCTAACATTATTGAAGTCATGTCAAAAGCGAAATGCAAGCGATTGCTATTTGTGAGCAGTGCTAATACGATGGGATTTGGGACTTTAAATAACCCGGGAAATGAAAATACACCTGCATCACCCCTGTTTTTAAAATCAGGTTATGCAAAAAGTAAACTTATGGCACAGCAATTCGTCATTGAAGCGGCAAAAAACCAGAAGCTGGATGCAGTTGTTGTAAATCCAACATTTATGATTGGACCACTTGATTACAACCCTCATTCCGGAAGGATTTTTAAAATGGTCCTGAATAAAAAAAATGTTATTTACCCACCTGGAGGGAAGAACTTTGTTGATGTAAGAGATGCTGCAAAAGGAATTGTAAACGCGATTATCAAAGGAAATTCCGGCGAATGTTATTTGATTTCAGGCGAAAACCTTTCCTTCCATGATTTTTTTGCTAAAGTAATATTGCTGTCGGGGCGGAAGACAAAATTAATAGCTATACCGGCAATAATACTAAAACTGACCGGCATTTTCGGGAGCATTTTCCGAAAAATCGGGATAAACTCCGAATTGAGCTATACCAATGCATGTATCCTTTGCGTAAACAATTATTACGACAACAGTAAAGCTGTCCGATATCTTGATCTTCCGCAATCGGGAATTAACAATACAATTAGTGATTACCTGATCTGGAAAAGAGACAACTGAATACAAAATTTGCTTCTGCTACCTGGTTTTAAAAAATGCCAACCAAACTGCTACGTATAGCTGAATCCTATCGGTTCTATCTATTGTGAACCACCAAAGATTTAGTATTGCAATGTGTTTTGATTCAGAAAGTTATCGCGGAAATTTCCGAAAAACTATACTTAACAGCATGAAATCCATTACAATGGGCATGAATATTTACCCAAAAAAAGGAATTGGTCAGAGTAACTTTAATTGCGAACCCTTGGTTGATCTGGAATGATATTTTTTTGATTCCAGCCCGATAAAACTCTTCCTGAAAAACACGAAAGATCCGGTAGGATCGAGTTTAAGATTGGACATGATGTTTTTATCGCTTGTCAGCCTGAATTCACACACATATGCAGTAATATCAGCAATATGTTTGGGTTCATTAAACTTTTCCAGGTATTCCTTAACAATATCCTTGATGGTACCGGTTTTAACTGAATCCCATTTACGCAGTGCATAAGTACTTGTTTTTCCAATTGCAACAATTTCCTCAACACTAAGAATTGAAGAACGAAGTGATTCCAGATTTGGCGGGACTTTAGAAGTCCTGTTTTTCAGCTCCTTGCATATTTCTTTAAGTTTCATCGGTCTGCCAATGTCCTCCAGGATATCAAGAATATACTCCGAGAGTTTAATCATTGTATTGCGATCGAACCTGATTTTGCCTTTTTCAAGGTTAAGGTCAAATTCTTCGGAAATAATATTTTTACAAATACTTCT
>CAZEDO010000127.1:0-8682 GCA_964511085.1 uncultured Lentimicrobiaceae bacterium
GGTTGCAGGTGTAAAGGCAGTAATGTCAAAGCCGAGCAATACTAATTACCCGTAAACTTTCTATTCAGACCCTTTTACTGCATCGTCTAACTTTAGTAATTTCTTTCCGATATGTCAATCCTTATTGATTTAGATATTTTAGATCTTCAGGTGACTATAGCGGCGGGGTCCACCTCTTCCCATTCCGAACAGAGAAGTTAAGCCCGCCAGCGCAGATGGTACTGCATTTATTGTGGGAGAGTATGTCGTTGCCGACTTTTTCAAAACCCGACCTCGTGTCGGGTTTTTTTTTATCTATTTCTCAGCTATTTTATCCTTCTGACGCTTTCTGGAATCACACATTTCTATTCTATTAAACGAATTTTTCTCGCCAACACCAATGCCTTAACTTAAATCTGTATTTTTGCCATAGTAGTGAGGTTAATCAATATTGGCACGATTCTTTCGCCTCTCACTTCTTTTATAGAATTGATATTATGAACTTTCGTTTCGCGTCTCTTTTTTTTGCCACCTTTTTTCTTTTCATCCTGAATGTAAGCGCTCAGGAAACTGATGCTGCGGAAGATAATAACGAACAACATAGCCCTGATACAGCTTCTGTTTTATATTTCAACCCACTCAACGACTTCACCGGATTTCATAATTTTACTCATTTCAGGGCTGACCTCACCAATTTCCAGGACTATGATCCGGCACGAAAAAACGGAATGAATTATGCTACTCTTGGCAACCTGGGTTTGGCATGTAATCCGATCATATATGCCGGAGTCCCTCTTTCTACATACAATTACGGTTATAATGCTTTCGGATTATATATCCTTTCACCGGAAAATACCAGGTTCTTTTTCACTGACAAACCTTTTACCAATCTATACTATGTCATGGGAAAAGGAAAACAACAGTATTTCGATATTACACATAGCCAGCAGTTGAAACGCCAGGTTACTATTGGTGCCCGCTTAAACTGGTTTAAGGCTCCAGGTACTTATCTGCGGCAAACTTCAAAGAATGCCAGCGTAGCTGTTTATGCGCTTTATAACACTATCAACAACAGGTATTCATTACTTGCATCTTATTATCATAATAACCTTATAGATTATGAAAATGGAGGCATCCTATACGATAGTGTTTTTCAGCAAAATACAGAGACCGACCGAAATCGAATACCGGTTAACCTCAGTAATGCCCAAAACCACATTAAAAATAGCGAAGTATATTTTGCACAGACTTTTTTTCTTCGCAAGCCTCGCCCCTCCCCTGTTAAAAAAAATGATACTACTCAATCCTCTTTACCTAAAAGAACTCTTCTTTTCTATCTTAACCAGCCTGGATGTTTTACCCATACAATGAGATGGAGCAGTCAAGGTGAAGCATATTCTGATACAAAGCCAAATGCGTCATTCTACCCTGCTACCATTTACCATGATTCACTAAAAACATTCGATTCTGTTTATAATACTTATTTTGAGAACCACTTGCTGTGGTCTAATGCCAGAGCTGACTCTTCTTCCAGGCATGATCCCTTTATAATACAAGGCGGGATATGGCATCGTACAATGCGTATCTGGCAAGATTCTGTCAGCAAATCATTATATCAATGGGGACCGGAAGCTCAAGCAATCCTGAATATTTTTCAACAACTGGAACTCAAGGGGTGGATGCGCTATGTGAGTTCCGGGTATCACCTTTTTGATTTTACTTCAGGAGCTGAGGGGAAATTACTTTTCAGCAAGGGTGAAAATCCCGGGTTGTTATATTTTTCCTATCAATTTGCGCAATTAGAACCTGCTTATTTTTACGAACATTATTCAGGCAACTATTTCCACTGGGATAAATCATACACGAAACAATCCTTCAATACTGTTTCTGTAAAAGCGTTGTATCGCGGATTTGATGCTGGATTTAGCTTAAATACAGGAAGTAACCTTGCTTACCTGGATAAGGATGCTATTCCACAGCAAACTGCTGGTAACTACACCATTACACAGATATGGTTTAGGAAATTGATTCATATAGGACATTGGGAAATTGACAATAAATTATGTTACCAAAATGTTGCTGGTGCTGATGTTGTCAGATTACCAGCTTTTACAGGTAATATGGCTTTTCTATTCAATTTTGTTCTTTTTAATCACGCGCTCATATCCCAGGCTGGTGTTAGCTGTTTTTATCATTCCCGATGGAAAGGCGATGCTTATATGCCTAATACACGTTCATTTTATCTTCAGGATAATAATTATACTGGTGGATATCTTTATACAGACCTATTCCTTAATTTTAAGGTTAAACGTGCACGAATATTCATTAAGTATCAACATCTGAACAGTGGTTGGACGGATTATTCTTACTACATGGTACCTCATTATCCGCAACCAGATCGTGGATTAAGATTTGGAGTATCCTGGTTGTTCTACGATTAATAAAAAGTACTGTAGCAATATTAACGGCAAGTAATTAAATATTGCCACTGCTTATAAAAAGAGAATTCATTTTTCCTGGCCTATGCAATTTTAGCTGGTTTTGGCAAGAGTTTATTTCATTACTCATTTGAATCCCCTCTGCCGCTTCGCTTCAAATACAAGTATTGCAGCCGCAGTTGAAACATTTAATGAATCAATCCCTCCTAACATAGGTATCTTTATCTGATAATCAGCCTTGCTGAGCCATAAACGGCTTAATCCTGTAGCTTCAGCACCCATAATCAAAGCGGTAGCTCTTGATAAATCCGTCTCATGGTAAAATTTACTGGCCGTAAGAGCAGCAGCATAAGTTGGAATACTTTTTTGACGAAGCCAGGCTATAGCTTCTGACGAAGTGCAAGAAACTACCTGTTTAGTGAAAACACAACCTATACTTGATCTTATTGTATTTGGGTTGTAAAGATCAGATAAGGGATCACACACAATTACAGCATCCACATTGGAGGCATCGGCAGTTCGCAGAACAGCACCAAGATTTCCTGGCTTTTCAACAGCTTCAAGAACTATAATTAATGGATTTGAGCTAAGTATAATATCATTTAGCTTGAGCATTTTTGGCTCAGCCACAGCAATAAAGCCGTCCGAAGCTTCGCGATAAGCGAGTTTTTTAAAAACCTCCGTACTAATTTCGAAAACTAAACTTTTTAATATGTATTCAGTCAACTCGTCTATTCGATTTTCTGTATCAAGTTGACGGCATGTATATATTTCTTTTATCGGGAAACCAGCTGCCAGCGCCAGGCTAATCTCCCGGTAACCCTCAATTATGATGCGGTTTAGCAAACGCCTCTCCCGCGAACGTTGCAAAGCGACCAGGTTTTTGATACGGGGATTCTGAGCTGACGTTATCTTTTCGAACATAAGCGTACGGTTATCTATGCAAAAATATTCATTTATAGTAAGTACTTTTGTTAATTGTAATTTAAATACACGATATTTTAATTTGAACCCAGGCGTTCTGACCAAGGCCTGTTTAACAATTCTCGCTTTCGTACATTAGTAACTGTTATTTTGCCTCACTATGGGAATTGAATCCGGAATTAATGATTATCAATGGTATGCTGTTTATACTCGTTCCCGAACTGAAAAGAAAGCCCATGACGAATTGGTACAAAGAGGCATTATTTGCTTCTTGCCTATGCACAAGGTTCTGAGGCAATGGAGCGACCGCAAAAAATGGGTAGAAACTCCCCTATTCAATTCTTATCTATTCGTTCGAATCAGTCCGAAAGAATACTTACAGGTTTTGCAAATAAGTGGATTAGTCCGTTTTATTACTTTCGAAGGCAAAGCTGTTCCAATTCCTCCTCAGCAAATTGAAGCTATAAAAGTATTTCTGGAGCAAGGAGCGCCTGACTTTGCAAGTGAAGAAGTACATCTTCTGGCAGGTGCTGCTGTAGAAATTACCCGCGGCACTATGATAGGACTCACTGGCATTTTGCTTCATATTGCAGGCAAACACCGCGTGAAAGTTGAGATCGATTGTGTGGGCCAAAGCTTGATACTCAATGTTCCAAAAAGCAGCTTAACGATAATTTGATAACTAAGTATATAGTATAACTTCTATAAAAACTATTAGAATTAGCACAGAAGCAGATTTAAATGGAGATGAATAATGATGAACAAAACAAACGATCAAACCATCAAATAGTAACAAACGACAATTTAGTGCAATTTCTAGATTGAAAAAATTATTTTAGCTTAAATTATAAATTATTAGTTATTAAGTTTTTTATTGAGTAGTTTTGTTACTCGTAATTTCGTCTGCCTGATGCTTGACTCGCTGATAACTTCCAAAACAAGAATCAAACTGCTTACCAGACTTTTCCTGAACAGCAATACCCACGGACATTTGAGGGGACTTGAAACTGAATTTGGCGAAAGCAGCAATGCCATCAGGCTCGAACTTAACCGTTTTGAAAAAGCCGGTTTATTGACCTCCGAATCACAGAGAAATCGAAAAGTATATGCTGCCAATACGCTTCACCCGCTTTTTCCTGAAATTAACAGCCTGTTGCACAAACACCTAGGTCTCGACCAACTGGTTGAGCATGTTATTGAACGTTTGGGGGAGGTGGAAGAAGTTTATCTCACAGGTGCATTTGCACGCGGGCAGAACAGCACTGATATTGAAATGCTTCTTATTGGAGGCAATGTGAATATCGAGTTTCTGGACAGGCTTATCGAAAAATCAACAAAACTTTTTAAACATAATATAAAATATCATTTAATGACATCTGGCCAATTTGTGGAACTGGCCAACTCATCAAGTAGAGATAACCTGCTGCTCCTCTGGAAGCGGAATTAAGATAATGCCTGCTATATTCAATGAATAGCAGTGATAGCTTTGCAAAAACATTGAATATAAGCCACTTACCGACTTGTGTTGTGACTGAAAGGGCGGAGCTGTTTCCGGTGAAGAGTAAATAGCGGAAAAATGAGGTGAAAAGAATACTTAAAGAAAAGAGTTTTACATTCGCTTTGAAAGTAATTATAGCTTGTAAAACTCTTGTTTCAAGGAAGGAACCAGCAACTGATAAAAATGCTTGTTCCCTTTATTAAAGCGTCAAAATCAAAAAAAGATCCTATAAAATAATTGATAGTAAAACGATGAGTTTCAACTCTAATTCACTTCAACTTTTCATTATTCATTATTAACATTTTACTCCTTATGAATTCTACCATACTCAACTTCGGTCTCATCGGTGCCTCCGGCTACATTGCGCCAAGACACATGAAAGCTATCAAAGAAACAGGGAACAGGCTTGTTGCAGCACTGGATCCTCACGATAGCATTGGAATAATGGATTCCCATTTCCCTGAAGCCAACTTTTTTACCGAGCCAGAACGCTTCGACCGCCACTTGGATAAACTCCGCAGGGGAAAAGAAAATAAAATAGATTATGTAAGCATTTGCTCGCCTAATTACCTTCATGATGCACATATCCGCATGTCACTACGCAATAGTTGCCACGCCATCTGCGAAAAGCCCCTCGTTCTAAACCCTTGGAACCTGGATGCCTTGGCAGAGATTGAAAAAGAAACCGGTAAAAATATTTACACAATTTTGCAGTTACGCTTACACCCTGCAATAAAGGCTCTTAAGGAGAAAATTGAGAATGGCCCGAAAGATAAAGTGTATAATGTGAAACTTACCTACATTACTAGTCGCGGTAAATGGTACCATGTTTCCTGGAAAGGCGATATTCAAAAATCCGGAGGTGTTTCTACAAATATAGGCATCCATTTCTTTGATATGTTGAGCTGGATTTTTGGCGATGTTAAAGAAGTAATTATCGACGATAGCGCAGAAGACTTTGCCAGAGGTAAACTTAAATTGCAACGTGCAAATGTAAGCTGGAACCTAAGCATCAATGCGGAGCATATTCCTGCCGCTGCCCTTGCTGCCGGCAAACGCACATTCCGCTCTATAACTATTGAAGAAGAGGAACTGGAATTCAGCGAAGGCTTTACTGACCTACATACCGAAAGCTACCGCGAAATATTGGCCGGACGAGGGTTTGGAATTGCCGACACTCTCACCAGTATTCAGATTGCCGAACAAATCAGGAGATTGACTGTTAAATAAAATTAAATAATAAAATCCTGATATTTCAAATAAGAATTCATGATTGAAAGATTCAAAATTCAATACTGTTTCTAAATGCGTTTATGTTGAACACGAATAGTGATTTGCTTCTACACAAGCTAATTATTCAATTTTCACTGATCTAGCATGCTTTTTAACTCTTTCCATTTTGTACTGTTTTTTGTTGTAGTGACAAGCTTATATTTTGTCCTGCCACATCGTTTCCGCTGGTTTTTATTACTGGCAAGCAGTTGCTATTTCTACATGGCATTTATCCCTGTATATCTTCTGATATTGGGATTTACAATTATCATTGACTACTTTGCCGGAATATGGCTTGAGAAAACACAAGGAAAAGAACGCAAGTATTTCCTCATTGCAAGCCTTATCGCAAACATTGGTGTGCTGGCAGTATTCAAGTATTACAATTTCCTGAATACAAATTTATCTGAACTGTTAAGTTCCATTGGGTATATAAATCAAATTCCAAACCTGAGTATAATCCTGCCGATAGGGCTTTCGTTCCACACTTTTCAGGCTATGAGTTACACAATAGAAGTATATCGGGGTAACCAAAAAGCCGAGCACAATTTTGGAATTTATGCCCTTTATGTTATGTTTTATCCTCAACTAGTAGCAGGTCCTATTGAACGACCTCAAAACCTCTTACATCAGTTTTACGAGAAGCACTACTTTGAATATGAACGAATAATAGAAGGTTTGAAGTTGATGCTTTGGGGGCTTTTTATAAAGCTTGTAATTGCTGACCGCCTAGCTATATATGTAAATGCTGTATATAATAATGTTGGCCAGCACGGTGGTAAAACTCTGGCTATGGCCACGGTTTTCTTCGCTTTTCAGATATATTGCGATTTTGCCGGATATTCAAATATTGCAATAGGGGCTGCCAAGATTATGGGATTTAAATTAATGACAAACTTTAATCGGCCATATTTTTCGCGATCAATTTCAGAATTCTGGAAAAGATGGCATATTTCTCTTTCAACTTGGTTCAGGGATTATCTCTACTTTTCGCTGGGGGGGAACAGGGTGAAGGTCAGCCGCATGTATTTCAACCTGTTCTTCGTTTTTATTGTCAGCGGATTTTGGCATGGCGCCAATTGGACATTTATCATCTGGGGTGCTCTCAATGGCTTCTATCTGGTATTTGCCATTTTCACTGAAAAATGGCGAACAAAGTTTAACAAACTTATTTACCTGGATCGCATACCAAAAATCCACAAATTACTTCAAATTCTTATCACCTTTGTTCTGGCTTGCATTGCATGGGTTTTTTTCAGAGCCAATACAACTCAGGATGCATTCTTAGTTATAAATAAGATTATCTCATTTCGTGGTACTCTTTTTATAGGTGATTTACAAAAATTTCTATATGGAATTACTGGAATAGCATTTCTTCTTGTTATCGAGCTAAACTGGGAATATGATCACCAAAGAAAACTTCCGTTTAAAACCAATCACTGGTTTAAAGACCAATTAGCATATGGAATGCTTATTTTCCTTATTCTCACAGTAGGTGTTTTTGATGGTGGGCAATTTATCTATTTTCAATTTTAAAATCTGGTTTCAACTGGCCGTAATATGATCACAAAAGTACAAACTCTAAGAATCATTTGTTTTCTCATTGTTATCGCTTTAGCTGATCAGCTAGCTGGACTGGTATTGCGCAAGCTTTATTTTACTCAAAACACAGGACTGAGTGCAAACTTAAATTATTCATTGCAGGATTGCAAGGCGGACATCCTCATTTTCGGGAATTCACGGGCTCAGCATCATTACGACAGCAGAATACTTTCAGATTGTCTTCAAATGAGTTGTTTCAATGCAGGATTAGATGGAGGTCATAGTATTTTGCTGCCTTATGCTCAAACAAAGGTAATAACAGAGCGGTATATACCTAAAATAATAATTCTCGAGTTTTACCTTGATGGCATTGCACATTTAGCGGGAAATTATGACAGGTTGTCTGTTCTATTACCATATTATGAAAAATATCCTGAGTTACACTCCATTATTCAATTGCGCAGTCCTTATGAAAAAGTCAAATTATTGTCAGCTATTTATCCATTCAATTCTGATCTGATTGATATAATCAGGTTAAATAAAAAGACCACCTTATCAGCTAAACAAGATTTCGAAGGATATGTCCCGTTAAAAAACAAAATATTAAATGCTGGGATGTTAAAAACAGTTACGGGAATACTGACACAACCTGTTGTAGATACTAATATGGTGATCGCACTAAAAGATATTATTCGGTTATGCAAAGAAAAATATATTTCTCTTTACATATTTACATCGCCTGTTTTCCATAATATTTCTGAGAAACCAGGCCCTCTGTCATTAGCGGCCAAGCAGTCTCTTGAAATCATCCTTCAGAATAAAGTAAATTATTTCGATTTTTCATTTGATTCTTCCTTTGCTGAGCATCCTGAGTGGTTTGATGACAAGGTTCATTTAAATGCTTATGGTGCAACAAAATATTCACAAATGATTGGCGAATTAATAAAGAAAAGAGAGCTTCATAAAACAAATCTTCAATAGACTGAATCGGATAATATCCTGCTTAAACATGCTATTACTACTTTATGC
>CAZEDO010000128.1:0-4367 GCA_964511085.1 uncultured Lentimicrobiaceae bacterium
TATATCCTGTTCACTTCCATATTTTTGGCCTCCCCTGGTACTGCGGCAATGACGCCAAGTCGCTCTCTGGTTCGGGTTCTATAACTTTAGGCTTAACTGGCTCTTTCTTACCCGCCTCCACCGGCTGTATCTCATATCCAACCGGGCAGTTATCGTACCCGAAGGAAATAAACTCAACGGACAAGCCGAGGCCTTCTAAAGTTTCTTTGATTAAGTCGCGATATGCCCTGAGATCATTCTGCCCGAACCGGTGCGAGACGGAAATTGCCTTGCCGTGAGTGGACTTGAGGGTGATTTGGAGTGTCGTAAGGTGTAGGGATGTCATGGCTCAAGTGTGATTATGTAATAATTCTCCTGAATACCAATAGCATCTCCATTTGAGTTAAAACATTTTGCTAAATATTTAGGATTACAATGAGTTATCCTGTGGCCACTACCAATACTGTGAATATGCCTTTTACCACAATAAGGACACGGAGAACAAACACCTCCTTCATTTCTTTTTTGATATATAACAGGACATTGATATTTTGCTGGATTTAACTTTGATGTACGTATTTCAATCACATCAACATTTGTTGCAGTTTCTATAAAATCAACAAAATCCTCCTCAATCTGAAACATTTTAGCTTTTTTACCATTCTTTATTCCATAATAACCTATCTGTGAATATTTTTCAGCCATCCTGTTTATAAACTCCATTGACATTCTGTCTTCTATCGAATGACAAATTGTTTTCCATCCATGTCCTCCTTCGGGACGTTCACTGCCTGTTAAGTGAACCATGTGAAAATGCTGTTGCTTTTCATTGAACTCCAACCTGAACATCATTTTTTCCATCTTTGTAATATCAAATAAATTAATCCCCCTTCCGCAAAAGGCTAATCGAGTACAAGCCAATAGGCGAGAATCGCAGTTGCAGTCGGGGGATTGAATGTTTTTATGAGTTGTCATTGTACCAGATTAGCGACCGCAATATACACCCGAATATTAGAATAACCAAACAAAACTTACTAACAATTTGGAGTTTCGAATAATTTGCTATTATCTTTGCCGGTGAAGACTGACAACTTCATCACATGTTTGGGATTACCTTAAAAGAAATTTTAACTCATAATCTGTCGGTGGTAGTAATAACCGTTCGGACCCAAACCCGTTATGGCTATTGGTATGTCAAAACCCCACCGGCAGATTTTTTATCCTATTGCGTATGACTCAAGTGACGATGTTTAAAAATGCCAAGGACCCAGGCGACCCGAAGTTGGTAAATGTTGATAGGATTGTGGAAGGAATACAGCATGGGCAGTGGCAGTCGATGATTGACAAATTAAACAGTATCGAGCCGGACTCACCCGAACAAAAGAAGTTCAAGAACACGTCACTACCGGCTATCTGCTGGCAGGGAGAGTTTACCTACCGCAACGACAAGGGATGCGCCCAGCACTCCGGACTTGTATGCCTGGACTTTGATCATATACCGGTAGAGGAAATGGAACACCAAAAAGAATTAATAATAAACTCTGAGCATACCCATATCCTTTTTAAATCCCCGAGGGGCAGCGGCTATAAAGCAATAGTGAAGATCCCGGCCGATATCGAGAACCATAAGGCGTATGTCATGGCGTTAGGTACTAAAGTTAAAAATCTCTACTATGACCACTTTGATGATATCTCACGGCTGTGCTTCGTGTCCTACGACCCGGAGATTTATTACAATAAAGACTCGAAGATATGGGATGGGAAAGGGATTATAAAGAAAGTAACCGCTAAAACCCTCGACACCGCCTATATCCCGTCCGATATCCGACAAACATTTGAGAACCTTATCACCTGGGCGGAGAAGACATCCCGGTACGAGGATGACAATAAGCATAAACATTTAGTTAAGGTGCTGGGAGCATGCAACCGTTATGGCATTCCAAAAGAGGACGCGATCAAGCTCACGTATGAACGTTACAAGGACACAAAGAATGTTGAACCAGTCAAATATGAAGATTACGAGAACCGGGCCGACAGCACTTACCGTCTATATCAACACCAGCACGGGACGGAGACCTTTGACACCCCGGCGGCGGAATTTGAGATCGGTGACCCGGACGCCACGATCAATCAGTTTCCGATTGAGGTATTCCCCGTCCACCTACAGCACTATATCCTGGACCTGAACCAGTCCTTAAATTACAGCAAAGACTTTCTATCCACGACGATACTCTCCGCCATGGCGACCCTAAACGGTAATAAGTACAAGCTCAGAGTGAAAGATAATTGGATATCCCCCACGATATTTTGGTTTGCGATAGTTGGAGATCCGGGTACCATGAAGTCCCACCCGGTATCCACGATACTGCAACCGATCAAGGAGATTGACAAGCTGTCCAAGCTATCACACGATATTGAGTACGATAAGTGGGAGCAGAAGCAGATAGAGCTGAAGTCTAAGAAGCAGCAACCCGAGGAGTCCTCTAAACGCCCCATCTTCAAGCAGATCATGATATCTGACATAACCCTGGAAGCGCTGCACGAGGTCTCGTCCTTTAACCAGAGAGGTTTAATGTACTACCGGGATGAGCTGAAAGCCTTCATCAATAATATGAACGTCTACCGAAAAGGATCAGATGGCGAGTTTTGGCTTGAGTCGTTCAATAACGGCTCATATATCGTGAATAGAGTCTCGTCCCGTCCCCGCCTGATAGATAATACGAACATAAACATCATCGGCACGATACAGCCGGACACATTATCATCCATGGCCAAGGACATGTCGGATAATGGACTGATTGATAGATTTCTTTTCACCGGCGCCGAACGCAACATCTATGGATTCACGACACAGAAGCCCGACGGCCGGTTCGCCGACTACTGGCGCAACTGCCTTAACATGGCGAACGGCCACTTCAGATATGAACAGCGTTCAGATACCGTGATCATAGACTTAACGGATACCGCCCTGGAGCGTTTTGTTGAAATAGATCACATTATCTGCGAATGGCAGCGCAGTGAGGATATATCGAATGAGATGAAGGGGTACCTGTCGAAGGCTAAGACGTATATCCCACGGTTCGCTCTCCTGATGGCGCTATTTGACATGATCTTCGACGGGATAGAGTTACATGCGGTGGGGGTAGAGCATATTAACAAAGCCTTTCAGATCATGCGGTATTTCTTGAAATCCGGAAATGACATCTTTAACGAATCGAAAACAACCTCAGAAATGAGAGATATCACACAGGCGAATAAAGGACTTGGCAAAAGAGACAAGATTAAAAAATTAATAGCCGAAGGGTTCAGCCAAACCAAAATTGCCAAGGAACTAAAAGTGTCAAGGCAGTATATTTCTAAAATTTTATCCCAAAAATAGCTTGTCAACCAATGGTTGACAGTTAGTTGACACGTAAAATACTGATACACAATGAAATCAACCATTTGTCAACCAGTTGACAGATTTTTCTTTAACGCCTTTACCTATACCTATATAAATTTCTATAAGAAAAAATATATATATTATATTTTATATGGCTTGTCAACCAGGTTGACAAAGTGCCTGTATCGCTACAGCACCAACGGTTTGCAGTGTCAACCACATGGTTGACAAGGTTGACAGTTGGTTGACAAAAATTGTTAGGGTATGGAATAGTTTAATGTACATATAATCAGTATCTAACATCAAAATCAGTAATGGAAAATGGAATCAACAAATCAAAAACTAACAACAACCATTTTTTAATTGTGAAAAATGTTCACGTGATCAAAAATAACAGATAGTGATTTTTTACTGTTATGGTATACAAACAACTAATGAACTATACATCAATGCGTAACGTCAAAATCAGTAATGCTAAATTCAATGAAAATACCTGTAACTATACTGAATAACAAAGAAATAACCCACTTTTCCGACCGGTTCTTTACCGTCAACAACAGAAACTATGAGATCATTCAAACTGAAAAACGCGGCCGGACTTTTTACCATACCGTCAAAAATGACATGAAAGAATACAAGGAATTTTCACATGACAAGTTAGTTCAGTTTATAACCGGTACTTGACTTTATGTTTTGGACTTTATATCTTGCACTCCACAAAACAAAACAAGCGTGTCTGAGCAGGTCAATTTAATCGTTCATATCCGGGTGGGTCGTCGCCAACACCAAACCGATTTTATAAACCCACCGGGTACCAAATTTTCAAATTTCAAATACAGTTTATTACTTTCCAGGCTGCAAGGCGTTTCTGATAACATGCCTTCCTTGCTGTTCGGAATTACAACCGCACCTTATACGGCACCTAATCACATTACACCGATTATAACTAACTAACAAATAGTATATTACAACAAAAGAATACAATCATACGTTGATTCTCACCTAT
>CAZEDO010000128.1:4467-5800 GCA_964511085.1 uncultured Lentimicrobiaceae bacterium
TTCCGTTAATATAGTAAATTCCTTATCTTTCCTTTGTAATATCCTATTTCCCTAACACTCCTTAAATAGCATTGGTATTCAATAACTTACGTTATTACATGCTATGTTATTCACGTCTAATTATATCAGAATACAATAATAATTATTCGAATTTCCTTGCTATCGTAGTATTGATTGCCATATCTTTGTTTCATCAAACAGCAACAATATAAACAACAATAAAAACACAGCACTATGAAAACGGGACTACATACAAGGAAGACAACCTGGAAAAGAAGGTTAGAGATTGAATCCGCATTAAAGGGGCAAATAAGGTACATTTTTTATTCAGCCGAAAAGAGCCACAAATCATACCAGCTTATATTAGATGATATAAGTGATTTAGTGTACAATCATAAAGACCTTGTTTTTTTACCGGCTTATGTTCGCTCAGGTATACAAGGTTATTTGTTTGCTTATTACGATATGTTCTGGACTAAGGTGGAGTGGGTTCACTGGTATAACGGGAAATTTGTGGGGAAAAATTTACCCTATGGAAAAGACTTCAAACAAGAGTTAGCTGAATCAGCTCATGTTTATAAAGGGACTGAGGATATTTACACGGAAAGAAAGCCCGCCTAATTTTTTACCCTTATACACTTTTAAACTTTACCCAGTTCAATAAAGCACTACAAACCAATAAAAAACGATACAATTATGAAGACCTTAACCATTTACGACATAAAGAGACTTAGCGAAGATGCAAGCCCGTATTTTTTTGATCGCAAGACCTTAAAATTTTTCGGCCAAACGATGAAGGATTTCAAAGTATACAAACAGACCGACGGTAGATATTTAATAACCGCGCCGATGTTTGACCGCTTCACAGGCAAACAGGTAGGAACAACTACAAGATATTTCAATCCAATTAACAATAAATTAGAACAAAACTAAAGGAGGATCATATTATGAAAATCAAAGCAGAGAACGCCCAGAGATTTATTAACCATTGCACCATATTAGCTAAACTGGCAGGACAAGAAGACTGGTATGATGGCATGAAAATATACGGATTTTTAAACCGCCTGGAAAGGAAGGAAAACCGGAGAATGATCAGCGAATGTAACACCGTGGAAGACAACGAAGCCAGGACAAAGAAAGTAAAGCAGATCATATCAAAGATACTGCCAAACTTAGAAGGTTTTAAGTTCAACGGAGACCCCAGGGGCTACACGTTAAAGATAAGCGAAGAAGAAGCCAAAAAGTTAGGGATTTATACCGACTGGGGAGGATATGGGATACTTGCTCCTGAGTTTTAATTAAACAGAATTTTACACCCTCTCCCGCAAAAGTA
>CAZEDO010000128.1:5900-8680 GCA_964511085.1 uncultured Lentimicrobiaceae bacterium
AACGAAACTAACATAAGGAGGCCCAATCATGACCCTATCAACAGTAAAATCCGGAGTTCTGGCGGCCCAGGCAACGGATAAAGTACGGATCACGTATGATCGTCAATTCAATCTCATCAGTATTGAGGAGTCCGGGAAGGTTATACATACCGCGATAACACCCGAAAAATTCACATTGAACCAGTTCTATGATTATTTAGTGAAGGTGCAGAGGATATTTTTACAAAACTGATATGCTTAAACCCGGCACCCGGTACCTGGTGATCACAAAATCAGGCTATAAAAAGTGGCTTACCTATAAGGAGGAGGCTTCAAAAATGAACGTTCAATACTACGTATTTGAACGTAAAGAAATCCTAAAAAGTGAGATAAAACTAATAAAACACATATGAGAAAGTTATTATTTGCAGTGCTGCTACTGACTGCGGCATCCTGCGCCAAAAAAGAAGACGACCCGGTAAGTGTTACGTTTCACAACTTAACGTCTGATACCGTTACCATCGACTGTGGCAGCTCCTTCAACATCATGCCAGGGATAAAGCACATTAAAATAATTATGCCCGGACAAGTGAACATCATAGGCCATACGTTCAAGGTGTCAAAATTGCATTGCGGATGTATTGAGCCGAAATACGAACAGAGAGTAAAACCCTATAATTATATCTTCTATTGACATGAACGCAGCCCTAAAAATGAACCCGGTCCAGGCGATAGTATTAAGCCGTGAAGACATAATGACGATCCAAATGGCCTTGTCATACCAGAACCAGCAGCTACAGAGGATCCACCGGCAAGCGATTGAGGCCGGGATGGAGTATACTGAAGTCAGCACACTACTAAAGCAGTGTGATAAATTAGTAGATTTGAATAATAATTTGCAGGAACAATTATAACCAAACCATGATCCCACCAAAACAAACCTATAAAATCTGCCAGTTAATGACAGTCCTGGAACCTGGTGACAGCTTTATCATTGATGCTGAACCGAAGACTGTTTCTCACTACGCGGTGGTGTTTAAGAGGCGCATATCGACGCGAGTTTGTATTCTTGTCGACATGCCCAACGCCAAAAAAGTGACAAAAGTCACGATATTATAAAAATTAGTTGTACTTTCGCCATGACAACAACACGACAATTATACCCGGTTGCTCCTAATAGGGCAGGAGAGAGGATGCAAGTTCCTTATGACCGGGCTATTCCTTGTTGTTGTCAGCACCTGCCCTTATTTAATCCCATGATACTATCCGTTCAAGAGGTTGCTGATCTGCTGGGCTGTTCACCGAAGAAGGCCGCAGAGTACATGCGGGAGATCCGTAAGAAGTATGACATTGAGCATGTCACCAAATTTCATGTATCCGACTGGCTGAAGGTAGACTTTATCGCACTGGAGGCGGCGTATTGCTTCAAGGTAACAAAGAACATGCAGGCAGCGGCACACCTGATGCAGTTAAGGGAAACAATCCTGCACCAGTTAGGGGAGAGCAAAATGGCCAGAAAAGTCGGGTCATTGTTAGCCGCAATATAGCATGATCATGTCATAACTGTGCTTTTTTCTGTCAATACCTGTCTTTTTCTGTAAATCGCAGCTTCATCCTGGTTTGATATATGCCCGTCTTGTACCTTTGCCACAAAACACCATAACTATGACACTACAAGACAAGATCAATCTGCAAGAGATGTTTATTGCATGGCTGGAAATGAACCCGGCTAAATCAGAGGAACATAAGGAATCAGTGAAGACGACGTTTGTGGAACTGATGAGACGTGAAGAATAATTTATCAACAAATTGTGGCATCGTGTGAATTTGTGTTATCTTTGCAACGCGTAATTACCATTCACATGATTCCATTAGTCAATCCACAAAAGTATAGCAGGGGGTCCGGTTCGTCCGGGAACATTCTTCTCCTCGTGAGTGGTGTTACGCAGCCTCCTGCTTTTTTTAAACCTTATACATTATGCGTAACACCAACAAAATGCTACATACTCAGTGTGTAGACAAACAGAAACGCGCCTGAACCTGGCGCAAATGTTCATCGGCTATTTACTTTACTGCCACCACCAAGACATTCAACACAGGGATGAGGTCTATTCGGCTTATATTATTGCCGATGCAGCCATAAAGGAAGGAGATGAATGAAGTTGTAAAATATTATAAAATTAAAAGGCCGGACTCATCACCCGGCCTTTTTTCATTTAGCATATCTGGCTTGTATCGCCACTGGATCATACTTTGACGGATCCACATAGATAACTGTCCTCCCATCGGCTAAATATACAGGGATCTTGCCTGTAATCGACCCGGCTTTTAATTTCTCTTTCGGTATCTCAACCTGCTTCATGTCGTTGCGGTAGTAAGTAGGCCCATGAAGGATTAATCTTGTCTGGTCGCTGATCATGCTTTTAGAAATTGGAAGGTTGATGGATCAGTACCAAACTGGACAAGGAACTCATTCATCCGGTTGCGGTACGGCTTACTGGTCTGGTATAGCTCCTTTACTTTTCTCTCCGCGTGAGACACCGTAGCGTGGTCCTTAACGAAATGCGCGCCTACTTTAGACAGCCGCATTTTAAGCATTCGGTAGCCGAAGAACATCACGATCTGTCTTGGTTCCACTATTTCACGTTTTCTTGTGCCTGAGTGTAACTCCTGCATCGTAACATCGTAGGACCTGGCGACAGCTTGTTCAACGAAATTCAAGTCGATCAGTAGTCCTGGCGCGATGTTGGCGCCCTGGTTTGTTTGTTCCATAGCTTTAATCATTAGTTGGTTCATGTTAT
>CAZEDO010000129.1:0-8675 GCA_964511085.1 uncultured Lentimicrobiaceae bacterium
TGCGGGGATAGCTAAGGGCTTCGGAATGGAAGTATATGCCTTTGATCCATTTGTTGATAGTGCACAAATTGAGAAAGATGGCGTTCGCGCTGTTTCTTCTCTGGATGAGCTTTATAGTAAGTGTAAGTATGTTTCATTGCATATCCCTGCTAATGCTCAAACGAAGAAATCGATCAATTTTGAGCTGTTATCAAAAATGCCAAAAGGAGCTACTCTTATAAATACTGCCCGTATGGAAGTAATAGACGAAGAGTCGCTGTTAAAAATATTTATTGAGAGGCCCGATTTTAAATACGTATCAGATATAGAACCTGATTGCAAGGCGGAAATAGCTGGCAAATATCCAGGTCGTTTCTTTTTCAGCCCCAAAAAAATGGGTGCCCAAACATCTGAAGCAAATATCAATGCCGGATTAGCAGCCGCCAGACAAATCGTAAATTTCCTGGAAAAAGGCGACATCACTTTTCAGGTGAACAAATAAATATAAAAGGTTAAATTTGATCTTAATCTTTATAACAAACTGAGGTTGCCTGGGGTGACAGCAATATTATATGTTGAACTTTAAGGCAATCTCATGGGCTATTGAAAAATATTTAATACATTAGCGTCAAATTAAGATAAGAAGGCTTTATAGCTAACCTTCAGGTTGAATACAACCAAAAAGCAGCTAGTCATTGAAGAAATTGTAACACAAATACAGCAACAAATGGAACCAGACTATGAAAAAGCGACCGCATTCTTCAGATTTGAAGACTTGCGGATCTATAACAAATCGATGGAGTATATCGACTGGGTCTATAGCAGAGTCAATACTTTCCCTACAAATAGCTCTCAAAATCTGGGTTCCCGTTTCCAGAATTCATCCGAGGCTATAGCTATGAATATCTCTGAAGGATCTGCCCGAAACAAAAGCCAATTTATCTATTACCTGAAAATGGCCAAGAGTTCTGTTAGGGAATGTGTTGTATATACAACACTGTCCTATAAGCAAGGTCTTATCAACGACATTGATGTTAATGAATCGCGCAATTATCTGATGGAAATGACCAAGATGATTGGCGCATTAATTGGTTCCTTGCAGCGATCAGCTGGCATCAGCGGAGAAGAAATGGATTAGGTTTGGCCAAAGAATGTGAGTTATAGTTCACTATTTCACCAACATTTTAATTATTCTGTTCATTTATGGCAATTCTTAAACCATTTAAAGGACTGCGTCCGCCCACTTCTATTGCAAAAGAATTGGCTTCGCGACCATATGATGTGCTTAATTCTGATGAAGCACGTATAGAAGCAGCAGGCAATGAATACTCATTGCTGCATATTATTAAACCGGAGATCGATCTGCCGAAGGAGATGGATATTCATTCTCAACCAGTGTATGATAAAGCCCTCGAGAATTTCAATCGTTTTCGCACCAAAGGTTATCTTGTTCCGGATCAGGCGGATTATCTTTATATATATGCGCAAACGATGAACGGCAAAAGGCAATATGGTCTTGTTGGATGTGCGGCAGTATCTGATTATCTAAATAATGTAATTAAAAAACATGAACTTACCCGTAAGGATAAGGAAGAAGACCGGATGAAACATGTGCGCATTACAAACGCAAACATGGAGCCTGTATTTTTCTCCTATCCGGCTGTACCTGAAATTGATGCCATTGTAAAAGGAGTAGTGGATAATCAGCCGGCAGAATATGATTTTACTTCTTCAGACAACATTGGACATCATTTTTGGGTAATTCGTGATACTGAAGTGATAAAGAAACTGGTAGCACTTTTTGCCGATATTCCTTCAACTTATGTTGCCGATGGACACCATCGCACTGCAGCCGCCGCATTGGTAGGAAATGAGAAAAAGCGGAATAATCCTGCTCATTCAGGTCTTGAAGAGTACAATTATTTTCTGGCTGTACACTTTCCGGATGACCAACTAACAATAATTGATTATAATCGCGTTGTAAAAGATCTTAATGGATTGAGCGTCCCGGAATTCCTTGATAAACTCGGAGCAAGTTTTACTATCTCGGAAAAAGGTAGTGAAGTATTTAAACCAGGAGCATTGCATTCGTTTGGGATGTACCTTGATGGAAAATGGTATTCACTTTTGTCAAAACCTGGGACTTACAACGATAATGACCCTATTGGTGTTCTGGATGTTACAATACTTTCAGCTCATATTCTTGAAACCATACTAGGTATCCACGATCTGCGTACATCTGATCGTATTGATTTTGTGGGTGGAATACGCGGTCTTGGTGAACTTCAAAAAAGGGTTGACAGTGGGGAGATGCGTGTTGCATTTGCACTTTATCCTGTTTCTATGAACCAACTAATCGCCATTGCCGACTCTGGTAATATTATGCCTCCTAAAACTACCTGGTTTGAACCAAAACTTAGGAGTGGTTTGATAGTTCACCTGTTGGATTAATAAATAAAAATTAAGTAATGGACACAACTCAACTCGTATTTAAAACTCTGGATGCTTGTAATGATCCTCAAAAAGCTGGCGAAATAGCAGCAAAATCAGGTATAGACAAAAGTGAGGTGGACAAAGCCCTTAAAAAATTATTGAAGGAAGAGAAAATAATCTCACCCCAGCGTTGCTTCTATACTGTCAAAAAATAGACTGATCAAATGATAATTACTTGATTGTTAAAAATCAACTGTCAGGAAGATCAAACTGTGCAGAGGTTTTGAATTTTTCAGAACAGATGCTTACTAATTATAATTATAAGATTCTCTGATTTTATAGGTTTGGGAATGTAATCAACGCACCCTGCCTGAAGGCTCTTTTCCTTTTCACCTGATAAAGCAAATGCTGTTTGTGAGATAACAGGCAAATCTTTGCGGATTTTCAGAATTTCAGCAGTTGCCTGATAGCCATCTAATTCGGGCAATTGAATATCCATTAAAACAAGATCGATACTCATATCCTGAAGAGCCATTGATACCGCTTGCCTTCCATCCTGTGCCCATAACAACCTTACTTTTGTCCGGCGCAAAGCTGCTTCGATAAACATAAAATTAGAAGGAACATCTTCCGCGACAAGAATCGTTTTTCCTTGCCAGTCATGATCAGTTATAACTTTCTCAATATGGTTTTCGGCAATTTCACCAGTATTAGCACTAATAAAAGGTAGAGTAAAGCAAAAGGAGGAACCTTTGTCAGGTTCTGATTCGAGCCATATTTTACCGCCCATGATTTCAACAATATGTTTCGATATTGCCAGGCCCAGGCCAGTGCCGCCATACTTACGAGTATTGGAATTATCTACCTGGCTGAAGCGTTGAAATATATCTTTTTGCTTGGTAAGGGCAATCCCCATTCCAGTATCATGAACAATAAATTCGATAGTTTCAGCATCCTTCATAAGGTAGCCAAATTCAATATGTCCATGTTCAGTGAATTTAGTTGCATTACCAACCAGATTTGACAAAACCTGTTTCAGCCTGAAGGGATCAGTCATTATCACAAGGCCATTTACTCCAACTTGCTTTAAAAGGCGTATTTTCAGGTCATCTTTTCCTGATTTTGATATTACTTCCGAGTAAGTCCCCACTAACTCATTTAGCAATTCATCGAGGTCGCAAGCCGCGTGGTTAATCTGAAGTTGTCCTGCCTCAATTTTAGCAATATCAATAATATCACTGATTAAATTCATTAATGATTCACCGGCTTTTTTAATATGGACAGAATAATCCAGTTTTTCACTACGGGTGAGGTCATCATCGGTTAATAAGTCAGAGAAACCTATGATGGCATTCATTGGCGTCCTGATTTCATGTGACATATTAGCCAGAAAGGCAGTTTTCAGTTTGTCAGATTCTTCTGCTTTTTCTTTTGCAAGGGTCAAATTGTTTTGTGTCTCTTCTATTTCAGTGATATCCCGGCTGATACCGATTAAACCCAATGAGTTGCCTTTTGTATCAAAGAAAAGCTTTTTCACAGTATCTAATAGCACTTTTCGGCCGTCAGGGTAGGCTATCCATTCGAAAGTTCTTTGAGTTTTTTTGGTCTGGAGTATTTCAGCATCGCTTTTAGCATATTTATCAGCTTGTTCTTTGGTGAAAAAATCGTAGTCTGTCCTACCTTTAAATTCTGCTTCTTTTCTTCCAGTATATTCTTCGAATGCTTTGTTGCATCCAAGGAATTTTCCATCCTTATCTTTAAAGAAAATAAGATCAGGAACAGAATCGATTAAGCATCGAAGTAATGATTTCTCTGTTTCGAGATCTATTTTAACCTTCTGGCGCTCAGCCACCATGCTATCCGCAGAAGCAGCAATGGCCTGAAATTCATCAAAATAGAGCAATTTTGGATCTATAGCTTCATATTCTGTCTTTGCTGTGTTAAAAAACTGGGTCAGGTGATTAAGGCTTTCTTTTGTTCGTTTGGATATATAGCGGGCAACCAGAACAATTATTAGCATCATGAAAACCATTAAGCCAAAAACTTTAAAAATATTAAGACGGATCTGGCGATCAAAATCAGCTTTTTTTTGAGCTATAACCGGTTCTATATCATCAATATAGATACCAGCCCCAAGAATCCATTCCCATTCAGGTACTCCAGCGAAGTATGATGCTTTAGCCGAGTTTTTAGGTGCGCTAAGTTTTCGGAATTTGTAAGTGTAAAAATCCCCTTCTGGTTTATGGGCAGCTTCCAGTTCAACGGCAAATATTTTTTTCCAGTTTTCATCTTTTCCAGATAAAATATTAATTGGCGGATCTTTTAAAACTCCATTCGTTATAAGAGCATATCCATCATAGGTGTTTACAAAAACATAGCCTTCTTTTCCATATCGGATATGGCTTATTCGTTCGAGTGTTTCATGTTTGATGTCACTCTCGAAATCCGGTACATTATCTGTTGTGCCTATATACCAGTTAAAAGGATCGAATTTTTTTACAAATGCTATTTTTGAAAGGCTTAAATCATCGGAATGCTTGCTGGTTGTTCTATAATCAACAAAACCATCGTTCTTTTTCTTAAGAAGTCTGAGTTCATTGCCCACATGATCATTTCCATCTTTATCAAGAAAACCAAGCCTGCTTTTTCCATTGTAGTTACTGGCAAGCGGGTTCATTTGCTGAATGCCATCCATGGAGTATATATAATAGCAACAGCGATTGTTATTGAACCAGATTGGGGACAGAGCCTGGATAATAATTGCTTTTATTTCCTCATCAGAATGTTTTCCTTTATTTTCAAGATATATATTCATTGCAATATTATATCCTTCATTGACTCTTTCCTGCAACTTATTACGCATTTTTGTCTTGGTATGGGAGCGGATGTAATAGATATAATCACGCACTCCAATTACTTGTTGCATTACCCGGGCTTTCTGATTTCCAATATATTCTTCCCGTATCTTATTTGATTCGATGCTTGATTTTTTGAAAGCCTGTGAAGTCCATATTTGTGCCAGAGAAAGCATTAATAACGCTATTACAATCAGCAGATACAGAAAGAGAACTTTGGGAAGGCTCCGGTTCTTTATGATGCCAGAAAGCGTAAACCGGGATTTTGAGAGATTGGAGGCTTTCATATAGAATTCTTAGTCAATAAATTAGCTTTTGCAGCTTTGATAATATTTTGAAAAAATATACTAATCTGAGTTATATCATACTGAAATCCAATATTATAAATTCTGCCTTATAACTTAATATTAACTCAATAGTCCATATATTCCTGAAAAACACATTGCAGATATGTTTTTCCTTCCTTAATAATCGAATCCTGTTCAACAGCCGGTATTGTATTTTGGTAATATGTTGAAGTAGTAAAATCATATGCAAAATATCCTGATGGTCTTATCCAGCCAACTCCGTTGTCCATTGCAAAGTAATTAAAATTTGGCGAATATGGGTTCATCAGGTTGCGGCTCCAGTCGTAATCGGAATAATTCTGCCCAAGTTGTGCGAGTAATGTCGCCGGGATATCTGTATGTGCTGCCATACGGCTGATTTGTGTTCCGCGAAATTCCGGCTTAATAGCATCACCATAGAACAAAAGTGGAATCCTGTGATAATCAGGACTGTTAGGATCCCAGTTCCTATATGAATTGTGACCATGATCGGCTACAATAATAAATAAAGTATTCTTATACCAGGGTTCATTTCTAGCCTTTTTAAAGTACTCTCCAAGGCATTTATCCGTGTAATAAGCAGCATTAATAAAACGACGCTCATTCTTTCCCCAATGTAAAACCTCTTTCATTGGCTCATCGTAAGGCGAATGAGAACTAAGAGTGTATAACCCTGAGAAAAATGGCTGTTTATCATTGCGAAGTTCAGCAAGTTGACGGCTGAGAACAAACTCGTCGTGAACCCCTAATTTGCCACGTATCACATCATCGCCAAAATCATAAATCTCTCTTATTTTATTAAAGCCATTGGACATGATATACCCTTTTATATTTCCATAAATGAGCTGTCCGCCAAAATAGAAAGATGTAGAATAACCCAGTTTGGATAATTTGCGGACCATGCTTGGCAGTTTTATACTCTTATCAGGCTGCACCGTAATTGAAGAAAAGGGGAAAGCAGGAAATCCGCCGAAAATACTAGCCATCCCTTGCTCCGAGCGCGACCCGCTTGAAATAGCGGAAGTAAAAAGTATTCCACCCTTTTCAAGTTCTCTGAAATTTGGAGTTATTCCTTTCTCCCCACCAAGTGATTGGATAAGATCGGCTGACCAGCTCTCCATAATCAGCAATACAATATTTGGGCGGTCGGTGGTTAGAATGTGAATAGTAGTATCAACAGGCACCTTATATATCTTCCGGATAGTTTCCCTGGCTTCGGCTTGAGGATATATGGCGAATGGGTTCTTGTCAAAATTGGAAAGGTTTTCTTTTATACTGATAATTAAATTAAAACCCGAATTCACCGAAGCATGATTAAGGATATTGTGCTTTGAATAGAAGGATTCGCTTTGGTTTATCGGAATTTGCTGAAAGCCACCTCGCATACATAATACAAATAAACCGGGAGTGAGGATTAGAAAGATAGCAGTAAAGATAAAATTTCGCTTCAGATGCGCAATTGTGGTGAAAAAGAACTTGCGGTAAACGTAATATGCTAACACTATTTGTCCTGCCAACAGGAGCAGAAGAAGTAAAAAATTTCCGGTTGTAGTGGAATTGAATAACTCAGAAGGATGCTTGAGATAGAGTATAGCCTTGTAAGGTAATTTAGTTTTCCATTCCGAATAGATGCCAAGTTCAGCTGTGGTAATAAGTGAGTATGCTACAAGAATAATAGCCGTATATATTATATTAAAGTAGTTAAACCAATTAGGGCTGTAAACGGACTGTACAAGTAAAAAAACGAAAGGAATAAATAGTATGTAACATGCCATTGCGAGATCCAGATGAAGCGAGTACCAGTATGCTCCAGGTATTTCAGTGATCGAAATACTTTCTGCCGCAAGCATACCGCTATTAAATACAAGGAACAGCGTGCGTTCAAAAGCAAAGAAAAGCAACCAAAATATAAATTGTTTGCCCAGAGCGGGTAGTATTTGTTTCATCAGGTCGTATTACAGACTGGAATTACCTTTGGGTAATTTTTTAAGTTCCCTAAAAGAAATCCCTCATCGCAAAGATAATTAAATGTAAATAGTATTTTGATGAAGGAAATTATTTCGATATTTCAGGTTGGTATCAGCCTCCTGCAGGGACCCATATTTTATTTACATTTGCCAGTTTTCAGTTGCTAAATATGAACATAGCCTCTAACCTTCATTCCATATACACGACATTACCTGCCGGAGTAATGTTGGTTGCAGTATCAAAGACGCATCCGGCGGAGGATATCCTAAAGGCATATAATTGCGGACATAGGATTTTCGGTGAAAACAAAGCACAGGAATTAGCTTCAAAGGCCATAGGATTACCATCAGATATCGAGTGGCATTTTATTGGTCATCTGCAAACGAATAAGGTGCGTATAATTGCACCATTTGTACACACTATCCAGAGTATAGAGAGCTTGCGGCTTTTGACAATAATTAATTTGGAAGCCCTTAAAGTAAATAGGGTTATTAATTGCCTGCTACAGTTCCATATTGCAACAGAAGAAACCAAGTTTGGGCTGGATTTAAATCAAGCACACGAATTATTGCAATCGCAGGAGTATGATGCAATGAAGAACATCCGCATCTCCGGTGTTATGGGTATGGCAACGAATACAAGCAATGAAAGGTTAATACGGAGTGAATTCAGCAATTTACGACGATATTTTGAGCTTTTAAGCCAGTCATATTTTACGGGAGATGATGCCTTTTGTGAGATTTCAATGGGTATGTCAGCAGATTATTTTTTGGCAATACAGGAAGGGAGTACTATGGTTCGGATAGGTTCGGCTTTATTTGGGGAAAGGTAAAATTACCGTTTCAAACTATTTATTGATGAGAGGTAGCAGTTGCATACTTAAGCCAATAGGGGCAAACATGCTTGTTGCATTTATAGAAAACATTAACATGATACTACTTTATTGTTCCTGAATACTTAAAACTTCAGAGCAAACTTTGGATTTGGATTCTTTCATAAGGGATCATCTTTTCTGAACAATATTAACCCCTTTAACTTTGTAGTTTTTCTCAGGTAAACAAAAACCGCTGCCCCCGAATACGGAGCAGCGGTTTTTGTGTTAAGGTTAAACAAT
>CAZEDO010000130.1:0-8429 GCA_964511085.1 uncultured Lentimicrobiaceae bacterium
TGTAATATATTGATAATTAGCATATTATAAAATATTACCGGACTGTTGTTATATAATACTCTCCTTTTTTCTCTGTGCTCTCCGTGTCTCCGTGGTTAAACTCTTATTTAAAACTCAGCCAGATATCCACAATCTCCGATCTGGTTCCTACCCGCACCGGCGGCCCCCACGATCCATAGCCCGAAGAGACATAGAAATGTGTATTCCCTTTCTTAAGATACCCCTTGCTTACTTCATAAATGGCATTGGTGATATAACTGGCCGGCCACATTTGCCCGTGATGTGTATGGCCGGATAACTGCAGATCGGCTCCTGCCTTTTCTGCATCAGCAAGGTTGAAAGGCTGATGATCGAGCAGGATTATAGGAAGTGATTTATTGGCTCCTTCAAGCAAATCTGCCACTGATTTACGCTTTCTTCCTGTAAAGCGTTCTTTGTCGCGGTCCTCGCGCCCTGCAATATAAAAACTATTGTTTACAAGAACGATGCTGTCGCGAAGGATGGTTACACCATATTCCCTGAGGTATGCCACGGCAGCTTCCGCGCCACCGATATATTCGTGATTACCGGTTATGCCATAAACGCCTAAAGGCGCTCTCAGATTCCCGAGATTGGCTCCAAGGTTTTGACGGATCACCGGGGCCAGGTCTTCGTCTACTGCATCACCGGCTATAAGGATAAGGTCGGGCGAAAGTGCATTTATCCTCTTCACCATAGCAGCGATGCGGCGGGGCCCGATAACAGTTCCCATGTGGATATCGGAAACCATCACCACGTGCAATTTCTTCATAACGCCGGCTTGTTTGTTTACTGTAAGGTCTAGTCGCTTCATATGCGGTGAAACAGCGTTGATATAGCCAGCTATAACAGTAACGGCAACAATGAGTATTGCTGCGGAAAGTAGTATCATTTTTACTGAAGTATAATTTGCAGTAATAAATCCTGGATATATTGGCACAAAATAATGGATAAGCCTAATGATATCGAACAACAGAGCGAATAGCAGGAAATAGATCATTGCAGCCAGCCAGAACGAACCGACCCATGTAAAAACATCGCTAACCGGCGAAATCCATATCCGTTCGAGAACCCGCGCAACAATGTAAGATGAAGAGAGGATGAAGAATGCCCATTTATATCCTGTCCGGTAAGGATTTTCCAAAGGGATAGCCTGAAGTCCCCGGATAAAGACAAGGTAATTCAACAAACTGTATATCAGTAGTACTACGCTAAAAAAAATCACAAACATCGAGGTCTTCATAGTTTACTAAAATTCCGAAGGTAAAATTTAAAATGAAGAAGGTTTATTTGTCTGACAAATTCTATTTCAATGACTCACCAATTTTAACCACGACAAGGGCAGGACGCCTAAATTTGACTTCAGTTATTGCCCTGTGCCTGAAGCCAGCGAAAGACGAACAATCCATGCTGTAAAGAAAATTGGATCAGGCAGCTGTTAATAATTTGAAATGTACTTAAAAACAAGCGCTTTTTGATCTGCCGTCAGTTTGGCTTTTGGCGCCATTTTTTCAAGAATTTTTGTCCATTCCTGAGGTTGCCGGTTTTCGGGTTTTGGTAATTTGTGACACCGTCCGCATTTGCTTGAAAATATTTCTTTTCCCTGCTGCAACTCAATAAGAGAAGCTGTTTCACGCTTATTCACATTAGCTTCCGATGGGATGTACAGCTTGGTTGTGCATGAAACGAATGCCAGAACTAAAATAATAACGATCGTTGTCTTCATAATTGTTTTGTATTTATTGGTGAAGTTAAGTAAATTTCGTTTTGCTTGCCAGCAATAGGATTTAATATCTATTTAGTGTCTGTTTAAATTTGATAATAATAATCTCCAATTGGAACAACATGCATTACTGTCAAATTGAGCAATGTCAACCTGAGCGGAGTCGAAGGGAATTCGAAATGCACTTGTTTAGCTCTAAAACAAACCATATTAGACTATTTTAGTGGGCTTCGACTTCGCTCAGCCTGACAAAATGTTGTGCAATTAGCTCAGATAAACATTCTGATTTTAATTTTAACGGTCTCATAATCCTCACTATTTTTTACCTGTTTTTCCTGTTTTATGTAATACTATCGTTGCTTTTTCAATAGTAATAAGGCCGCCTTTCGGTAATATGTCAAAATAAGGTAATATCGTTTCAACAAATTCATCAATCTTTTCAGCCTCATCTACTATCTCGATCACAATGGGCAACTTTTCAGTTACTTCCCACAACTTTTGCGAATGAATGATACTGCTGGAACCAAATCCCATGAACCCTTTAAGAACCGTGGCACCAGCAAGTCCATAACGTTTTGCCGCATAAACAACAACTTCATATAACGGCAAATGTTTAAACTTATCAGTGGAACTGATAAATATCCTCAATAATCTGGCTTCGCCTTGAATTTCCATCTTTTACAAAGATTTAATGATAACATTACCCAGGTATGTAGCTAATATTCCTAAAAATACGCTCCCACTGGTATATAACGCTACATGCAATATATTCCCATCCCGAAGCATGGCAATATTTTCGCCTGAAAAAGTTGAGAATGTGGTAAATCCACCGCAGAAACCCACCGTAAGAAACATGCGTGTTTCCAGGTTAAGAATATTTCCCCGCTCAGACATTCCATAGAACAGCCCGATTAGAAAACAACCAAAAATATTTACAAAGAAGGTGCCGAAAGGGAAGGATGAAATAACTGTGTTTTGAATGTAACGGGAAGTAAGAAACCTTGCAACTCCCCCAATAAAACTACCTGAGCCAATAAACAATAAAGTTTTTAACATACCTGCTGATGCTTTTGGTGATGATTATGTTTAGAAAAAGCAGGAGTCATCAGCTTATACAAAGCGGTTAATGGCTAACCCCATAGCCAGTGACAAATATAGTTTAAAATCAGGCTATCCCGAATTCCTGATGATAAAACAATTGATAAATACAGGACTTTCTTTAACCTGAATAATTCATCTCGCAAAGACGCAAAGACGCAAAGTTTTGAATTGGAACAGTTTAATATAAGGAATACATTCTGTAAATACTTTTTGATTTATCAAAAAATTTCAATCAAATACTTGTAGTTAGCGGCTTTATTACTCACTTTGTTCGTGAGAATGCTTCGCTAAGTTCGCTGCGCTTATGAGAACGCTTCGCTTAGTTGCGGCTTTGCGCGAAATTTTTATGAATAATACAGGTTAATAAGAAGCGAAGTGCTATTATTAAAAAATAAGAGAAAGTGGGACGTGGCGGGTTCGAACCGCCGACCTCATGCGTGTGAAGCATGCGCTCTGAACCAACTGAGCTAACATCCCTGAATTGCCGTCCAAAAGTATAAAAATCTAATTAGAATCCACTGTCAGAATATCATTTTCGCATTAATTGTTGCCCCTTTCTTTCACCATTCCGATAAGGTGAAGCGTTATTCGCAATAAGTAAAAACCTTATCTTTGACCACTCACATAAATTATAGTTTATCAGTATGAAAAGGTTCGTTCTTCTAATTATCTCCCTGGTATTCTACTTTGGTGCCCATGCGCAGCAACCAGTCAAAATATATGATCCTTTGGCTGATGCAAAATCGGATGTAGCTTCAGCTGTTCAGCGAGCCGGGGAATCAGGCAGGCATGTGTTTATTCAGATTGGCGGCAACTGGTGCAAATGGTGTATCCGTTTCCATAAATTCGTTAACGAAGATGCTAAACTGGATAGCCTGTTAAAAGCAAATTATGAAGTTGTTCTGGTAAACTTCAGCAAGGAAAACGAAAACCGGGCGATACTTGCCACTCTTGATTATCCGCAACGTTTTGGATACCCTGTATTTGTTATCCTGGATGGAAAAGGGAACCGCATCCATACGCAGGACAGCGGCTTTCTGGAGGATGGCGAAGGATATAGCCATGAAAAAGTGGAGCGTCTGTTTCTTATGTGGTCAGCTGATGCTATCAGTAAAACAAAAGAGAAGTATAAATAATATGACCCTGTAAGAGGTGAAAAAGTTGAAAATTTTAAATGACCTGACAACCAGCCAATGCCTCATATTTATTAGTGAATAGCCCACTATCTCACAAAACCTGCAAAACTCTTTATGGATTTCGTACGACCAAAAAAATCACTGGGACAGCATTTCCTGAAAGATGAGAATATTGCACAAAAAATTATCGACAGCCTGTCCTATGGGTGCAGTGAGGTTCTTGAAATTGGTCCGGGGACGGGAATCCTTACCCGCTATCTATTAGAGAGAAAGAATACGAACCTTCGGGTAATTGAAATTGACAGGGATTCCATTACATATTTAATTGAACATTTTCCTCTATTACAGCCTGGAATTATCAGTGGCGACTTTCTGAAGATTGAGAGCAGTACAATTTTCCATTCCCCAACTTCGGTGATTGGTAATTTCCCTTACAATATTTCCAGCCAGATACTTTTCCGTGTTATCGAAAACAGGGAGATGGTTCCTGAAGTGGTGTGCATGTTGCAGCGCGAAGTGGCTCAACGTCTGGCCTCGCCTCCTGGCAGTAAACAATATGGGATTCTGAGCGTGCTGCTTCAAGCCTGGTACAAGATCGAGTATCTCTTTACTGTTTCTCCACAAGTTTTTATCCCGCCACCCAAAGTCACCTCAGCTGTAATTAGGCTTACCCGAAATTCTGTGACAACCCTTGGTTGTGACCCTGTTCTGTTCCATGCCGTTGTGAAGACTGCATTTAACCAGCGTCGAAAAACGCTTCACAATGCACTAAAACCTCTTTGCCCTGATTATTCAGGGGAGTTTGCAGGACAACGGGCAGAGCAATTAAGTGTAATGCAATTCGTGAAACTTACTGAAGAAATTGCCAATCAGGACTCTTCAATAAAATAACTTAGAAGAATATATTGCCAAATTATACAGTTTTTCACTTTTCAGGCTTTGCCCCTCTCTTGTATATAATCAGCCCGTTTAAAAAATTTCGGAGCAACTGGTCGCCACATGGCTTATAGTTGGGATGATCTTCTTTGCGGAACAATGCGCCCAGTTCACTTTTGCCTATTTCAAATTCGGCGAGCTTAAGAATCTGAATTATATCATCATCCTTCAGGTTAAGTGCTACCCGTAGCTTTTTTAGAATATCGTTGTTCGTGAGCATTTTATTCGGTTTTATTTACAAAAGTTCTGTGGTGTTTTGCATCTGTCTAATTATCAATTGCGTCAATTAATGTTTTTTTCTGATCGGTTTATCAAACAGCATTTTCAATATTTCAGAGAGCACTCAGCATGCCTGGCACAATGACACCTGACGGCTATTCCCTTTTCAGTTCAATTCGCTGAAATTCTTCGAGTGTACCATCATAAGTTCTTCAGCTTTTTCTACCATGGAAGGAGAGCCAATAAACAAAGGCGACCTCTGATGCAGATCGTATGGTTGAACTTCGAGGATTCGCCGGAAACCATCTGTAGCCCTGCCCCCTGCCTGCTCCATAAGAAACGCCATTGGGTTGCATTCATAAAGCAGGCGTAACTTCCCATTGGCATTTTTTGTAGTACCCGGGTAAATATAAATACCTCCCCGAATAAGATTGCGATGGAAATCGGCAACCAACGAACCAATATACCTGGTTGTATAAGGCCGGTTCGTGGCTATATCATCCTGCTGGCAATATTTAATATATTGTTTCACCCCTTCAGGAAAGTAAATATAGTTCGCTTCATTGATAGAATAAATGTTGCCATTATCTGGTATTTTCATGTTGGGATGCGATAGAATAAATAGTCCTACCGATGGATCAAGTGTAAACCCGTTCACACCATAACCCGTAGTATAAACAAGCATTGTAGAACTACCGTAAATAATGTAGCCGGCTGCAATTTGTTTAAAGCCAGGTTGTAAAAGATCCTTCACAGTGGCAGGGCCTTCGGTGCTTTCGCGCATGTAGATTGAGAAAATAGTGCCGATTGAAACGTTCACCTCAATGTTGGACGATCCATCCAGCGGGTCAATGGCAACAACATATTTGCCTTTTTGCGAAAAGGAATTTTCGAACAGGATCATATCTTCATTTTCTTCTGAAGCTATCGCGCAGCATTGTCCGCCATGCTTCAGGGCCGCGATAAATTGCTCGTTGGCAAACACATCGAGCTTCTTTTGTTCTTCGCCCTGGATATTTGTCTGCCCGAATAAACCATTGATATCGGCAAGGCCCGCCTTGTTCACTTCGCGGTTTACAATTTTTGCAGCAATGCCAATATCGTTAAGCAAACGGGTAAAATCGCCGGAGGCGTAAGAAAGTTCGGCTTGCTTTTCGTAAATAAACTCTACAAGTGTTTTCATAACCAGAATATAATTATTGATAGAACTTCTGAAACGCAGCCGTTAATGCTATCCGGCAAACCGAAAGTTTAACAAATATATTACATTTGTCTTTCATATTCCAAACATTCACCTGCATGAAAGTTTTCAAGTTTGGCGGGGCTTCCGTAAAAGATGCAGATGCCGTAAGAAATGTTGCTGCAATCCTTCGGAAATATGAAAATGAAAAGCTGGTTGTGGTAATCTCTGCCATAGGGAAAACCACTAATATGCTTGAAAAAGTTCTTGTATCCTGGTTTGATAAAAGTAACCTCAAAAACAACCTTCTTCAGGAAGTGATCAATTATCATCTAAGAATAATTGAAGATCTCTTTCAGGACAGTAAATCACCAGTTTATACTGAAATAAAAAAAATGTTTCAGGACCTGGAAACTTACATTTTCCAGCCACCACGTTTTTCGTATGACCAGGAATATGACCAGGTGGTTTGTTACGGGGAATTACTTTCAACTACCATCATTCATTATTTCCTTCGGCATGAGGGAATAGCCAGCTACTATCTTGATGTAAGGAAACTTATCCTCACCGATTCAAATTACAGGGAAGGAAGAATTAATTGGGATGAAACAACAAAGCAGATTCAAAATGGCCTGAATCCTTTATTAGAGATGCCCGGCGGCAAGGTAATCCTCACACAGGGATTCCTGGGTAGCGATGCAGAGGGGTTTACTACCACACTCGGGCGCGAGGGTTCAGACTTTACTGCTGCCATCTTTGCTTTTGCCCTGGAGACTGAAGAAATGATTATATGGAAAGATGTTCCTGGATTACTTAATGCCGATCCGAAATATTTCAGCAAAACAGAAAAGCTTGCACAGATTTCTTACCGCGAAGCCATCGAACTTTCCTACTATGGGGCAACCATTATTCACCCGAAAACAATCAAACCCTTACAGAATAAAAACATTCCACTCAGAATTAAATCATTCGTTGATCCGGATAGCAAAGGTTCCCTTATCCATCTAAATACGGCTTCCGACAGCCTAATCCCTTCGTTCATCTTTAAGGTTGAACAGGTTTTAATTTCTATCTCACCCCGGGACTTTTCCTTTATTGACGAGCAGAACCTGAGTGAAATCCTTGGAGTTTTCGCGCATTTGAGTGTCAGGATAAACCTGATGCAGAACTCCGCAATTAGCTTTTCGGTATGTGTGGACAACAATGAACGCAGGATGAAGCAACTTTTTAAAGAATTAAGCAGTAAATACGAAGTCCGGTATAACACCGGGCTCGAACTTATTACAATCCGGCATTACGATCAGGCTACCATCAACCGGATACTGGAAGATAAAAAAACCATACTGCTCGAAATGCGCACCCGCACTACAGCCCAATTGGTAGTGAGGCCATTGGCAAGCAAAGCTGAATAACCAAAAGTATTTCGCATCACAAAGAAATAGAACATCATCTTTAATATTTATCCGACACCTAAAACTTTACCCTATATGCAAAATTCAATCGTAATCCTCTGCGGGGGCGGTCCGGCACCCGGCATTAACTCAGTAATCAGTTCAGTAGCAAAAGTCTTTCTGCGTGATGGATACCGCGTTATCGGCCTGCACGACGGATATAAAAGCCTCTTTACTGCAGATCCTAAACTTGTAGAAATCGATTTTGAACTGGCCGATAATATTTTTCACCAGGGAGGATCTGTGCTTCGAATGAGCCGGCATAAACCATCTGACCTGGAATTCAAGACTGACTTTTTCGTAAGTAATAGCGTAAAACTCCTTGTTACTATAGGGGGAGATGATACAGCTTCTACCGCAAACAGGATTTCTAAATTCCTGGCTGATCGCAAGGTTGCAATCCAGAATATTCATGTTCCAAAAACCATCGACAACGACCTTCCGTTACCGGAAGGGAATCCTACTTTTGGATACCAGTCAGCTAAACAGGAAGGAGTCCGTATTGGTTCTACCGTTTATGAAGATGCCCGTACAAGCGGGAACTGGTTTGTTGTTGCAGCAATGGGACGCGAGGCAGGCCACCTGGCTTTTGGAATTGGTGCAGCATGCCATTTCCCGATGATCATTATCCCTGAAATGTTTAATAAAACAGATATCACATTCGA
>CAZEDO010000131.1:0-8397 GCA_964511085.1 uncultured Lentimicrobiaceae bacterium
GACAATCCCATCGGGACTGAATTCTGGCGTGTATTTTGCTTTCTGCCAACATGTTATCCCTGACGGGAAAATCCCAACGGGACTGTATTCTGGCGTGTGTTTTGCTTTCTGCCAACATGTTATCCCTGACGGGACAATCCCAACGGAACTGAATTCTGGCGTGTGTTTTGCTTTCTACCTACATGTTGTCCCTGACGGGACAATCCCATCGGGACTGAATTCTGGCGTGTATTTTGCTTTCTGCCAACATGTTGTCCCTGACGGGACAATCCCATCGGGACTGTATTATGACGTGTGTTTTGCTTTCTACCAATATGTTGTCCATGACGGGACTGTCCCAGCTGGACTGAATATTGGTAGAATAAAAGCAGCCCCCTTGTCCTAAGTCCCGTAGGGACGAGATAGCAATCAGCCTTTCAGAAGTTAATTTCGTTTGGAAAAGAAATTTGAATTGGGGAAGTTAATTTGGCCTCTTTACTAAGATAGAACAATATCCCATTATGGTAATAACAGCAAAAAATAATGGATCATTCACGTATGAATTGTTATGATTTTCGTGGACAAATTCAGATTATTTGTACGTATACTTCTGATCACCGAAGGTAAATCCGCAAAGATTCTGTATAGCTATAGCCCTGCAACATACCATAACTCATAGATAATATGGTTGTAAAGGAAACTATTTTATGTCGGAGCTTGCTTTAAGCGGTCTCTTACCTTTAGTCTGCTTTCGTTAAGAAAAAGGACCAATGCCGGCTCAGACTGAAAGCAAATAGGAAGTCAGGTTGTCCTTGGTGCTGAGTTGTATCTTTTTGCGGATGCTGATACGGGTATTCTCTATGGTGCGTATGCTCCGGTTGGTAAGCAGGGCAATATCCTTGTTAGCCATATTGAGTTTCAGAAAACTGCATAACCTAACTTCCGCAGGAGTTAACCCCGGGTGACGTTGAAACAGTGTCCTGTAGAAGGCTTCATGCACCTGTTCAAAGCGTGTTTCAAACTCTTTCCATGAAATTTCCGGCGATTTAAATTCCAGTTCTTTCAGGATAGTACTCAGGTGCTTCTGTGTATGCTCATCTGCCGAAGGCAAAACCTTGTTAATCATAGTAGCTATAGTGCCGGTGGCTTCGGAAACACTTGCAAGTTGCATTGATTTGCCAATAAGTTCTTTATCTTTTAATTCTATTCTCAGATTAAGCTGGTCATTCTCATTGTAAGTAAGCTTTTGTTTATGAATAGCTGCCCGCTTTTGGATAAAAAGCAGAAATCCTGCAGCTGTCATTATAATAAGTATCACTAACATGCCTATAATAGAAAGACGTGCTGCATTCCTGTTATTTAGCGCAGATTGCTGCAATTCCGCTATTTTATTTTGCTCTTTTTCCTTCTCATACCTGGCTTGCAGTTCCAGTATCGATTTGTTTTTTTGTTCCCCGGCAATGCTGTCCTTTCCCTGTTTGTATTTTTCGAGAAAAGAAAGTGCCTTCTCATAATTGCCTGATTGTTTATATGAGAGATACAACATATTGAATAATTCAATTTTTTCCCCCGGCAGATTATATTCATCCAATTGAGCGATCAGAGGCAGAAGTGTTGACAAAGCCCTGGTATTATCGCCCATAAAGGAATACATCTGGCCGCGGTTAATGTTGTTGAGCAATATACCATAGGTAATATTGTACTGCCTGCACAAAACCAATGAGCTATCATAATAGGCTGTGGCTGTTTTGAATTCCTTCCTGTTGCTGAATACATTTGCCAGATTCAGGTAGTCCTTTGCCAGGCTATAAGTTCTGCTATATTCCCTGTCTATTCCAATGGCCTTGCTATAGTAAAAAATGGATTTTTCAACCGAATCCGATACACCGTACATAACTCCAAAATCATTATAGATGTCGGCAAGCTTTTCTATTTGTTTGTTCTTAATCAAAAGCCTTTCTGCTTCTTTAAGACAATAATTTGCCTGTGGGTAGTTTCCCATGCCTGTATTTAATGTTCCTATGTTTTCGTACACTACAGCCAGGTTTTTTTCATTTTTGATTTTTACATAGATTTGTGCAGCCTTAGTGTAATAGTAAATTGCATTTATATTCAGCCCTCTTCTGTTGGCTATATTTGCTTTACAGTTGTAGATAGCAGGTAAAGCCTGGTTGTAATTGTTAATCGTTATAAGCTTTTCTGCCTGGTTAAGCATAATTTCAGCTGTATCAGTCTTCAGTTCGATATAACCGATTTCGGCCATCTGAATCAGATTGAGTATTTGGTTCTTATAATCTGATCTGCTTTTAGCGATCTGGCATGATTTTTTGTGCGCCGAGAATGCCAAAGGAAGTTTATTTGTACTGCGGTAATACTGCCCCAAAAGTGAATAAACTTCAGTTTTCCCTGACTGATCATTAAGATGGTTACAAAGTTTAAGGGAGCGTTGAATATAATTAAAAGCTTCAGGCGTATCAATATCCAGCAAATGGGAAGCCAGTTGGTTGAGCGCGGTTACTTTTTCAATGTCAGGCCGTGTATTTATTATCCTGAGGAGGCTGTCAGATTTTTTATCTTTAGCTCCGGCAACCTGCAGCGGGGAAATGAGTGAGAAAAGTACTATAAACTGAATGACCAGAGCCCGGATCAAACAAAAACAAGCTTTTGGGCCACGCCCGTGCTTACTGTTTAAGAACTTGATTGTGCGGGAATAAAAGAATTGGTCAGGAGTAGAAGGCTGCTGCCAACTAAAAATATTGACTGTTGCGGCAGTCTTCATTTTTTTACTATCCCAGGTATTGGCTATAAAATGTAATAAATCGCTAAAGGTTAATAACCTACAGCTAAAGGCTCATATTTGTCAATTATTCGCTGTTTGACAACAGTTATTCTTTGGTTTCCATATTTTTGCGGGTATAATACAGTTTGCGCATACCATAAGCAGCGGCCATGCCAATTAGCAGCGCCACGCCATGCGATATTGGCGCTCCCCCTCCCACCGGGCCGTTGGTTCCATGAACCGGTGCTGTGCCATTATTAGGATGCGGCGGAGCTTGTGCCAACATGAGCAAAGGTGCTGCAATCAAAAAGACCATTACGAAAACAATTACTATTTTTTTCATCTGTTTTATATTAATGCTATATCGAAAAATATCACTTTACAGTTTTTTGTTTCAAGGATGCCAGGTCTTATCACCTGAAGATAAAACATTTACCCAAGCATCTCATATTCAATATGCTACATATAGCATGCATTTGTAAAATTTCTATTCAAAGGAAGGCTTTTGCAAATTAACTGACTGTAGGATAAATCTTTTTTATATGTAAGGCTTTTACCTTTTTTTGTTGTAGGATATCCCTTACGCATAAATGTGCCAAAAGGCTGGAATCAGAATGAACTACACAGCCACAGGATAGCGGAGTGTCTGAATACAGGAGACAGGAGACAAAATCCAAAATAACAACTTTATGAACTTGATAAACATGAGGAACTTTATAAACTTGATGAACCTGATGAACTTGATAAACTTGACGAACCTGACGAACTTGATAAACTTTATGAACTTTAATCCCATTCCCTTTAGCCAAACCACAAGATTCAACCTAATCCCATTGTTCGTAAATAGATTACCCTTACCAGATTATTTTTAGCAGGGTAGCATAGAAGATCAGCAATAACAGGGTCTCCACTATAACTTTTAACTTAATGACAAAGTGCATTGAGCCGGAAGAATAATTACTGTTTTTCATCTGTCAGGAATGTTTATAGAAGTCAGATCATTTTTCGATAATAGCTTTACCGGCAAATAACACTGGACAGTTTTTTGTAAGTTGACGCCTTGTATTTTATCTGCTGATATCCCCATATCAGCATCATATATGTAGCATGCCGCATATAAAACATATGCCTACATAATACGTGCAACAAAGTACGTCTTTCTCAAATAGAATGCTTGTAGGATATATCTCATTTTAATGTACGGACATTGCTATTTATTATGTAGGATATGCCTTACGCATGAATATACCCCGCACTTTTTGAAAGTTTAATCTATTGAATGGGAAAAGGAATATTGGCATCAGTTACTTTGATATGCATGCACTTAATCCAATGCTCATCGAGAAAAAATTCCAAACAATATATACATTTCTTACAGGCTCCGGAGCCTATCATAGTTCCGTTATTTATTTGTTTGCAAGGCTCTTTGCAATTTGCATTATCGTGCTTGTAGTAATACTTTTCAGCTTCCATTCTCTATGCTACTTTTCTTGAAACTTAGCGAAGCGTTCTCATGAGCGCAGCGAATAAAGGGGACAAGGGACGGGGGACAGGGACATAATTTTCAAAGTTTTTCAAAGAATGTAAACAACTTCAATTTTAGTTATGAATTTGCAGTATCCGGATTTGGCGAATTAAAAAGTTGCCTTTTTTTTGGCCTCCGCTTCTTTTCTTCTTTGATAAACTAAACGCATTATACCATAGCCAACTGCCATCTGCCCAAGGAGCAGAATACCATCGCCTATAGGAGCGCCGCCACCAGGTACCTGGTTGCCACCAGCACCGCGCTCCCCACCCGGGGGTGGAGGAGGCGGGCCATCAGCAAACACAGGTTGTTCTATAGCAAAGAACACAAGAAACAATAGGACAGAGTAATAAACAATAAAAGTGCGTTTCATAGTATAAATATTTTTGGTTTACAGTTTGGCGAATAATATGCTCTCGTTTTCAGCTTTAGAGAAAGTATCGGGATCTTTTTTAATAACTTTTCTAAAATAGGTATCCCATACTTCATTTACATATTCCCTTTTGGTGTTGATATACTGAATTGAGGTGGAAAAACCATTGTTATTAAAATAGATAAGAGATTCTTCAGTATCCTTTATATAAAATTCTCTATCTTTCTCAACTCCATTAATATTATACTTTGAAGTTAACATTTCGACGAGTTTTTTATTTGTGAACTCCGAGCCATCGCTGAATGAGTATTCGCCCATGAAGAATATGTCATTCATAAAATAATATATTTCCCTTATTTCATCACCAAGCATCTCAGCCTTGTACCCAATGATTTTCACGGTGGTGGTATCCGATAACTTATAAATATTGAAGTAATCCGGCTGAGTTTTATTTTTTATTGTTGCAAATTTTTCGAAAAACGAGAAGGAACCAAATGATATAGGTGTTTTTGTTGCATACGACTTCGTTTTGGGATCTATATCAATAAAGTGAAAGCAACGAACCATTAAATCCTCGCTAATACAAGGAGGATAAGGGCTTCTTAGAACGTACGCTTTGTAACGTGTTACATATTGATAGCTATAATTTCCAAATAAAATACGCGTTAAATAAAGCGTAATTCTTTTCTTATGAAGCATTAAGAGAAAGAGCCCTATCAGTATTAGGGAACCTGAAGCAATAACAATTGGAGACATTTATTTTCGATTTTATGATATATAATAACACTTTAATATACAGATACTTGCAGTACTGCAAGTAATTTTATTTTACAAATATTCTAGAGCTGCTTACACCGTTGGCAGTTAAAATGCTTACAATGAATAAACCAGTATGTCCATCCATGGCAATCCGTGAGGGCTGGCCTGCTAATAGGCTGGCTCCGGCAACTGTGCGCCCGGCCATATCGGTTACGGTAATGGCGCCACCCTGGTTACCTGTCTGCTGTATGGTAATAATGCCGTTTTCGGCACGAATAGTAAAATCCCTGGCTATATCGGGGTTGGTTATAGAAGTGGCATTCTGGAAATGAAGCAGGAACCGGTCAGTATTATCACCTGAGTCGGATGTAAACGCATACACAGGATTATCGTTCAGTTTCTGCATTGTTCCTGCCTTTTTGTCCTCCAGATAAATACAGGTTGCAGCCGCAAAACTGCTCACTCCATCGGCAGTAAAGGTGAAGCTGCCGGCGGTGCCGGGCTGGAATCCAACAGGAACATCACCATACATCTGCGAAAGCGGAAGTGTATTGATGGCTAACTGTGTATTGTCCGGCGTTACCGAGTATAATTCTGGAATGGTAGTGTTAGAGCTGAAGAGTTTGTAGGCATCGTAATCGCCATCGAAATTCACACCAGCCTGGTCGAAGAAGCATACCCTCAAATCATCGCTGGAACCGTTGCCTTCTACCGATATATTGAGAACATTTTCGGTGAGCGGGGCTGCTTTATAATAAGTTGTTAAGCTTTGGTGGACCCTGTTGCTGTTGGCCATTGTAATAGTTTGGGTTCCTGTTGTTTTTGCATGCACCATGAAGCCCTGCATTGCTGGTATATAGCGGGAGCCACCGCTGTATGAGGTGCCAATGCCACCGGTAAGCGCAACATAATACCTGTACCTCGGAGCGCTGTTATCGTAATAATACAAGGCATTGTCCATTCCATTGCCTTTTGATACCAAATCCCAGTCAATAGCCGAAGGGAAAGGATTCCCCAGAAGATTCCAGCCGCCTCCTGCAGTGTTATTCGTGCAGGTCATTGTAAGGCCGCCAGTGGAAGTATAAGGTGTTCCAGTAAAATTTTTTGTAGCAGTTGCAGGATATGCCGCCAGGTAACCTTTACCGGTAACGAATGCCCCGTTTCCTGCACCAAATGCGGTGTTCCATGTAAACGGCGATGCACTGCCCTGCTTTGTATTTATCCAGTACCCTGTTGTTTCGTCCCACATAAAGAAATCGTCGGTAGCATTGGTCATGGTCTGGAATTCTGGCATAATGGCCTGAGCTGTTCCCACCGGTGACGAAATAAAATGAGACCGCCAGTCGGTTGTGGCACCAGCAATATAAGGAGTCAGATAACGTTCAATTTTAGCTGTGCCGCTGCCGCTGATGGTTCCATTATCAATAAACGAAGCAGTGCCGGTGGCATCGGATTTAAGTACAAGGCATTGGGCAGCGCCAAGGGCGGTGGTGCCGGTTGCGGTGAGCGCAATGGCGGGGTTTATTGTGAATGCTCCGGCTGTTAGTGTCAAGGAACCTGCACTGAGGTTAGATGCTAACGTTGCCGTTCCCGATGATGTACGGTTTAGTGTGAAAGCAGCTATTTTATTGGTTGTACCTGGAGTTGTCTGATCAAAATACAAGGTTCCCAATGCACCGGTTCCATTAATGGTAAGGTTGGAAGATGCGGAACCTGTTAAACTGTTGGCTGCACTCATGGAAGCAACAGTACCGGCAAGGGTTAGCGTGGTGGCTCCTATGGCGGGTTTTCCGCTGGTGAGAGTTAATGCTCCGCTTACAGTTGCATCATTCCCAAGGGTTACCGTGCCGCTTGAAGTCCTGTTGATGGTGAGATTTTGGAGTGCATTTGTTGTTCCTCCTGTGGTTTGATCAAAGTACAAGGTTCCCAACGCACCGGTACCATTAATAATAAGGCTGGAAGTTGCAGAACCAGTTAAGCTGTTGTCTGCGCTCATGGAAGCAACAGTGCCTGCAAGGGTTAGCGTGTTGGCTCCAATGGCAAGTTTACCGTTGGTGAGAGTTAATGCTCCGCTTACAGTTGCATTAGTACCAAAGGTTACTGTTCCGCTTAATGTTCTGTTGATAGTGAGACTGCTTAGCGCATTGGTTGTGCCGGGTGTTGTCTGGTCGAAGTTTATCGTTCCAAGCGCACCTGTTCCTAAAATAGACAGGCTTGAAGTTGAGCTACCTTTAATTTTTCCTGGCGTTGCTATTCCACTATTATAAGTTGATCCCACGCCGCTTGCTCCCAAATAAAGTGTATAGCCATTCAAATCAAGCATACTGTTAGTTCCGTCTATTTCCATGGCATTGCCCCCTCCTGGCCCTGCGCATGTGAGGTTGGTCGCTAATTGAACACTACCTCCAGTCTTACTAATCCTGACATACGAAATATCAAAAACTCCGGTTCCTTGTATCACCTGGTTATTTCCTCCGTTGAAAAAGATGGCCCTCGAATTGGCATTAAAAGTTCCGCTATCATTAATATTACCCTGGGTTTTTAAGTCACCTCCTACACTTCCGGAAAGTGTGATTGTTCCATTGTTGACAACATTACCATTCACGGTAACTGCTGCAGTCATCACCCAGCCTGTTTCATTCATACTTAAAGTACATCCGGCATCAACTGTTAAATTCCCAGAGCACTGGCGTGCTGTTCCTGTTCCTGAATTGGCACCTATGCCTAGTAAAGTAGTACCACTAATCTGAACATTGCAGGGGTACCCATTTCCACTTGTCGTGCTCCATTCGGTTCCCCTGCCATAGGAAGTACCTGAGTTATATTTAAGGGTCGAACCATTTGCATAGATAGGCGCAGTAGTATTTACATAACCTCCTGCGTTGATGGTAAGTGTTCCGTTAATTGTAGAAGCTGAACTGAAAGTTACCCCACCAGCTAATGTTACATTATTGAAGCCTGTGGTTCCGGTAATTGTTCCTG
>CAZEDO010000132.1:0-7975 GCA_964511085.1 uncultured Lentimicrobiaceae bacterium
GTAAAATGATGAATCAAAAAGTAAAGACACATTGTATTTCTTGTGGGAGCCCATTATCTGCTGATATTGTTATTATTGGAGATCAATATCCCAGTGCTGTTTTTGTGACAGAGGAAGATAATCTGGACGACTTACATCCTACGAGTTTGAATTTGGCAAGATGTTCTAATGACGACTGCGGATTAGTTCAACTTTCGAACGAATACAATTTACAACATGTTTTTGATCATTATCCCTATGAAAGCAGTTTAACTGCTACAATGAATTCTATCTTGAAAAACGTAGTTGACGATGCGCAAAAAATTATTAATTTAGATAAAAATGACGTAGTTCTTGATATAGGAGGCAACGATGGGACCTTATTAAGCTTAATCGACCGACCCGTAAAAGCCAGAGTAAATATAGACGCAGCCGCTGGAATAAAACAAGTTTTTGCGGATCCAAATTATGTCTATGTTCATGATAAATTTAATGCCGATGTGTATAAAAAGTTGGATCTGCCCAATCCAAAACTTATCTTCAGCATTGCAATGTTTTATCATCTCACTAACCCCATAGAATTTTGCAGAAACATATATAAGATCATGTCTGATGATTCAGTGTGGGTTTTACAGATGACTTATTTAGGAACGATGCTGACAGATAATATTTTTGACAATATTGTCCATGAACATGCTGCGTATTATTCGTTGGCGTCATTAGAGTTTTTGTTGTCACAAGTTGGCTTGAGTATTGCAGAGGCTCGTGTCGTAAAAAGCTACGGAGGAAGCCTTAGGGTGTTTATTGTTAAGGATCGTTCGAAATTTAACAGCGAATATCTACTCAAAGATTATGTTGACATAAAACAGTTTGAGGCAGAACAAAAAACAAACACATACGAAGCTCTTTATGCGTTTAATAGCAGGGTTCAGTTATTGGGCAACACTATTAAAGCACTAGTAGATCATATCGTGTATGTGCATGGATATTTGTGGGGTTTTGGTGCTAGCACTAAGGGTAATATGCTTTTACAGTTCTTAGGGATTGATAATAAACAGATGCCATGCATTCTTGATAATAGTGCAAAGAAGATTGGAAAAATGACGATCGGATCTAAGATCTCAATTATAGAGGAGGCTTCTCATTTAAGTAAATTACCTGAGTACTTACTTGTCCTTCCTTACTATTATACAAACGCTTTTATAAAAATAATTCAAAAAAAATCTCAAGCCAGGGCAGAAGGTTCATTTATTGATACCTCTTCCCTATCCCCGTTTTATTACCGTTTCGAAATAAGGAGACTCACATGGCAAACAAATTAGGCAACATTGATATTTTAGAAGCTTCGTGTAATATAAAAACGGTTCAAGATGGGCGAGGAGCAATATTTACTTGGCTGGCAGATATTCAAATTGTTGAATTTAATATGCTATATTTTCATCCAAATAAGATTAGAGGAAATCATTATCATCCAGAATTTACCGAATATTTTTTAGTTGTTGATGGGACGGTCGTGATGGTTACTAAAGATCCAGTTACGGGCAAAGAATTAAATATGCATGCGAGTAAGGGTATATGTTTTCGGACTCCACCTAACACTCCTCATGCCGTTCATGCCGTAACCCAATCGATATGCATCTCATTGTTAACAAAGCAGTGGGATAAATGTGATAAGCCCATTATTTACGAAGATATTATCCCGTTTAACGATGATTATGTTCAACACATGAAATCCGTTGATGCAAATTATAATCCAGCAGGCAATACAGGCAAAACTTGAGATGGCAAATAATAAAACAGTGGTGATTGTTGGGGCGGCAGGATTTGTTGGCAGTCAAATTGTAAAAGCGGTCGAAGAAAGTAATAATTACAATTTGCTTAAAGTGTTTAGAGGAGATGCTATTGAGGAGCCTTTTTCAAAGGCTGATATTATTGTTCATGCCGCAAATCCTGCCAAGAGGTTTAATGCTGAGAAATATCCGATGCAGGATTTCTGCGAGACAGTAGAAAAAACAGCGCGTTTTTGTGAATTAGCGCAAGGCAAACGTTTTGTATTGATTTCCAGTTTATCTTGCAGAACCCAACTCGACACTCAATATGGCAGACATCGCAGGGCATGTGAATTAATGGCTTTAACAAGGGATTCTGTTGTTGTCCGGCTGGGCCCCATGTTTGGGGGGAACAGAAAGCAGGATACACTTCACGATATTTTGGCTGGCCGGCAAGTATTTGTTTCTGCAGAAACAAAATACGCATATACGGATGTAGCATGGGTTGGTCGCAAAATAGTTGATTTGTTCGAAGCAGAAAAAGGGGTTAAAGAAATAGGGGCTAGAAACTATGTTCGGCTGGGCGACATAGCGGCTTATTTTGCCTCAACAAGCGAATTTTCAGGTATAGAAGATAATCAACTACCAGAGAACTTCTATGATGGCCCAGACGCTAATGACGTATATGAATATGCGAAGAAAGAGAGAGGTTTTATCTGATCTTTTGTGATAAGTTGTCGATTGCCTAGTAGTACGAATTCGTTATTATGAAAAAAGCAATCATATTCGGTGTCAACGGACAAGATGGCTTCTATCTACAGGAGCAGCTTCAGGCAAACGCATGCCAGGTGTATGGTGTTCCACGCTCAAACGGAGTGGACATTACCAAGTTTCAGGAGGTCGAACGGTTGGTCAAAGATCTCCAGCCTAATTATATTTTTCACTTGGCCGCAAACTCCACGACGCGTCATGAGGCCTTATTTGAAAACCATGAAACCATAGCAACTGGGACACTCAATATTCTTGAGTCTGTGAAAGAACAGTGTCCAGCCTGTCGTGTTTTCATCACGGGAAGTGGTGTCCAGTTCATCAACAAGGGGGCTCCGATTTCCGAGAAGGATGAATTTGCTCCCTTGAGCGCTTATGCAGTATCGCGAATTCACTCGGTTTATGCGGCTCGTTATTATCGCTCTTTAGGCATCAAAACCTATGTCGGGTATCTCTTTCACCATGAGAGTCCGCTACGTAAACCAAACTGTCTCTGCAAAAGTATATCTGAACTTGCGAAGCGTGTCCGGGAGGGTTCACAGGAGCAGATCATGTTGGGAGATGTCTCTGTACGAAAAGAGGTTGGTTTTGCGGGAGATATTGCAGCGGGGATATTGACGCTGGTCAGTCAAGATGTTGTTTTCGAAGCAACCATTGGGACCGGAAAAGCCTATTCGATTCAGGAATGGATCGAGATCTGTTTTTCAAAGGTCGGTGCTGATTGGCACAACCATGTTATCCTTCGCACAGATGGTTTCATTCCTGAATACCCGCTTCTCGTGTCAGATCCAAAGACTATTTTGTCGTTAGGGTGGAAGCCAGGCACGAGTATTGATGTGCTTGCAGAGATGATGTTGCTGGATAATCGGGGTGATAGAGTATGAAAATCCTTTTTGTACTTTCCGCTTTTCCCTTTCCACCAAAGATAGGCAGAGATATTGTCGCCTTCAATAATATTCGTATTTTGGCACAACGTCATCAGGTACATTTGGTTTGCAATAGTTTTCGCCTGAATCTTTCTCAAGATGAGAGGTTTGCTGATTTTGTTTATCATGCGCCAGATAAGACACCGGAGCCTATGTCATTGCCGCTTCATGCTGTGAGCAATGTTATGAGGGGTCTTCCCACCCTGATTTATCAAGCACGATGGGTAACGAAAAAAATCAGGGAAATAGATAAAATCGAGAAGTTTGATGCCATCCTCTCGTATGGCTTTTCAACGACGCTGGATTGCCCAAAGGAATTACGTTATAAACTCATTGCCAATATTGAAGATCCACAATTTTTGAAGTTGACGCGAATGCGAGCTTTACCCCTGTGCACTTCATGGGATAAGATAAAACTAACGATCCTTTTGCTGTCTATGAAACGATTTGAACAAAAGATGTTTCCGTCCATCGGAAATGTTGCGTTATTGTCCGAGGCGGATATCATAGATATCCAAACGATGCTACATTATCAGAATCTTTGTTTTGTTCCATACGGTGTGGAAAGAGCAGATGACAGTCTGATTGCTCAGAAGACGACTCGTGAAGATGGTATGATTATTATTTCAGGAAACATGTTTTATTTGCCGAACGTCGAAGGGGTGCTTTTCTTCATATCACAAGTGTTTCCGAAAGTGTTGGCTCAATATCCACGTGCAAAACTTTGGATTGTTGGTGCAGATCCGAAACCCTCTATTCGAACTATTGCGTCACGATTTTCAAATAACGTTATCATTACAGGTCGAGTTGATAATGTATCGGATTATTTACGAAGAGCAATGGTTAGCGTATGCCCTGTCCGACTTAAAATAGGAGTGCAGACAAAGATTCTTGAAGCGTTGTCTTCGGGCACTCCGGTGGTTACAACAACGGCTGGAAATAGTGGCATTCAGGCGGTTCATGGGCGCGATTTATGGATTGAAGACGATCCAGTAGCATTTGCAAATAAAGTGGTGAAACTTCTTAAAGGAGACGGCTGGGAGCAACTTTCTAATACCGGTTTGAATTTTGTTCGCACTCATTTTTCATGGGAAAAAAGTGCTAATACTCTTGAAAAACATATTATTGTCTTACGAGAGTCAAATGTTAGCAGTAATAGTAATGGCTAGCTGTTATGTGGTAACCAATGAGGACAAAGGAAAATAACATTTAATAATGCGGTCAGCAAAATGAAAGGATATCCGAATAATAAATCATGATTGATGTCTATAGAATAAAAGAAAAAATCAAATCCAGTCTTGGTGAACTGTGGTGGTATACAATCGTTTTGTTTATGACCCAACAACTGGGGGCGGTCATTAATACGTTCATAGGGCTTTGGCTAGTTCCTAAATATGTGCCGCAGGAGGAACTGGGAGCTGTTCTCCCACTTACTTCTATCGGGGGTCTGATCGGATTGCCTTTGACAATCTTAATGATTCCCTTTATGAAGTTTTTGACGAAGTACATGGCGCAGGAAGAGTATGGCAAGGTTAAGGCACTATTGAGGGATGTCTTTGTTCTGTCTAGTATAATATTGTTGATGTTTTCGGGACTTGCGTATTTTTTTATGCCTTTTGTCTTCGAACGTATGCGTGTTGAAAATGGGCTTCTTTCAATGTTGATCATTTGTTCTGGCCTGATAGGGGCACTTTCGCCGTTATTTAGTACCGCGCTCCAAGCATTGAAAAAATTTAGAATATTGAATTTATTAAGTATTGGCGGAGCGTGTCTGCGCTTTATAACACTCTTGATCTGTTTGCCTATTCGTGGCCTATCTGGTTATTTTGTTGGAGCGATTGTCCCTAGTGTCGCTAGTATAATGATCTCCCTGCTGGTGTTGCGGAAAAGATTAAATCAACATATCAAGCGTCAAGCGTATTGGAATGATGACTGGAAGCCTATTTTGAAATATACTGCTTGGATTGGATTGCTTTATGGTTCTCTCTATAGCGTTGTAACCATAGAAAATATGGTTATTCGTCATCGTTTGCCAGACGTTGAATCTGCAGGATATTACATGATTTCACGTTTTGCGGAAATCCTTATGAGTTTCGGACTTTCGTTATCTTTTGTGCTCTTCCCCATTATTGCAGATGAGCATGCAAGACGAAAAGGAGAAGGATACGATCTGTATCAAATTCTACGAAAAGTGTTTTTTATCTCCTTGTTGTTCGGCGTCGTCTTGTTTCCAATCGTCTACTTTCTTTTCTGGTATAAGGCTGCTTGGCATGCATACCTAGCGTTTATGGATATGTTTGTTATCTTATGCATCGTCCAAGTCATCCGTGGTGTTACTCAGTGTTATGTGACGTATGAGACGGCGAGGAGTCAAGTGAGACTTCTGCCCTTTTTAGCCATTTGTTATATTATGGAAGGCTTTGTGCTTGTTGCCCTTACAAGATATGGTGCTTTTGCTTCTTGGATGCCCATCCGTTTGTTTGATGCAATTGCAAAATTTAATCCATGCCGGTTGTCAGTAATTTTAGGAATCATTCTTAGTTTTAATCTCATAATATTATTGGGGCTCTTTATTGCTATCCACAGAGCCAGAGGAACAGGGAGAAGTGAGGCATGAAATCGTTGCATCAAAAGCGTAAGAAGGTTGTTGCGATGCTAGATGCCGGATTAGGTAATCAGATGTTTCGGCATGCGGCTTCTATTGAACTTGCTAGACGTACAAACCGTGTTTGTGTTCATGACCGGATGAGTTTCGCAATCCTGCGGCAGCGTAACTATCTCTTATATCATTTTCAAGGGGGGCTTCGAACTAAACACTGGAATTACTTGTTGAGCGCGGTGCATCTTGTTGTTTTACTCTTAGCACAGCGGTTAAGTTTAAAATTTTACGATGTGTTTCTCTACCTATTTAACATTCGGTGTATGAAAGAGCTACCGATGGGGGAGTATGATTTAGCCTTTTCGTGTTTAGAAGACACATTTAAAGAGCCGGTAGTGTACGTGAAAAACTTTTGTCAAAACATCAAGTATTTGCCTGAAGAGAAAACGTTACGCGAGGAATTTCGTTTTGTGACTGAACCTCTTGCACGCAACCGAGAACTCCTCGCTCTGCTCATGAAGGAAAACGCAGTGAGTGTTCATGTTAGGAGGAGTGATTATTTGCAGATGGTGCCAGAATCGGTAATAGGAATTGATTATTATAAGTGTGCAGTTGATACACTCAAGAGGCAAGATGGTACGGTTACTCGATGGATTGTTTTCTCAGATGATGTTGTTTGGTGCAAAGAACATTTAGATTTTATCGAGAATCCTGTTTATGTTGAGGGTAATGCTGATACGCCATGGGAGGATATGAGGCTTATGATGGCTTGTCGTCACCATATTATTGCCAACAGTTCCTTTTCCTGGTGGGGTGCTTATCTCGGTCGTGATCCAGAGGGGATCACGATTGTGCCAAAATATTGGTTGTTAAACAAATTAACAGAAGACTGCCTGTTGAAGGCAGGTTGGCATGTGGTGTGAGAAAAGGAGGCATCATTGCCGGCCGCTCGGCTCATTGTTTTGTGAGTTCAAAGATTCCACAGCCATACCAACAACCAAAATTGGTTTCAATTTGGGGTGAACTTAAGGACGCGTCTTCATGCAACTCTCCTTTATCATCTACATAAGAAAATCGGTCTAGTTGGTAATCTTCAGAAAAAAGGTCCAAAAGATATTTTATTGAGAAAACACGATGGGCATTATACTCAATTCTCTGTGGTCCAATCGGTACTGAGATGTAGAACTTTCCGTTGGGTTTGAGTATTTTGTTGAGTTGTTGAAGACCTTTCAAATGACCATCAATACAGAGCGGATCACCATAACGACCTAATCCGAAATGTTCAATGGCATGCAGACAGGACAAAGAATCACAGTAGTCGACAAGGTGATCGCAGAGGGGAGTCATCATGTTTTGTTGAATAAAACGTACGTTGGGAATTTTGCAAAGTAGCGGGCGAATGTCAATGACCTCAATAGGCCTGAAGGATGCCACATGTGCCACAAAACCATCAATGCGTGATCCAACGTCTACATGCCTTGCTGGATTGATTTTGAAAATACGTTGGGCAACAATCAGATCTTGATAAAAATAATCACCTTTGCCCGATCCGCTTTCTTCTAAATGTTCATGAAAACAGGGTAAAGGGGTTCCCCAAGAAAATCCCCCAGCAAGGCGATTCATTTTTTTGAATCTGAGGAACTGAATGAAAAAAAAAGGGAGTTCCCGTATAACGATTTTTAGGCGTGACAGGTTAATTCCGAAGAATGAAAGAATACGAAATACCATAGTGATATCAGGTTAAGGGACACGACAAACCCCATGGGTTTAGAAATGGCTTCCCAATGAGCAAAGACGTGTAATCTTGTAAAAGGGATAGATCAATAAAAGGATTTAATTATACTCTACGTGATATCGATTTGTCCAACTCATTCCACTCGCGTATTCTGTCAATAGAGAAGGACACCGAAACCAAGATTAGTTGCATACCGCTT
>CAZEDO010000133.1:0-7858 GCA_964511085.1 uncultured Lentimicrobiaceae bacterium
CGTTATGTGCAGCCGTTAAAGGTATAAGAAGTTTCGGATTCCAGATTTTCAGACTCTTTTCATAATCCGGTTTGTTATTTACTTTACTGTAAACCTATTTCAGGACCAGACAACCAGATAACTTTAGGCACTCTAAGTACTCTAGGCACTCTAAGTACTTTAAATACTCTAAGTACTTTAGGCACTCATACAATATTTTACCTACCTTTGCGCCACAATCCATGGGGCTGACCGGTTTTGACAGCAAGGAAGTGGGATTGTAAGCATGCCGGGCGTTGCGTGAGTGGCCCGTAAAACCCAATACGCACAGCCAACAACTGGCAACGATTACAATTACGCATTAGCCGCTTAATCCAGAGGATCTAGCCGCTGATTGCTCCCCGGGAAGCCCTGCGCAGCCGCGTCCCGCCAGGAGCATCGCAAATGCTGCGCTAACACAGGTAAATTCCCGGTGCCTGTTCTAAAACCAAAGGGAATAAGGATGAAGTAGGGACGCTTTTTGCCGGCTCCATTCCGAAAACCAACTAAAAGCTAAGCATGTAGAAAGCACTTTTGCTGCTTGTTTGGACCAGGGTTCGACTCCCTGCAGCTCCACGAATTAGGAGAATTTCAATAAGACAAAGCGCTGTATATCAATCATATACGGCGCTTTGTTTTTTTGTGTACACACACTATTGCACACACAATCAAATCTGGAGTGTAGTTTTCCGCCTTCACGCCTTTACTATTTTTAAGTACTACCTGCAGGATTGTTTCAGGTGTAATTAGCCATGTTAATCTTTATATGCCATTTCAACTTGTAATATTGCCATCTATTCATTAGGACGAAAAGTGTTATTGCGAAGCGCTGGAGCAGGAGAGTATAGGTGTTTCATTTGTTAACGAACATTTAATCCTTAATGCAGCGGATAGAAATACCTTCACTCTTGTCGTAAATGTCTAAACTAACCCAAGGTGAATCGTAGGTCGTATGATAGGCAAAGGCATTGAGGGTATAGCCTGAGTCGCCCTCGATTGAACTCCAAAAGGCGCAATACTTACCAATCCAATGAAAATAATGTCCTGTGTACACACGGGAGCCACCAGGAAGAGCAGTAAAGCCACTTTCGTTAGTAGCACCCATATTAGGACTATGCCAATGGGTTGTGCCTGTTTCTATTAATTTGCAACCAGCAACACTTTGACCTCCTAAAGAATTAGTTAAAGTTGTCCACTCGTCATAAGAAGGTATGTGCCAACCTGCCGGGGCGATTTTTCGACTTTCGTTCACTGAATACCAATTGTACAACCTGCCATAAGTTGCAATTGTATCACTGTTACTTGTGTTATTATAATTACAGTAAGCACCGGAACTTATACTACCCCATTCCGTGACGTTTGTTTCATTGGGCATGGAATCGCCATTGCGGTATCTGGTGGTGCGCAGGTTTTCGGCCATCCAGGTTTGTGTGCCAATAGTAATGGTTTTATACACATTGCCGTCAATATCTGTTACTGTTCCATAGGTTAAGTTGGGATTAAAAATGATTCCGCTTCCAGGTCCGGCCATTACATTTATCTTTACCGTTTTACTTACAGAATTGTAAGTTACGGCATCAGTGGGCGTAAAATCCACTTTTAAATCCTGGTTTGCACCTTCATTTAACTTAGTTCCTGTTGGAGGTGTGTAAAGAAAAGTGCCGGAAGCATCGACTGTGGCATTTAATTGGGTGGTGCTTAACAATTTACCGTACATGATATCTGCCGGGTTTGCCCAGGTTATTACAGGGTCTTTTTTTGATGAGGATGGTGTTGTTTCGTCTTTCTTGCAAGCAGTTAAAAACATAAGTAACACACCCGTTATCATCAATGGGTAAATGTAAATTCTGTTTTTGTTTTTCATCTGTTTTTGCCTTATTTTTTTGCTTATTGATGTCTGTATTAGATTGTGAATGGAAACAAATGAAACGCAGGGCAGAGGATATGGCAGGATTCCAGAGTTAACGAGTTAAGGGCTTTAACGATGCAATATACTAAAATTAATGCAGAATTGTACCTCTTGGATGAAAAATGTTTCTAACCGGTAGGTTTTATTCCTTTTGCACTATAACGTTGCACCCATCAAATTTATTGACTGAAAACTTCTTCTGCTTTATCCAGGCATTGCCTGATGTTTTAATTTCTTCTACCAGGTCAGGAATAAGCTGATTAACATTATAACCAATAAAAATATGAATATGGTCAGGCATCGAGCCTATTGCCAGTAATTTGTGTTTGCTGTTTTGAATGATACCGGTTATGTACATCTCTAATTCATCTTTCCATGATTTATGAATCAGGGCTACACGGTTTTTAACGGCGAACACGAGATGAAAATAGCATTGGGTGTATGTGTTAGCCATAGGTTTAATATTGCGGTGCTACGCACCTACAAATATGGCGGTGCGCTGCACCTACAAATATGGCGGTGCGATGCACCTACAATTATTGCGGTGCGCTGCACCTATTGCCGCCTCAGCCATCCGCTTTTGTCCGATACCTGTAAAAGAGAAGTAGCATTACAAGCGATAAGAATAAGACAACAATGTTTGTTCCGATGATGGAGATACTGTTAATCATTATTCCATACAGTAGCCATAGTGCAGTACTGATTGTGGCGATGACAAACATGGTAAGAGACACATCTTTAGTAGATTTCGATTTCCAGGTTTTTATTACTTGTGGCAAAAAGGTTGTACACGATAACAATCCCGCTACAATCCCTATTATTTCACTGTTCATGGATAAATGGCTGATAAGATATATTTCCTTTGACTTTTGGCTCAATCACCTTACTCGACTAATAACCTCAAGGCACAAAGATTACAATTCAACTAACCCGGTTGGGCGATCTGATCAATAGGTGCGTAGCACCGTAATAATTGTGTAGTAGTGCGTAGAACCGCAATATTTATTCCTATTGTCGGATATCATCAAAGAAATCAAAAACATATTCATTTTTAAATTCTATTTCATTTTTGATAAGTATCTCAAGATATTCTTCCCTGAATGATTTTTCAAGATGATGATTTTCCTGATTGCCAATATATTTGATAACATGATCGATTTTGGAACGTGAATGTGTGAATGCGCCATATCCTTTTTGCCACTCAAATTTATTGACTAAAAACTTCTTCTGCTTTATCCAGGCATTGCTTGATGTTTTAATTTCTTCTACCAGGTCAGGAATAAGCTGATTAACATTATAACCAATAAAAATATGAATATGGTCAGGCATCGAGCCTATTGCCAGTAATTTGTGTTTGCTGTTTTGAATGATACCGGTTATGTACATCTCTAATTCATCTTTCCATGATTTATGAATCAGGGCTACACGGTTTTTAACGGCGAACACGAGATGAAAATAGCATTGGGTGTATGTGTTAGCCATAGGTTTAATATTGCGGTGCTACGCACCTACAAATATGGCGGTGCGCTGCACCTACAAATATGGCGGTGCGATGCACCTACAATTATTGCGGTGCGCTGCACCTATTTCCGCCTCAGCCATCCGCTTTTGTCCGATACCTGTAAAAGTGATTATTTCGGTGATTCGGCGCCACCATTTCGGCGCATTCGGCGCCACCTAAATGTGGGCGGATTTGTTAAACAATATTAATCATTTTTTTCATTTCTTTTCTTTCTTAAAGAATCTCCTTTAAGATCAAATCTGTGAGCATTACCTGACAATCTGTCCATAATAGCATCGGCAATGGTATTTTCTCCAATATACTGGTGCCATTTGTCAATGGGAAGTTGCGATGATATAAGCGTTGATCTCTTTCCGTACCGATCTTCAAGGCGGTGCGCTGCACCTGATAAGTAGTTGGCCTATGTAATTAAATGAAGCAAATAGCTATCAACCAATTCTCTTACACAGCCTTGACCACCTTTTTTCTCAAGAATGATTTTGGCCTTTTCCTTTATTGCTTTTACCGCATCTGCAGGACAGGCTGCAAGAACACCTGCATTAAAAATATCAAGATCAACCAGGTCGTCACCAACATAAAGGACATTTTCGCGACTGATACCTAACCCCTTCAACCATCCGTCGAGGATACTCAGTTTTGGCTCAAACCCAACATAGCAGTGCTGAACGCCAAGTAACCCGGCACGACTTTCTATCAAATTTTTATTCTTGCCGGCACTTATAAATCCTACGTGTAAACCTTTTTTAGTGAGCATCTTAATTGCAAGCCCGTCCCTGGTATCGAATTTCTTGAATTCATCTCCACTCTCGGTGTAGTACATCCCACCATCAGTAAGCACACCATCGATATCAAGGATCAACATTTTGATCGGATGGGGATGCAACAGCCTGAGTATTTCCGGAGACAGGTCTTTAAAAAAAGAAGCACAATTTTCGGAAGTTTCAAACCTCTCAAGATGTTCCGGCCTGGTGTAAACCTGCGATTCCGAAGGACTGATAATCATTTCTGCCGTATTTTCAATCCTTTTTGTTGTATCAATTTTTGCACAAATAAAGTTCAGAGGCAATCTAAACTCTTTCTCAATAAATCTAGCGGAGAAAATATTAATATCATTCGTCTCTACAATGGCAGATGACGTAATAACCAGGTCATTTTTATCTGCAATTTTCTTTATCCCATCCATCACGGTAGCTTCTGAAAAATGCGGCATTCCGGCAAAAGCGGTGATAAAACTGTCCATTGGTTCCGAAAAAAGCAGTTTCAATCTTGCTATGGTACTTACTAGTTCTCCATCTTCCTGCAAGAGACTGGTCGCACGAAATCCATATTGTTGGGCAAGCTGAAAAATCAGGCTGCTGTCGGTAGCTACAATAACATTCTCATTTCCAATAATACCGGCCAGTTTAGCAGTGGCAAACAGGAAAAACGGAACACCTTTTATCCGATACGTCAGCACGGCTTCATATTGCGCCGGGGCAAAGAGGATGGCTCCTGTTTTCATATCAGCTTTATATTTAATGCATTGGAAATTCCTTTGAGTTCTCCGTAAAGTTTTCTGAATTGATCGTGGTTTAACTGCTGGGAAGCATCACTTTGCGCAACTTTAGGATTTGGGTGTGTCTCGATTAGCAATCCGTCAACACCCATGGCAAAACAGGCTTTGGCAAGATCGGGCACACCGTAAGCATAGCCCATGGCATGTGAAGGATCGAGAATTACCGGAAGGTTGGTATAGTGTTTCAGGTAAACTGCACCGCACAGGTCGAGGGTAAAACGCGTCTTTGTCTCAAAGGTCCGGATACCGCGTTCGCAAAGCATCACGTTCTCATTACCGGCGCTCAGGATAAATTCAGCCATCTGCACAAATTCCTGCAAAGTAGAACCGAAGCCACGTTTCAGCAGGATAGGTTTACGGGATTTACCGCATTTCTTCAAAATACCATGGTCGTACATGGATTTGGCGCCTACCTGTATAATATCGGCATAATCAATCACCTCATCGGCATGGGTGGAATCACGCACCTCAGTAATAATGAGGAAACCGTATTTCTGCCTCATTTTATCAAGAAGTTTCAAGCCTTCAAGGCCAAGCCCCTGGAATGAATACGGCGATGTGCGTGGTTTGTAAGCACCGGCGCGAAGAACTTTAATACCAAGACTCACTAAAAGTTCAGCACTTTCCTCTATCTGTTTTTCTGATTCTACCGAGCATGGGCCTGCCATCATCACAGTTGATGCAGGTGTTCCAAAAGAAATATCCCCGGCTTTAACTATTCTTTTTTCCGGCAGGTAGTTGCGGCTGGCCAGCTGAATATCGCTGTCGCAAATAACTCTATTTGTAATAAAATTATCGATGCTGCCATCGGTTTCTTTGAGGGATGAAGGGGTAATCAAAACCCATTCCTTTGCAGTTTCGTAAGAGACAGCCTTATAGGTTTGAATAAATTCGTCTAAAGCGGATTTAGGTATGTTTTTGTTTATGTGAAGGATCATATTAGATGTATTAGTTTAGTATTCAGTATGATAAAGTTTAACCGCAAAGGACGCGGAGGAGAAACGCAGAGGGCCGCAGAGCTAATAATTATTTACTACCCGTTTGATGCCGTCTGTCAGTTTTACAACATTGAAATTTATTAACAATCCTACCTTACATCTGGAAAGCCTCAAATAAGTTAGCACCTGAGCAAGGTGGATGTCATTTAGTGCCTCAACAGATTTAATTTCAAGAACCACTTTTTTATTTACCATGAAGTCTAACCTGTATCCGCAATCTAACTTCACTTCTTCATAAATTAATGGCAATGGTTTTTGTCTTTCAATTTCCAGAAATGTTTTACGCAATTCATAATAAATACATTCTTCATATGCAGATTCTAACAGTCCTGGTCCAATGGCCTTATGCACTTTGATGGCACATCCGATTATAATTGCAGTTATTTCATTTTCAGTCATTTAAAAGCTATTACTCTGTGTACTCTGTACCTTCTCCGCGACCTCTGCGGTTAATTTTATTACAGCTCCCCTCTAAATTGCAATTGTTTCATTTTCAGTCAATTAAAAACTTTCTCTCTGCGTTACTCTGCGCCTTCTCCGCGACCTCTGCGGTTAATTTTAATTACAGTTCCCCTTTTATTAAATTATGAAATGATACAGCTCCCATCAACTGGTTTGCCTTGTTTACTACCGGCACAAAATTAACATTCCTGCTCTGGCGGCTCACTATTTCCAGCATCTCCTTCACGCTCACATCATCAAGTATAGCAAATGGTTTTTTATTAATGAAATCAACCTTTTTGAGCTGATTAAAATCAGAATAATGTTCAATCAATGCGCGCCGCAGATCGCCATCTGTTACCAGGCCCTTTAATTCATAATTGTCGTTTACCAGAAGGCAAAAGCCCATCCGCACCTCCCCTATTTTATACAGTATTTCGAGCAGGTCGATATTATTTTCCTTAACAATAGCCAGTTCATTCGGCTTTTTCATGAACGAACTGATCTTATATTCCATGCGGTTTTTGTCCGATTTCAGTTTGAGCAATGATTTGCTCAGGTATTCTGATTTTAGAAGGTAGGATCCTGAAACAGCGCAATACACTCCCAGGTTGCGGAGGATAAACGAAACTTCTTCATTAACTCCACCATCCACATGAATCAGTTTTTCCGGATACAGGTCCTTAAACTTCCTGATCTTCTCAAAGTTGCGTTCGTCAAAACTACCACCACTCTGGCCCGGAACGGTAGTCATAAGTAATATGTATGAGTAGGAATTCCTGAATTGCTCAAATACTTCAACAGGGGTATCTGTCATTATAGCGAGGCCCCAATTGGTATGGTTATTCTGCTCCGGTATAAAATTGCTTCGCAGGTTTTCATACTGAACAGTTACTGAATCAACAGCCAGTTCCTTGATACCAGGAATGAAACCGGTTGGATTGGAAGAGATAATATGCAGATCGATGGGTGTGGCACTTATCTTCCGGATTTCGCGGATATCGTCAAAAACAGAGAGGTCGTCGTTGCTGTCGATATGAAAAAGGTCGATGTTGAGCCCGTCGAGCTTTTTAACGGTTTCGATTATTTTTTCCTTATGATCGGAATAGAGGGATGCGGATATTTTCATTTGCTGGTGTTGGAATTGCCTTAGCTAAATCAGATAAAGCAAGTCAAAAGTACAAAAATAGGAATTACTCTGGTTTTCAATTTTACTAAACAGGATTTATCAGCAGGCAGAATGAACCACATAGGCACATAGGACACATAGAAAAAGGCACATAGACAAGGGTTGGGAATTTGCTGATAGCTAATATCAGTGGAATATCCTTATGTTCAGTGGATAATAGCTCAACTGCCGATCTGTAGAACTGATAAACACTGATATGCACTAGTGCCAATGAAAGAATAACCGC
>CAZEDO010000134.1:0-7761 GCA_964511085.1 uncultured Lentimicrobiaceae bacterium
AAATGGCTTGAATCAGTAAATGCCTCTTTCAGCAAGGCACAGGAAGATCTTAACAGGTGTGAGAATGCCAAGGCAAACTTTAAATCACAAAGTGATGAAAAAGATAAAAAAATTGAAGATCTAAACCAGCAGGTTTCATTTTTGAAAACCAATAACACCCAAGTATTGAACCAACTCGAAAACATGTCGGTGATTTCCGGCTCGCAGGCCGAAAGCATCCGTAAATCAATGGAAAACATCGGCATGAAGGATGCATACATACATAACCTGCAATCATCATTAGCGAAAAAAGATTCTCTTAATATGGCTCTTGTATTAAATCTGAAAGGTGTGATAGGCAATATGGACGATAAGGATATTAATATAAAAGTTGACAAAGGAGTTGTTTACATCGATATTTCCGACAAGATGTTATTCAAGAGCGGCAGTTATGTTATTACAGACCAGGCCAGCTCTGTTCTCGGTAAAGTGGCCAAAGTGTTGAAAAATCAACCAGATGTTGAGTTCATGGTTGAAGGTCACACGGACGATGTTCCTTTTAAGAATGGCGACCTTGTTGATAATTGGGATTTAAGCGTCAAACGTGCCACTTCAGTTGTTCGGCTGTTACAGACTAAATATGAAATCGACCCAGCAAAGATGACAGCAGCCGGCCGCAGCCAATATCGGCCATTAACTACAAACGGGACCAGTGCAGACAAGGCCGCTAACCGTAGGACGCGTATTGTTATTCTTCCCCAACTTGATCAGTTTTTTAAGTTGCTCGAGCCAAAATAACTAAATATAAAGTTATTAAATTCATAGAAATGAAAGTTATAACATTGAATTTCAGATTGACTTTAAAACTGAATAAGAACGTTTTTCGAAATATCCACTGAAGCAATATTCTCAAATTGAACTGCAATAATTTTACACAAAAAGGCTATCCATTCAAGGTAGCCTTTTTTCATTACTTTTGTAGTGTTTTAATCCTTTTTTGAGCTATGCTTTCGCACCACCTTTTACTTTTTTTCGATATTAGCGGGGGCGAACTGCTGGTAATCATGGTCGTTGTTTTTGTAGTTTTCGGTCCAAAGAGACTGCCCGAAATAGCCCGCAAGATGGGACGCGTGATGAACGAGGTGAAAAAGGCTACAAGCGATATTACCCGCGAATTCAAGGAAGAAACAGATGGGATAAAAAAAGAATTTCTTTCGGCACGCGACGAGATCAAGTCAGAAACTGATAAGGTAAAAATGGAAATGAACCGGACCAAATCCCGGATCATGGATCAAATAGACGAGGTGGACAAGGAAATAAAATCCGAAACTTCGATAAAACAAAAGCCTGCTGATCCATCGGGCACAGAAGATACAATCATCAAATAATAAGGATTGAAACACTGCGTTAACCTATTTTCTGTAAATTCGCTTTTAAATCATTCCGGGAATAGCCAAGTTGCACCTGGTTTTACAATTAATCTAACACTGTAATAATCTATGAACGCAAAGTTGCTTCTTCTTGTCGCGTTTATTGTTTCTATTTCGCTTTGCGGAAAAGCACAGAACCGTTTTATTGCTTCCGCCGATCAGGCGTTTACCACCATGCAATATAATGTAGCCCTTACCAAATACAAGAAAGCATACTCCAAAAGCCGGAGCAAGCCTGATAAAGAGCGCATCTCGTTCCAGATTGCCGAGTGCAACAGATTGATCAATAATACAAAAAGAGCTGAACCTGCTTATAAACGGCTTCTCAAAACGAATTTCGCTGAAAAGAATCCTTTGGTCTTTCTATACTGTGCACAAGCCATGAAATCCAATGAGAAATATCCTGAAGCTAAAGAGCTTTTTAACCGCTACTCCGAGTTGGCTCCAAAAGATCCAAGAGGAAAAAATGGTGCTGAATCATGCGACCTTGCACAGCAATGGATAAATAGTCCTACAAAATATACCATTACAAACCAGAAAGTACTTAATTCGAAAGAAGCGGACTTCTCACCTGCTTATGCTGACAAACTCTATAACACGCTCTTCTTCACTTCCACGCGCGAAGCGGCTACCGGCAAAGCCTTTGACGATTGGACCGGGCAGAACTTCAGTGATCTTTTTGTTGCCAAACGCGACCCTAAAGGAACATGGAGCACACCTGTATTACTTGACGAAGGATCTGTCAATACAGAAGCTAACGAAGGAAATCCTGCAGTAAACAGTAAATTCAACAACCTCTACTTTACCCGTTGCGGAACTGAGAAAGGGTCAGCACAGGGATGTCAGATTTATGTTTCCCGCAGGGCCGGCAGAATTTGGGGCGAACCGAAAAAACTTGAACTGGGAGGTGATAGTACAAATGTGATTGGTAATGCCACACTTAGCCGGGACGAACTCACAATCTTCTATTCTGCTGACTTTGAAGGTGGAAGTGGTGGTAAAGATATCTGGATGGCTACCAGAAAATCTCCGACAGATGCATTTATGAAACCTGTAAATATGGGAGTCTTGATAAACACTCCCGGCGATGAAATGTTCCCTTTCATGCGCAACGATACAATGCTGTATTTTTCCAGCAATGGGCATCCAGGATTAGGAGGGCTTGATATTTTCAGGACAACTTTTTCAAATGGCGCTTGGACAAAGCCGACTAACCTGATGTACCCGATGAATTCCAGCGGAGATGACTTCTCCATTATCTTTAATCCTGAAGGAGATGAGGGTTTTATGTCGTCCAACCGCAAAGGAGGCAAGGGCAGCGATGATATCTACGCCTTTGTTAATCCACCTCTGCTATACACGCTGCAAGGCATTGTTAAAGATGACCGGACTTTGCAGTTTATACAGGGTGCGGGGGTTAAACTTGTAGGATCGGATGGATCAGCAGTAGAAGCGAAGACAGATCCAAAAGGTTTTTACAGTTTTGGCAAATCACAGATCAGGCCAAATACTTCTTATGAACTTTTAGTCAGCAAACAAGGGTATTTCAATAAGAAAGCCAAAGAGACAACTGTTGGGCTTGAAAGCAGCAAAGATTTCACTATTGACTTTAGACTGGATCCTATCCCGGAAAAGCCAATTGTCCTTCCCGATATTTTATACGATCTGGCTAAATGGGATTTAAAACCACAGTTTCAGGATTCGTTGCAGGGCCTGATCAAAACGCTTGACGAAAACGAAACCATCGTGGTTGAACTTGCTTCGCACACCGATACACGTGGCACAGATGAGAGTAATGATGTCTTGTCGCAGAAACGTGCCGAATCAGTTGTAAATTATCTTATCGAGCGTGGTATTGATCCCGATCGCCTTGTTGCCAAAGGTTATGGTGAACGTGTTCCCCGCATCCTGACAAAAGATACGAAACGTGAAGGCTTCACATTCAATGCAGGAACACAGCTCACCCAAGCTTTTATCGATTCGCTAAAAACTACTCCTGAGAAAGAAGCCGCCCATGCGCTCAATCGTCGTACTGAGTTCCGCGTACTCAGTAAAGACTATGTTCCAAAACCAACCAATAAAAAAATCGAGACCCAGAAAGTTAGCATCCAGGTGAACCCTGAAGACAATATAGTGACTTTGTCTAAGGGAGAAGGAAAAAGCCTCACTCTTCCCTGCGTTGTGAACGATTTCAACATTGATATTACACTCGACGAGCAGGACCGCGGATTATACTTTTCTGTGGACGAAACTCTCGAACTACTCAAAAGCGGCGCAATAAGCAAAACCGACTTCAGCGGTGATGCCGATAAAATCCTTGCCAATGGAACTGTTCAGGACAAAGCGGTATTTGTTGTTGCAGAAATCAGGCTGGCAAATAAGTCCGTCTTCGACGTGGAAGCAACTGTATCACAAAAAGTTAAAGTTCCGGTAATGATGGGCGAAAGTATCCTGAAAAAATTTGGGGCATATACCTTGGACAGGGAGAAGAAGCAACTCATTTTCAAGTAAAGTCTTAGGCTTTGTGTGAAATAAAACTAATAACCACGGAGACACGGAGAACACTAAGATGCACAGAGATAATATTTAATTTCTCCGTGACCTCCGTGCCTCCGTGGTGAATCTTATATGGCAGATCAATTAAAATACAACCAGCGTGGTGTTTCGGCTTCAAAGGAAGATGTCCATGCTGCCATTAGCCATATTGATAAAGGTCTCTTTCCAAAAGCATTCTGCAAAATCATTCCCGACCTCCTCGCCGGCGACCCTGAATATTGCACGGTGATGCATGCCGACGGGGCAGGCACCAAATCCTCACTAGCCTATATATACTGGAAAGAAACAGGCGATCTTTCAGTTTGGAAAGGAATTGCCCAGGATGCCGTGGTAATGAATACTGACGATCTCCTATGTATCGGGGCAACTGATAATATCCTGCTTTCATCAACTATTGGTCGAAATAAAAATTTAATTCCCGGTGAGGTAATTAAAGCAATTATTGAAGGGACTGAAGAATTCCTTGCCAACCTTCGCGATGCCGGTATCGGGATTTATTCCACCGGTGGCGAAACTGCCGATGTTGGTGATCTTGTGCGGACAATAATTGTCGATTCCACTGTTACCGCTCGCATGAAGCGCATGGAAGTAATAGATAATGCAAATATCCGCCCCGGAGATGTCATTGTTGGATTAGCTTCTTTCGGGCAGGCTACTTATGAAAAATCATATAACGGCGGTATGGGCTCTAATGGCCTGACTTCTGCACGCCACGATGTTTTCAGCCACGAATATGCCGCAAAATATCCTGAAAGTTATGACAACAATCTTCCTGAAGATGTTGTTTATTGCGGTAAACTAAGACTTACCGATCCGACAGAAGTTCCCGGGGTTGATGCCGGCCACCTTGTTCTCTCCCCTACCCGAACGTATGCTCCTGTAATTAAGAAAATCCTGGACACATGCAGTAGGCATATTCATGGAATGATCCATTGTAGCGGTGGTGGTCAAACCAAAGTGCTGCATTTCATTGACAAACTGCATGTAGTAAAGAATAATCTTTTCCCTGAACCACCGCTTTTTAAACTTATCCGCGAACAATCAGGCACTCCACTGGAAGAAATGTACCGTGTTTTCAATATGGGGCATCGCATGGAACTGTATGTTCCTGCTGATATTGCTGCTGAGATTATTGCTATTGCTCAATCCTTTACGGTTGAAGCGCAGATTGTTGGTTATTGCGAGGCTGCATCTGCAAAAAAACTCACGATTCTTTCAGGGGAAGAGAAGTATTCATATTTTGCTTAAGGAAATGGATTAACTCAAGACAGCTGGCTAAGGCACAACTTGTTCAGTCCGCAGACGAAAGCAAGAAGTGAACGGAGTGAATCTGACCATTTTTTAAAAATGCTTTTGCTCTGCATTGGCTATTTCTTATCCCCTTTTTTCAAAGCCTTATTCCTTATTGTTTCCGGCAAATAGTTATCAGGCGTGATCACTTTTTCCCCTATCTTAGTCTCAAGTTCCCGTCTTGCATTGCCGGCAACTGAACCACCTTGTCTGGCTGCAATTTTATTTTCAATAAAACCTTTTGGGTTCTTTGTTTTTACGATAGCTGTTGTTGAAGCTTCGCCCAGCATTGAAAATATCAGTTCAAGGTCGTTCATATGGTCACGGAGATTTTCTCTTTTAAGACCTTTAAGTTCTATATATTCAGTAGGTGTTAAACCAAAAGTTGCTTTTGAAATTTCTGCGGTGAGTATTGAATATTCTATTTGTTCCTTTACACCCCTGTTTTTCCATTCTTCTGTCAACTCTTCGCGAATGGCAATGCTTCGCATCCGCTTTTCAATCCAGGTGTCAGGATAACCCTTTAGCTTATAAAGTTCCCTTGTTCGTTGAGCAGCCAATTCAGGATTTTCAATCTCATCTAATCTGTCCGAGCCAACTTGTGCCAACCAAAGTTTGAATGGCTCTGCTTTGGGCGATGGGATTGATTGTATAATCCGCAAAAGTCCCTTTGCATTTGCACAGCCCATCTTTTGCCTGCCTCCGGCGGTTTGAACCCAAAGGGTGGGTACAAATTGTACCCACCCTTTGGCAAGTTCTTCGTCGCGCTGACGCATACGTTTGATATATTGCTTAGGGTCTTTGCTTTCGGTTAAAATCAAAACAACATCTTCGACAACGAAATACCATTTTTGGTCATCTTCATTCCAGACTGTTCGTATCTGTTTGCTCTCGAATAATTTAATACTGCCCATATACTTGAATATTTCAAAGCTAATTTACTGTGTTTTTTGATGCTCCCGGTAAACGAAGTCAGGGTCTGCTCTTAACAGGTCTTTTCCTTAACCTACACTGTTCAAACATATTCGCGAACAATCGGGAACTCCACTGGAAGAAATGTACCGTGTTTTCAACATGGGCCATCGCATGGATCTTTATGTTCCTGCTGAGATTGCTGCTGAGATTATTGCTATTGCTCAATGCTTTTCGGTTGAAGCGCGGATTGTTGGATATTGCGAGACTGCTTCTGCAAAAAAGCTTAGGATTATTTCCGGGGAAGAGAAATATTCATATTTTGCTTAAGGAAATGGATTAACTCAAGACGGCTGGCTAAGACACAACTTGTTCAGTCCGCAGACGAAAGCAAGAAGCGGATGGAGTGAATCTGACAGATACTATTTTCATTCCTTTTTATTCAACCTCAGTCATAATGAAATCTGCATTTGGCTATGCGTATTTCATCGTCCTTAACCTGGTAAATCAACCGGTGTTCGCCATCAATCCTAAGGGACCAGAATCCTTTATACTTGTACTTGAATGGTTCAGGCTTCCCTATGCCTGAAAAAGGGTTACGCGAAATGTCCCTTAACAGATCATATATTTTAGACGCAATTTTCTTATCAGTCTTTTGCCAATACAAATAATCTTCCCACGACTCGTCAACAAATATATACTTCATTATACTATCAGGTCTTTTTGAAATGACGGGCCCTTTTTCAATTTTTCTATTGCTGAATCTAATCGTTTCTCATTCGTTTTAGATGATAATTCATGATAAGTTGCATTTAGGGAATTGTATTCATCTAAGGACATAATGACCACACCATTATCTTTTCCCCTGTTAATTATCAGGGTTTCAAAATTTTCAGTCACCCTGTCAAGATACCTTTTGATATCCTTTCGGAAATCAGAAATTGTTGTTGTTAACATAGCTAGATACTTTTATGTACATTATAGCGTACATATATAAGTACAAAATCTCAATAATTCTATAATCCAAAAAAATATTGTGTAGAAGTATTTTAGTTAAGGAAACAGAACATTTGCAGGTTTATTGGCAACGTAGCCTGATTCAAAAACTATACAAACCCCGATTGTATTAGGCTCTGCTACATCAGGGCAAGGTTTGGCTTAAATACTCAACCAATTTAACTGTGCTTAATTCATCTGACCAATCTTTTGAGATACTTTGCACAAATTTCACTACCCGCGTTTTCACGTAGCTTCGCGATAATTTTAATGAATAAATGAAATTCTCGCTGTAATTCGTCCTGAAGGATTCCTCCATTTATAATTGAATATTTTTTTATAGTGTTATACTCAGATGATTAGTTGATCGTCGTGAATTTTTATTATTCTGCCTATATTGCTGGCACACCCTTTGGTTTAACTTTCGGCACAAGAGGTAAACCGTCCCTCGTGTAAAGCACGGTTTTTATAAATTAATGATAGGAGATAATTAAAATGGCAGTAGAAAAAACCATTGGGTCATCCAGCCTCGTTGAGGTGATCGACCGTATCCTCGACAAAGGTGTCGTAGTTGATGCATGGGTAAGAGTTTCATTGG
>CAZEDO010000135.1:0-7659 GCA_964511085.1 uncultured Lentimicrobiaceae bacterium
TACCCGACTCAGGCAATCCGGGATCCAGCAAAATATATGAGGCCGTTTTTTCTTTCTGCAAATCGTCTATGATGCTTGTATTGATTTCAAACAGCTCCAGAAGAAAACCAAGTCGCTTAATAACTGCCAGCGATTTGAACCGGGTGGCGTAGGTAAGAAGTTTATTAAAATCTATTTTATTTTTAGAGGCTTCAAGCGCTTTTGCAATTTCGACAATACCTCCTGCATACTCGGGTCGAAACAGGCAATCAATAAGCGTTTTCTCAAGATCGGAACACTGAACTTGCGTAAAATTGTCAATCCACATTTTTCGGGTGCCGAAAAAATGGTCCTCATTGTGATAAATAAACTGGAATGTCACTTTCCTGATCGTGATTGAAGATGGTCTGATTTGCCTTGAGACAACGATTTGCTCTTTCAGCGACGGTTGCGTGATCAGACTGTGTATTTGCAATGCCGAATAATACCCGATATAATACCCGGAATCACCGGTGAGGTACCCAGCGACAAGGTGCCAGTCGGGCATGAACGTTACAGCATCCTGATCGTATGGAATCAGGTAATAAACTCCTTCCTTCAAACGCATCAGCAGACCTCTTTTGGTCATATCACTGAGTAGTTCCTTAACTGCGCTCTCATTCGCTTGCGGAAACACCTTAAAAGCTTCGGCATAGTCAAAGCAAACCCGGTTCAATCCGTAAAAATAGGAAAGAAGCTTATTCGATTGAGTAGAGATGTTCTTACGTCTCATAGTAACTCAGTCAGGTTTAACCTGACTACAATGATACAAATAATTATTGAATTGACCAACGAATTAGCAACCACTAAAAGAATTATGACAAGTCTTGGTTTTCGCTTGCTCGGGTATGATTATTAAGATTTTATAAATGCCCTCCAAAAATAAAGAAATAGTGGATTGTAGCATTTATGAGGTAAATTTATAGCATATAGATGGGTACGTTGATACCACCGAGCGTGCCAGACAGCCAGTATTTACTGACATTTTGCGAGAAATCAATTGCTTTTTCGACCTTGATATCCAGGTTAGGTATCTCTAAACCAGTTCCTTCAAATTGTGTTTTCAAAGCCGAGATTTGACCATCAATCTTTGCGAGGAACTTCTCATACAGATCTTTTGGAAGTCTTTCGATTGCATATCTCTCTTGTAAAGTCTCTTTTTTGTTTTCAAGATCGGTTAACTGTCTCTTAAACAAATCAATATCTTTTTGTGCTGTTTGTTTGTTGGAATCAAGCGTTTTCAATACTTGTCGTTTAAATGCGTTTAAATGCTTGGGATTTATCTGAAAAGTATCTAAAAGACTAATAAATAGTTGGTTAGCACCAGTCTTTTTACTGAATTTCTTGGAAGTGTTAGCATTTATGGAGATTGGATAAAGAAATATGAACCCTACTATTGTTATCATGATTATATACTTTTTAATATCATATTCTTGGCGGTAACAGTTTATAAATCACAGGAGTAATGATCCTTGATAATAATGTGGAACTTATCAGGCCTCCGATTATAACAATAGCTAATGGGGAGATTAGAGGATTAGTTGAAATGGCTATTGGCATCAACCCTCCGATAGCTGTAAGTGAGGTTAAAATAATAGGAAGGAATCGTATCTCACCGGCTTCACGGATCGCTTCTTCCAACGGTTTTCCCTGTCTACGTAACTGATTTGTGAAATCGACCAGGAGGATGGAATTCTTTACCTCTATTCCTGCCAAAGCTATTAATCCAATTAATGCAACAAACGATAAGGAATTACCAGTAATCCAGAGTGCAGTTAAAGCCCCTACCAAACCTATTGGAATTACAGATAAAACGATTAAAGTACTTTTAAATGTTTTAAACTCCAGAACTAAAATAGCAATGAACAAAAACAGAGTGATTATAAGGATGGTGCCAAATCCCTCAAATGTTTCCTGCCGCGATTCAAATTCTCCACCCATCTTGTATGAATACCCCGTAGGCAACTTGAAATTATCCATTTGAGTGATAACATCATTTATTACGTTATCAGCTAAATATCCTTTCATTACAAAGGCACTCACCGATACTGTTCTGATTTTGTTATAATGATTGATGGTAAGAGGAGAGGATTCTAATTTTAAAGTAGCCAATTGTGTCAGAGGAATTGCAAAACCCATATAATTGTTTACAAACAAATTGTCAAAAATATCAAGTGTTGCTCTTTCATATTTAGGTGACGTTAATAATATATCGTAGTCATTACTGTTGTCATCTGAAAAATTTCCCAGCTTAAATCCTGCAACTGCCAGATGAACCAGGCGATCAATATTCACAGTTGGAATCCCTAAACTATTGGCCTTTTCTTTATCAATATCCAGTTTAATATCACTTTTAAGATTTGTCACAGGGTCTTTTACATACATGGTACCCTGTGTTTTGATCAACAGATTTTCTACTCTTTGAGCTATCTGACGCAATGAATCAAGATTCTCTCCCTCCAGCCGAACCTCTACCGGAGCTAGGATATGTGCACCCTGCTCAAGGTTTTTTACTTCAATTTTAGCACCTGGGTACCCAATAAAAATGCGTCTGATCTTTTCAATTAATTCCAGTTTTTTAGCTGAAGTTGTGTGAGGATCCATCTGCACAAAGATTTGAGCGTAATCACTTCTCTCATTTTCAGGCATTTCACTATAATATATCCATGGATTGCCTTTACCAACATTACCTGTGAAATATTTTATTTCCTGAAATTTAGCCAGTTCACTCTCAACATATCTTGTTACACTGTCTGTTTTGTAAATATTGGTTTGCAATGGTGTATTGATGTTAATCATAAACTGTGGTTTTTCAGAAGCCGGGAACAAACTGATACAAATTATTCGTATTAGTTGCAGAGACCCAATAAAAATCAAGACAGCAACTGATATTGTTATTACAGGGTGTTTCAATGCTCTGTGCAATATGGGGCCATATATTTTATGAATACCGGTTTGAAAAGCCCGCAGGAATAAATTGCCTTTGTTTTGCCCTTTGTGTTCTTTTAATATCCGACTTGCCAAGAAAGGAACAATGGTGAGTGATAAAATCATCGATGCAAGCACACAGCTTACGACTGCCATCGGTAACCCTCGAATAAAATCTCCGGAGCCACCAGGTAAAAATATCAATGGCAAAAAGGCAATAATCAGGGTAGCCGTACATCCAATTACAGCTAATCCTATTTGCCTGGTAGCCTTAAGGGCGGCTTCTACTCTGGAGTATCCTTCCCGTAGCCATCTCTCAATATTCTCCACGACAACAATACCGTCGTCCACTAACAGCCCCAATGCTACTACCAGGCCAACAATACTCACCTGAGTCAAACTAAATCCAAGTAAATTCAGCATTACTAATCCAATTGAAACCGATAATGGGATTGATATCATTACTATAGTAGCTGCTCTTCTTCCCAATGGTAAAAGTGTTATTGCGATAATTAAAATAGCTATCATAAAATCCTTTCCTAAACCACTTAAACGGTTATTCACATTTGCTGCCTGATCAAAGTAATCGACCAATTCGATATTCGGAGGTAACGTCTTTTTAAATTGCTCAATTACTGGCAAATACAGCTTTTGCGTATGAGAAATATTTGATCCTGATTTTTGACCGGCATTTACTAAAACACACCTGTGTCCGTTTAAACGAGTAATATGTTTGGCCTCTTCATAATCAAAATGCACATTGGCAACATCTTTTAAACAAACATTTTTTCTGTCAATACTGTATACGATAGTGTTATCTATTTCTGCAATTGACTTATAATTACCACTTGTTTTAATATTGAATGTTTTACTGCCTGCATATACAGTTCCTCCGGGAATATTGGCAATCTCACTCTGGATACTTGCAATAATAGCATTTAGAGGAATGTGCATTTGAGCCAGTTTATCCAACTTTAAATCCACCCGCACAATTTGTTTTGGCAATCCACTGATTTCGACTTTCTGTAAAGTATTGATCTTCTCCAGCTCATCCTGTAAACTCTCAGCGTATCTTTTCAATTCTTCTCTTGGAGCATTCTCAGAAACCAGCGCCATTTGTAAGATATTCACATCTGTTGGTGACGGCTTTGTGATACCAATGCTTAAAATATCTTCAGGCAATGTTCCGACCATATTGTTTACCTCACGGACAACTTCCTGATATTGTTCGTTCACATTGCCACCGTATTTATACTCTACTTCGATTATAGCAATACCATCCATAATAGTTGTTCTTATGCGCCTGATGTCCTCAAGTTCAGATAATTTTTTCTCGATGGGATCAACAACCAATTCTTCCATATCATTCGGTGAAGAACCAGGATAAACTACAATTACAGGGAAGTAGGATATTTTAAGTTCAGGATCCTCAGACCTGGGCATATTGATTAATGTAGTGATCCCGACAACAATGGCCATTACAAGAATAACCAATGTAAACTGATAGTTTTTTACGGCAAATTCAGAGATTTTCATTGCAAGTCTATTTAATTACTAAATAATTATTTATCACCTTTATAACTGATTTGTCTGTCAGATAAGCACTTCCCGAGACAATCAGGGATTTGTATTCTTCAAGTCCTTTTGAAACAAGTATGTTTTTTCCATCAATTGCGTCAATCGTGACAGGTACTTTTAATGCAGTTATATTATCATTGGTTACAAATACGAATCCCTGATCAGCATTACCATCCAGCAATGCATCATAAGGTATTTGCCATACAAGATTCTTTTGCGACAACATGATCTCAGCTTTCCCAAACATACCCGATGCGATATTTAATTTTCGCGCATTGTTCAGTTTTAAGTCAATGGAGAAGGACCCTGTCATCTGATCGGCATCCTCAGCTTTAGAACTTACATATGCCTGCATATCGCAGATATTCAGGGCTTCTATTTGTACACTGGCTTTGTCATTTAATTTTATATTAGCCCATTCTTTGTCGCTGACTACCACCCGGAGAATCCAGTCAGTCCGGCCCTTGCTACTGGTTTCTAATACTGGCAAACCTTGTCCTATTATTTGTCCTTCATTGGCATGTTTTTTTAAAATCACACCATCATGAGTTGCCCTTATTTCAGAGTATTGCAAATTGAATTTCGCAGCAGTCAATTGCAGTTTGGCCAATTCAAAACCCGTTTTTGAGTTATGCAGCTGCTCAAGCGTGGCTACACTGTCTTTCTGAAGGTTTTCGAACCTGTCATAATCTCTGGCAGCTTTTTCGAATGCTATCCGGGTTTGATTCACCTGTGAAGATATTTCTGTCAGGTCGAGAGTTGCAAGTAGTTGACCTTTTCTTATCTTGTCTCCCTCTTTTACATAAATTCTGTCAACTAAACCACCGGTTTTAAAAGAAAGAATAGTTTCATCATCCGTAGTAAATTGTCCTGATGAATGAACACTTCCTTTCACTTCAGCCTGGCTCAAAAAAATTACCTTTACAGGAATAGCTTCACCTGACTTAGGCATGGTAGGGTTTGCTGGTTCTTTACCGCAACCAGACAATAGCAGCATGGATAATGTGCTAATTGTTAGGATATTACAACTGTTTTTCATTTTACTTTTGTTTTAGTTTTATTTATTAATTTCTCGTTCGTAAGTAGCCAGTGCTGCCAGCAGCTGATATTTGTTAATGACCAGTTGGAGTGAGGCTGTAGTTAGCTGATTCCTTGCATCAATAGTTTCGATGAATGTATTGATCCCCTCCTTGTAACCTTTTTCTATGAGTTTGTAATAAGCCGTGGCTGCATCTAATTGCTTAATGCTGGCTGCATAATTCCTGTAAGATGCCATCAGGCTATTCCTGGCCATGTCGGCTGATAACTGTATCTGGTTGCGGGTATAGGTATTATTTATCAATTGATTTTTCAGATCCAGTTCAGATTGTTTTATCCTGTTCCTGTTTTTTCCGGCAGAAAAGAGCGGGAAATCCAATTGGAATCCCAAAAAGTAATATTTTGATTGGGTATTAAATTTCCAGTCGCTTGCCTGTGTGCCAAGATCCAGAAAACCATTAAGTTTAGGGACCCAGTATGCTTTGTTCATTTTTAAAACATTCTGGTATATGGATGCAGATTGATCCAAAGCCTTTAATTCAGTTCTGTTATTGATTGATGCCTCATTCAAAAGATATTGATCTACTATTTTCTGATCGACAGATACTATATAGGTGGTGTCAATAACTTCATCCATGTTGATATTAAGTATAAAGTTGAAATACATCCGGGCATTTTTCATTTGCTGCTGTGCCGATGTTCTTTTGGCTTCGAGGCCCTGTATCTCACTTTCCGATCTTAACACATATGCCTTGAGCGATTTCCCGTTATCAAGAAGACTTTGGTTCATTCTCTTGGCCTCCCGGGCCAGACTTAATGCGCCATCATAAATTGCAATTGATCTTACAGCACTTAAATAATTGTAATAAGCTACCCGAATATTCATGGTTAATTCGCTTTTATAGATCTCCACATCATACTCCTGCATTATTACTTGCTGTTTCCGGATTGTACGGTTATAAATAAGATCACTGTTAATTATTGGTAGAGATGTTCTGACTTTCAGGTCATAAAAATTTTGTGGAAAGAAATTTGTTTCCCCATTACTGATATCAGGAAATGCATTACCCGATGTCAGTTGATTCAATGTTCTGTAAACTGGATTTAACATATCACCAACTGGAATTGAAATACTTCTTCCCCCGCCACCCGACTGGTAATCGCCTTTAAAATCAATTGATGGGAAAAACAAGCTGTTAGCTGTTTTAAGTGCATTCAAAGCATCTTCGAGGCTTATATTCTTCTCCTGCAGTACCAAATTATTTTTTAGTCCGGTTTCAATGTATTTTTCAAGACTTTCCTGGGCATTGACGACCATATTCATCCAGAAAAAACAGATGACCAGCAATAATCTTTTTTTGAATTTTGAAGTTGTAACCATCATTGTTATTGTTTTAAAAGATTTTGTTTTTACTCAGTTATTGACTATTTTTACTGTGAATAATAAGATCATAAAAAATTGAATCTTACACCGACAAAGGTATAGGTGCATACAGGGCTGTTTCAATAGTGATAAATCATCAATTTTTATGGAACCGAATTCTCCTTTGAACTCATTAGATCAGATTTTTTCCACCCAGGAATTTGCGGTAGATAATGCTGATTATCTCGAATTTGAGAAGAAAATCTACTTTTTGGAAAGATTAGCCGAAGTGGAGAATAGCTCGGTTATAGTCCTGGATTTGCACCAGAAGAAATATATTTTTTTACGATCGAGGTATATTGAGCCTTTTAATAATCCTCTGATTGATCACGATCCCCAGGATCCTATGTACTATTCTCAGTTTATTCATCCCGATGATCTTCCAATAGTTATGGATTCCTACAAAAAAACCTTCAAATTCTTTTTAAATCTGCCAGAAGCAGAAAGGAAGGATTATAAATTGATCCAAAATTTCCGGCAGCGCGATAAATACGGTAAATACTTAAACATTATTTTGCAATTAATGGTCCTTGAACTTGATAAAAAAGGTAATATCTGGCTCGCATTAATGCTTGATGATCTGTTACCTGATAAAATATCATTCGAAGGAGTTAATCGCAGACTAATTCACATAAAGACTGGCAAAATATGTTTGTTTAAGAATGAAATGGAAC
>CAZEDO010000136.1:0-7645 GCA_964511085.1 uncultured Lentimicrobiaceae bacterium
AGGTGCTGTTCCAGGTAACGGTGTTTCCCTGTTCCCATGCTCCCATTTCCGGAGAAGTGAGTGAGCGTGTGGTTCCGCCATAGTCGGTAGTAACTCCTGTTGTCGTGGCGGCTGTTAGTGCTTGAGTCGGAATATAATTGTTGGCGCTCGTTCCACCGGCACTGGCAAAAGAGGGATCTAGATTAAGACTATGGCCATCCTGGCTGGTTGCAATTTTCCAGTCTGCCAGAGTTGATTTATCCCCACCATAATAGCCCAAGAAACCGTTGTTTCCCGTTGCTAAATAATCGTTGTAATCAATTGTTGTAGGTATGCCAGAAATATAAATACAATAATGTTTTCCAGTCGCGCCATTATTTGATCGGGCATTAAAAAAAATGTTGCTTCTGTAATCTCTTGATCCTGAATTTGCACAATATATTCCTGAGGAATTGGAAGAGCCAGTGGTAGGAGATCCGTTCAAATATACTGAATTGAAATAGATATTTCTGGTTCCAGTCCCATCATCGTATATTCCGTAAATATTAGTCGTGGTATTTCCGCCAAGTGTAACGATGTTATTCGAATAAGCGGCACCTCCACCTTTGGTTTTAATCCCATCGATTGTTGCAGAGTTGCTAGAACTCACACTGAGACCGTAAATTATATTACCGGAGATATTGCTTAAGGTTGACTGTCCATAATAATAAATTCCCGCAACATACCCTACAAAAGAAGAATAGGTATTTGAGATATTGTAGATTTTGTTGCCTGTGATTGTCTGCGTTGCATTTGCATCTGTTGTAAATGCTATCCCGGCCGCCGAAATGGCATTGGTAGTAATGTTTCCCCAATCGTGTCCTGAACCAGTATTTGCATTGGCAATATTAAGGTCGTGAATTGTGTTTCCCGTAATAGTATTTGTGCATCTGTAAACGTATATCCCACAAATACTTCCATAAGTACCAGCAGTTGTATTTGTAGTCTCGTTTTTCAGGTTGGCTATAGTATTATTATTTATCGCCATTGTACCACCATTCCCGTCAATGATCACACCATAAACCTGCTGAGCATCGGAAGTAGAGGAGGAGGTGGCATTGATGCTATTCGAGCTCGTTGTACTCCCTATAGTATTATTGCTGACGGAGTATGTCCCATAATCAGACTGAAGATAAATTCCGTAAAAATTCGTTGCGCTGGCAGAATTGCTATTTGCAGTAGTGATCGACCCAATAATATTGTTTTCAATATAAACATGCCCAGGGTCCTGGACGTGAATTGCATCAAACCTAGGTGTACTGCCATTGCTGGTAAATACAATAGAACCTGTACCAGAGGATGCTCCAATACAATTCCCTGCAGCAGTCCCTATATTCACATCGCCTGCATAAATATCAATACCATAGCAATTCTCACTTGAGCTGTTGGTAAAATTGATGTTCTTTATCGTATTCCCTTGAATATTACTATATGTTCCAGTTCCAACCCGGATCTGCATAAAATACCATGTGTTATGACCTGCACTTTTAGTCCAGGTTCCTCCGCAAAGCGGTGCATTCCCACCAATATAGTTGTTAGAAATAGCAAAATTAACCCCAGAAGTATTAATATATATCAGGTTTAGATTTTGGCCTCCAGATGGATTCGTGGTTGTGGTTTCATAAAAACTATTACCAATAATTGCCCATGCGGTATTGAAAGAAAAAATACTGATATATCCTCCATTCTCATCAACGCCTTTAAGAATATTATAAAAGTTGTTATTACTGATGGTATCCCTGGTATTATAACTGGTCCCTCCCGATGCATAGACCCCGGCATACGGCCGGTTCGATCCTGAACAGCTGATCTCATTATGATCGATTTTGTTGTAGCTGTTTCCTGAAGACTTTGTAGTATTACTGAAGTAAAGGATTCCGTAACTAGTGCTGGAACCCTGAAGCTTACAGTATTTAATCGTGTTATAAGTAGCATCGTCGTAATATTGGACAGTCACACCGGAAGAATTGGTATTGCTGATGGTCATATCAGTAATGAATCCGGCGGCATTTAACCTTCCGTCAATAGTCACATGATCGGCTCCGTAGAGATAAATCAGAGGGCTGGGAGTCCCGCTGATAGTCACCCCAGTTGCCGTAGGATATATCCTGATCGAATCGTAACTGGAACTGCTGGTTCCGCTTCCGTATAATATGGCTGATGATGTCTCGGTAGTATTTCCACTCAATGTAATAATGATCTTTCCCTTGTGAGTACCTGCATTGATTGCGTCAAAAGCCCCTTTCAGTGTAGTAAAGCTTCCGGTGAGGGTTCCTGAAGTAGCCGTAAGGCTTACCTGAGCGTTTAACGCCATGTTCACGCTTAGTGCGAAAAGCAGAACGAGTAAAATTCTCTGTTTCATAGTTATTGAATTTAAATGGTCGGAGTTCGGGGGCTTTACATATCAACTACATCAATTATTTACCGGGAAATATATAATGGATTTAAAGTAGCATTCAGTACAACAGGTTATCACAATCAAATACAATACATTAAACCTAAAAGTAAAGTATTTTGTTAAGGCATTGCAGGTCTTAAATAACTCAATTACCGGCATTTTAATTTATTTATCGAAAATTGGTAAAAGTCTTTTTGTTTGCACACCACCCTCGCATGTTAGTTTGATAAGGTTTGGAATGTATGTATTATTTGTTGATTATTTTAGTGACAAAATTCCTGCTTTCGAAAGAAATGCTTACAATGAATACACCCTTTGAAAGGGGTGCTTCAATGCTGATGATCCCGTCGATTTTTTTTTCGTGATTGCCGATGACTTGTCCCAGCATATCATACACGATGATATTTGCAAGTTCGCCCTGCATTGAGGGTACATCCAGGTAAATCCTACTATTACTGATAAAGGCTTTACAGTCGCTGGTAACGTTTGAATTAATCCCTGCAGGGTAGCCAAAAACCAGGCTGAACCTTTGCTCACTGTTGGAAGGATTATAAGTGAACACATAGTTGCTGTCCTGCCTCAGGTTGGTTACCGAACCGGTGAGATGGTCCTTTAGACGGATTGAAAAAGAAGGATCAAAGCTTTCAACACCCGAGACATTAAGGATTACCTGCCCTGAATGGCTGGTTTTAAAGTCCAGGGGGACGATCAAGGCCCCTGAGGGAGGAGGCAGCTGGTTTATACTCAGCCGGGTCTCTCCTTTTTCGGTCCATAACTGCGGCGCATCTTCCAGTCCCCAAAGCTTGAAGCCGTCAAGCTGTGGATCAAACTCCTGGCCAGCTGAACTGTTAAAGCTCAGGAATGTCTCGTCGTAATAATCATTGGACTGGGCGGAGATCTTAAGCTGGTTAGACACAGTTGATTTATAGAAAGCCTGAGAACTGTGTACACAAGCATTATTGTTGACCGTGAGGGTGGGTGAACCGCTGGTCATCACAATAAAGGACTGTCCTGCAGGAATATTATAATTGCTGCTTGCGGTTATTGTCGTATAGTTCCCTGCACCTGCAGGCCAAATATAAGCTGTTGCCCCGATGTTGTTTTTAACCCAGCCGCTCGATGATCCCCAGTTAATTGCTGAGGGGTATGGATTGGGTACCAGGTTGAATGTATAGGTGCCCCCGAAGGAAACCGTAGGACTGAAATTGCCAGTGTTCAGATTTCCAGTAAAAGTATAAGTTGTAGAAGCAGCCGGATAATAAATCATATAGCCCGAATTGCACGAAAGCGGGTTTGTGGTTGATGTTCCCATATTATGCCACAGACCATAGTAATTATTATTAGTTGGATCAGTCTGTGTTGGATCTAATTCATAAAGATACGAACCCAGGAATAAGTTTGAAGTAGGACTGGCATAATTGACAGGGATAGACACCATGTGATATTTATACTGGGTTAGTGTAGTACTTCCAGTGATATACCTCTTAACAGTGGCTCCCACAGAAGATGAGCTTTGGATAAGTGATCCGGTAGCAGTTTCGTCGCTTTCAATAACCAGACGACTGCTTCCACTACTATTGGTCAGAGTACCATTAACTGTTAAGGCTTTCCCTGGCAAAATGATAACTTTTGCTCCTGACTGTATTGTCATGTTGTTGCACATGGCAGGTGAGGAAACGGATTGGTTTATCTCGAGATCTTCAGTTCCGTCAGGGACTACAATATTATGAGACGCCGTGGGGACCACCTGGGGATTCCAATTTGCAGCAATGCTCCATGACTTGCTGGAGTGACTGTTCCAGGTAATGATATTTCCCTGCTCCCAGGCCCCCATTTCAGGAGAGGTAAGCGACCGGGTGGATCCGCCGTAGTCGGTGGTAATTCCTGTTCCTGTAACGGCAGGTAATGGTGCTGAAGCGATATAATCAGTTGCATTGGTCCCGCCAGCTAATGCAAAACTTGGATCAAATACTTGACTTCCTACATCCTGACCGGTCACGATGGGTAAAGAACTTTTATTCGCACCATAATATCCACGTGGATTATCGGTTACACCTACCCAATAATCATTGTAACCACAGGTCAACGATCCATCTGAGCCTGAGATATACATAGAGTAATGGGTTCCTGAGGCACTTCCGCTGTTGGAGCGTGCATTCCTAAAGATATTGTTCCTGAAATCCCGAGTGCTGGAGGTACCTGCATTGTATAAACAGGCGCTATTGAGTGAACCCGAAGTGGGTGAGCCCTTCAGATATACAGTATTGAAATAAAGATTACTTGTGGTAGAACCTACTCCAGCCTCATAAATCCCATAAATTGTGGAATTTGTCCCATCCAAAGTAATAATGTTGTTCGAATAAGTTGTGCCGCCCTGACCGATCTTTATTCCATGTATATTGGCAGAGCTGCTGCTTGAACTGACACTTAGTCCATAAATTAAATTGCCAGTCACAGAACTTGCTGCGGATTGTCCATAATGATATATCCCGGCTACATGTCCGGTAAAAGAGGAATACGAATTGGATATATTATAGATTGTGTTTCTTGAAATAGTTTGGTTATTGCCATTATAGATCGGAGCAACTATTCCGCCCGCAGAAAGTGAGCCGGAAGGGTCGCCTGTTGTAATGGCAGGACCTGTTCCATCATTCGCATTCCCAATGGTCAGGTTGTGAACGATGTTTCCGGTTATGGTGTTGGTTCCCTGATATGGATAGATCCCATAGATATAACCCTGCATGGAGGTTAAAGTATTTGTTGTTCCGTTGGTCAGATTGGCTACTGTGTTATTTTCAATGTTCAGAGTAGAACCGCCCTGAATTCTTATTCCCACCATGGTCTGAGCATTTGAGGTGGAAGCAGAAGTTGCATTGATACTGTTTGGGGTGGTAGTCCCACCTACAATGTTATTGCTGGTAGTAGCTGATCCGCAGTACGAATTAACCCAAATACCAATAAAATTTGTTGCATTTTCCGGATTACTGTTTGCAACAGTAATTGATCCAATGGTATTATTGTTGCAAGTTGAGGAACAATAAACTCCTTGATTGAATCCTATAAACCATCCACCGGTTGAGCCATTTGTAAAAATAATGGAACCTGTGCCTGTAGATGCACCAATGCTGTTGTTTGAAACATTATTGTCACCAGAGTTAAAGTAAATTCCATACCAGGAAGAAGCTCCCGAGTTGGTAAGGTTAAAATTTTTGATAGTATTTCCCTGGATATAATTCGGTTCTCCGGGCTTGGCGTTAAGCCAAATTACCATAAATTCATTATTTCCGTTTGCCTTGGTCCATGTTCCGCTGCACAGCGCCGCGCTTCCCCCGAAATAATTATTGGAAATGGTGAAACCGCTACCCTCATCGGCCCAGACAAAGATTACCTTAACGTCTCCGTAAGAACCAGAGGCGGAGACATCTTGCGTATCATAAAAGCTGTTTCCGCTTATTGTCCAGCCCGTATTGTAACTGTGATTAGGATCCGCATCATTTGAAGTATAAAGGGCTATCGCTTTGGTATAATTCTGGTTGAGATTTAATATATCATAAATATGGTTATTGCTCACAGTGTTTGAACTGTTCGGGACAGCTTCACTGTTTCCATAGGAAAACAGTGCATTCCGGGGCCTGTTCCCGTTGTTATTGGTAATTTCGTTATGATCGATGGTGTTATTACTGTTTCCGCTGGTAGTGGCTGTACGCGTGAAAAGCAGGATTCCCTTGTCACCACCTATGGCTGACCCTTTGATCACACAATATTTCACCGTGTTGTAAGTGGCATCGTTAGTGAACCGTATAGTTGATGAACTGGCATCTTCGGACCTTGTGTTTGTGATAGTCATATTAGCAGAAAATCCTGTAGCATTAACCCTGCCATCAAAAGTAACATTATCAGCTCCATTGAGATCAACTAACGGGCCCCAATAGTTCCCGCTAATAGTCACATTACTGACTGTGGGATATACTCTTACCGAATCATAACTGGCAGTTAAATAACCATTGGCATATAAAGTAGCTGTTGTACTCCCCTCATCAGTACTTCCGGTAAGGGTAATTATAATTTTACCCCTATGCGTTCCGTCATTGATCTTGGCAAATGCCGCCCCTAAGGTAGTATAGCTGCCGGTTGTAGTTCCTGAAGTGGCAGTAAGGCTCACCTGGGCGTTTAACACCATGGTTCCGCTTAATAAGATAAGCAGAACGAGTAAAATTCTCTGTTTCATAGTTACTGATTTTAAAGGGCCGGTGTTTGGGGAGAGATACATAGATTAGCTATAAAATCACAAAGTCAAAGTAGATTACACTGGTTATTGAAACTAAAAGTATAATTATTCTTTCAATTGTTAATTATTAATCAATAAAATAAAATCCATCATTCTTATTATTTTTTGTTTGATTTTCAATCATATATGATATGTATTTTAATATGATTGCACATTATGTTACTTGTTGATGACTTTGGTTGAGAAGTTCTGATTCTCTGCAGAAGCAGTTTTGTTTATGACAGTCCCCCCATTGAAATGAAGAACAAATCGGTCGGAAGAACTTCCGCTATGGTGAAACCAGGTCAAATATTGAGTTTTGTTGTTTCCTTTTGTGTTTTAGTCCTCGAAATCCTGGTTTGCCAGATAATGGAGATTTACCTGTTGTCTCATCCATTTTTCGTAATTTTAACATATGAAACCTCAACTGACTCTCATTTCATCTGAATACCTGCCCGGGTATTCGCAGGGCCTGAAGGTTGATTTACATCAAGCCTGGAAGAAGATCCAGGAACGGGGACCGATCACTCCAAAGGATTTTCAGTACTACATTATTGCATCTTCGCTCTTTTCTTCAAAAATTGAAGGCAACTCCCTGGACCTTGACAACTTCATGAACCAGAGAAAAAACCGGTCTTTCATCAGGCGAAAAGATGTTGAGGAAATTGAAGACCTGGTCAATAAACTCAGAGAAGTATTATTGGGACAATCGGCCTGATTATTATAAAAACATTGCCCTGGGATTTAACTACTATGCTTTGCACTGGGATCGCTGTCTCCCTTGCCTCTTTATGCTGCCAGCTGCTTTAATTGCCTCGCAGCCAATGATTGACATTTAATTATTTACCTGTTCCAATCAAGGGACCTGAACCCGCGACCTCATAATTACGAAGTTACAGAATCGGTTTATTGCTTGACAAACCTCCCCACTCCCACCGTTTTACCATCGGTCAGTCTTACAA
>CAZEDO010000137.1:0-7490 GCA_964511085.1 uncultured Lentimicrobiaceae bacterium
GCCAAAAAACAGGAACACATAAAATGAGGTTAAATACAAAACGATTTATCTCTGCCATATTGGTGACTTCCTTTTTCATTTACTCCATTGTCATTTATACAACAGGTACTTCCGTGGACAAAGGAGCAAAATGGAGAACCGGGCAATCAAAAAAAGGGAAGCTGCTTTTTCAGCAAAAGAACTGCATAGCCTGTCACCAGATATATGGATTAGGCGGTTTCATGGGACCTGATCTCACCAACGTAATTTCGGCACCCGGGAAAGGCTCTTTCTATATTAAAGCATTTCTGATGAACGGCACCGAACGCATGCCCAATTTCCATTTAACCGATACTGAAAAAGATGAGATTGTTGCATTCCTGACTTATACCGATAAAACCGGTGTATCCCCGGTGAAGCATTTTACACTGAATTATGATGGAACTGTTAACTGGAAAGGTCATGATGAAAAAGCAGATTAGTATTTACTTTATTTTGTTTGCAATACTGGCGCTTTTGGGTGGAGTATTGTTTGGGATCATTGGTGCAATTCAGTTTATTATCCCTGGGTTTTTCAAAAGCATCCCTTTCATACAATGCCGCCCATTGCATGTTTCGCTTGTAATTGCATGGATATTCCTTAGTGCTGTCGGGGGAATCTATTATTACTTGTCGCGGTATTGCAACGTAACCCTCTATTCCACGAAATTGCCGCGGATACACCTCTGGATTTTTATCTTAACAGGATTCCTGATTCTGGGCGCTTACCTGGAAGGGAAATTTGGTGGAAAGGAATATTGGGAATTTCCGCCTGTTCTGGCAATTCCGATTATTATTTCGTGGATTCTTTTCGGGTTCAACTATTTCAAAACAGTTTTTACAAAAACCGATCCATGGCCGGTGTATATCTGGATGTGGGGAACCGGGATTTTCTTTTTCCTCTTCACCTACATGGAATCCAATCTGTGGGTTTTCCCCTATTTCCGCGACAACCTCGTTCGCGATATTACCGTGCAGTGGAAAGCGAATGGCTCACTGGTCGGCTCGTGGAACATGCTTATTTACGGCACAGCCATTTTCCTGATGGACCGCATCAAAAATGATGATACCATCTCAAAATCGCGGCTTGCTTTTATCATGTATTTCCTGGGCCTGATTAACCTCATTTTCAACTGGGCGCATCATATTTACATCGTTCCGAATGCACTGTGGATTCGCTACATCGCCTATGGCATAAGCATGACCGAACTAATAATCCTCGGTAAAATTATCTGGAACTGGAAAAAGAACCTCTCCAAAGCCCTTCAGGATTTTCACATCTTGTCCATCCGGTTTATTGTTGCTTCCGATGTGTGGATATTATTAAATCTCGTGTTGGCAATTGCATTATCGATCCCGGCAATAAACATATTTACCCACGGAACCCACCTCACCGTAGCACATGCCATGGGAAGTACCATCGGAATAAACACCATGATTTTAATTGCTTCCTGCCTGTTCCTGATACCCGATATTACGCAGAAGCAGTTCAGCGCCCTGCAGGGCCGGTTAATCTCCATCGGTTTCTGGATCATTAACATTATCCTGCTTTTCTTCTGGCTGGCGCTCATTTTTGCAGGTTATATCAAAGGCTACCTCATTATTCAGGACAAACTTATATACCAGGATATTATGCTGCAGATACGGCCTTACATGGCAACGGTCGCTATAACCGGTGTAGCAATTTTTGCAGGTATGCTCATGATCTTTACGCCTGCCTTAAAAATGATTAAAGAATATTTGCGATAAATTTGCTTTATTGGCGGGGGCCAAGGTTCCGGGGCTAGCCCTTGGCAGGGAGAGACTTCCATCAGGGGGCTGCCGAGTTTAACTTAATAATTTTTCGACTTGTGACAAAAAGAATGACGCGGAATTGCAAATTTCGCTCAGCCAGGGAAATATTTCAACTTATCAATCTAACCCCAGCCAAGCATCACCCCCCGGCCTCTACCACGATAATAGGATCTTGGATTTGAAGGAATATTTTTAGGTTTATTCCCTGATTGACAGAAATTCTGCCAATTTGCTATATTCATTAATTTGTAAACTCAATCTCATCTGTTATTAATTTATTAATTCATTGCTTATTTTTAGCGGTATTAATGCTTGCTTCGCAGGTGTTTTTTAAAGGTCATATGGAATACGCCATAATATCATTTTCGGTTGGCGAGAAAATTTTCTCATGGCTATTTCATGCTACTACACTACTTATGGGTAATAGACTTAATTCACAGGAACTTTAAAAACCATGATTTCAGATTTCTGTATGTGTTTTAAGGTGAGTGTTTCAACATCTTCGCTGCCAATTTCGTCATTTTCACGTAAATGAATTCCTTCAACGCCTACATATATGTGGCGAATACCCTATAAAGTAAAAACAATGCACCGACTTTTGCTGCCGTACCAATAGCCTGTAATTCATTCGATTGCAACTTATTTTTCTAATGATTCTTTTTTTCATTTTGATAACTAAGTATTGACTTCATCGTCAAAACAACTATTCTTTTTACTTTGCAAAAGCACCATCGATAATTGCGGTATCTTTTTACAATTGTTAAAAAAATCAATACTTGTTTACCACCAGCGGATACCGGACAATCTGCATAAATCCATCCTTGACAGCAGAAGATTGTATTCAAACTGCAGCTGGCTTAGCTGCGCATCTTTAAAGTTGGAAACAGCGGTTAAAAGTTCGAGGTTGGTGATAACACCGAATTTATAACGTTCATCCGCCAGCTTTTGGGCAAGTTGTGCCTGCATGATCAACGTATCAGCACTGGCCAGCTTTTTCTGATTTTTGTGAATATCATCCAGTGCATTCAACAGGTCTCTATTTAATATGTTTTTTTGTGTTTCGAGTGCCAGTTGAGAGGCGTGATGATTGATAACCGCCATTTTTCGCTGATAACCGGGGCGCGAAGAGGGAAGAATCGGTATAGTAACGCCAAGCCCGGCAAAGTAATTGAAGTTAAGTTCATCAATGCTCGGCATATACCCATTTTTGTAGCCGAGCCCAGCCTGAAAATTGAGAACAGGCAACCGACTACGATCAGCTGAAACAATATCCCAGCCGGCCGATTTTATTTTATCTCCTGCAATACGAATATCTGGATTGTTTTGGTAAGCTATTTCTGAAACCGAATCAGTCCCCAAGCTGAATGACGATGCAATAAAACTGGTATCGTTCAGGAAGTCTTTCCCGGAAATGCCTGTCAGCATCCCTAACATATTGTATTGCTTATCGCGTTGTGCCTTTAGCTCGGTAAAGAAATTTCCTGCATTGGTATATTTTACTTCGGTAGAGACAAGGTCGTAACTCAAAGCGTCTCCGTTTTTCACCTTCACCCTGATCTGTTTTAACGTGGATTGCAGCAAGTTAATTTGTTGCTGTTGCACATACAGGCTTTTATTCAGAAAAATAATTGAATAATAAATCTGTGCCACCTGGTAAGCCAGAGTTGATTTAAAACTTTCCAGATTGTCTTTTGATATTTCCAGGTCACTTTTAGCCTTATTGATTTGCGGGTTAACCCGTAGATCGATTATAGGCTGGGCAAGGCTTATAGAAGCATTGTAATTATTTACCGGTTGTATATTTACATTATTAGTCTGACCATCTCCAGTAGAAAAAGGGATAAAAGGTGTGGGATATTGCCTGCGGTAAGAGAGATCGCCCATTGCAGTAGGTAAATAGCCTGCCTTGCCCAATTCAACCTTAACTTCACTTAGATTTACCAGGTCATTTATTTCACTTACTTTAGGGTATTCCTGAAATGATTGCTCAACAAACTTTTTCAAATCGGGCGGAACCCTAAGCTCCTGGGCAATAATCAGATTAAAGGATAAAACCAGGGTGATTATTAAGAGTTGTGATTTCATAGTTGATGTTTTATTTAACTTCTTTTTTTGTTTTTATACTTCTTCAGCCGCCAAAAGCGTCTCCTTGCTTTGTATCTTATTTCTCCGGGTTAGCAATATCAGCGGAAAGGCAATCAGGATAAAGAGTGTCGAATAAAGGAAGGCATCAAGATAACTAAGCAGGAAGGTTTGCTTCATCAACGTTAGTTCGATAATCTGGTAGGTTTGTTTTTCCAAATTGGCTCCTACAGGGAGTTTCGACTGAAGCCCCTGGTAAATCTGGTTAAAACGTTCGGTAAACGCAGCACTTCCGCTATAAATATTGCTGATTAGGTCGGTACGGTGAATCGCTACCCGGTGAGCTATATAATTATTGATGATGGCAATACCAAACGATCCGCCTAGTTGCCGCATCATATTGTTCAGGGCAACTCCTTGTGGGATATCCTTAGGTTGTAATCCCGCGACAGCCATAGCGTTCAGTGGTACAAACAATAAAGCCAGACCGGCACCACGAATCATTAGTGGCAGTGCAAAAAAACCTGAAGTAACATTTTGATCTGCCCTCGACATTAGTATTCCGAAGCCCATCAGGGTTATAAATCCAAGGACTACAAACACTTGTGGTCGCGTGCCTTTTTGAAGCATCTTCCCAATAAAGGGCATAAAGATCAGTGATAAAAAAGTTGCAGGCAAGAGCGTGATACCGGTTTCATAAGCCGTATAGCCTAATACCCTTTGCAACATCAGTGGGAAAATAAATACCGAAGTAAACAGGATAAACCCGACTATAAATGTGAGCATTGTTGTAATTGCCAGGTTCCTGTCCTTTAAAATGCGCAGGTTTACCACAGGCTCTTTTTGCTGCAATTCCCACCAAATAAAGGTAATAAGCCCGACAACTGCAGTGATTGTAAGCCATATGATCAATCTCGAGTCGTACCAGTCTTCTGCCTCACCCCGTTCCAGTATATATTGCAGGGAACCAATGCCAATGGTGAGCAGGAAAATCCCCGACCAATCTATCCTGGGTTTTAATTTGATATCAAATCCGCGCGGTATAAAACGATAGGCAAGAATACTGGCCATTATTCCAAAAGGAACATTGATAAAGAAAATCAGCGGCCACGAATAGCTGTCGATGATAATTCCACCTACGGTTGGCCCGATAGTAGGTCCCAGTACGACACCCATACCGAATAAGGCTGCTGCCATTCCCCGCTGTTTTCCTGTAAAAGTCTCAAAAAGCAGTGCCTGTGAAGTGGAGAGCAGCGCTCCTCCGCCTAATCCCTGTACAAATCTCCACAAAACTATTTCCCATAAGGAGGTTGATGTTCCACAAAGTACAGAGGCCACGGTAAAAATTGCTATGGAAGCCATATAGTAACGCCGCCGCCCGAAATAAACCGCCAGAAACCCGGTCATCGGGATAATGATCACGTTGGCAATGGCATAGGATGTGATTACCCAGGCGATATCCTCGATGGAAGCGCCAAGATTTCCGGCCATCTGGTTCAGCGCTACATTCACAATAGAAGTATCAATCAGCTCCATGATCGCAGCCGAGATCGTCGTGATCGCAATAAAGATCTTCGCCGTCTTACTTAGTGATTCCATATCTTCTATTGAATGGGAACGGAAACGACCACACTCATTCCGGCGCGCAGCACATCTTTATATTTTGCCTCCTCCAGGATTTCGATCCGAACCGGAACACGCTGTGTTACTTTTACAAAGTTCCCGGTAGCATTGTCAGGGGGAAGAAGTGAAAATTTAGCCCCGGTTGCATCCGACAAGGAAACGATTTTCCCCTGAACAACCAGCTTCGGATAGCCATCAATTTTAAGATGGACGATTCCTCCCACATGAATGTTTTTCAACTGGCTTTCCTTGAAGTTGGCGACAACCCATTGTCTGTTGGTGTTCACGATGCTAACTAGTGGCGTACCGGCTTGTATAAACTGTCCTTCGTCAATATTCCTTTTTCCTAGTTTGCCATCCGCAATGGCGTATATACGGCAATACGAAAGTTTCAGTTTTTGCTGCTCAATGCGTACTTTTTTAATCTCAGTCTGCGCCTGTGCTTTTTTTACCAGTGAACTCAACACGGTAAGACGGGTTTCGGAAACCCTTACATCCATCTGGCCTGTTTCCAGCTGCTTTGATGTGATATCGAAAGCAGACTGGCTGTCATCGAGTTGTTTTTGAGTAATGGCATTCCCTTCCGAAAGGCTTCTATCGCGTTTCAGGTCGTTTACTGACTTTGCCAACCGCAACCTGGTAACTTCCACGTTTCCTTTCGACGCGGCAAGTGCTGCCTCAGCATTAACAAGTGCCGCCCTGGCATTGTCGATATCTGAGAGTGACTGCGTATAATCAGCCTGCATTTCCTGCTGTTGCAATACGAGTTCAGATGAATCCACAACCATCAGTAATTGTCCTTTGGTCACAGAGGAATAGTCCTCGGCATAGATTTTATCCACATAACCGGTAACCCTCGAAATAATGGGAACCAGCCGCATTTCGACCTGTGCGTTGTCAGTTTCTTCGTGATGAATAGCGTACCACACTTCTTTTACCAGGAAGATTAAACCAATAACCACTACCATGCTGATTATAATGCGTGGCAGTGTTTTTTTGCTTTTTTTAGACTCATTTTCTAATTCAGTATTCATATTTCAAGTATTAATTTCCCATTTATTTTTATTGTTAACCCGCAGAAATCTTTTCGCCACATTATGTATTATTAAAAATAAAGAAGCGATTGCACTCTTTTATTTGTCTATGATTCCGGAAACATAAACTCTCAACAGCCAAAAAGTTTTTTTTGACGGTGCAAAAGTACAACCCAGGAATGATATATCTTTTTACATATGATAAAAATCACTTCTTGCCTCTGATCCGGCTTAGTGATACCTGTGAAATTCCAAGATAGCTTGCAATATCGCCTAAACTTACCCTTTGAAGGAGATGATTGTACTCGTTAACAAAACCTGCGTAACGCTCACTTGCGTCTTCCTCAAGCATTTCTTTGAATCGTTTATAAGTATTGACTGCGGCAAATGAAATATATTTCCTCATAAAAGACTCGAAGGAATGATGATTCCTGCATAGTTCTTCAATATCGTAATAGTCAAGATAAGTCAATATGGTATTTTCCAGTGCAATAGTTATAAATTCAGCAGGTGTTTGGTTTATATAACTATCGAGAACAGTAAAAAGATTATTTTCGGAAAAAAACCGCAGAATGAATATCCTGTTCTTGTTGTGGTAGAAGTGTTTTACTAAGCCTTTATCAATAAAAAATAAACTCCGGCAAATTTGTCCCTGGTTATTAATCAGGTCCCCTTTTTTATAGGTTTTATATTTGAGTTTATTTGACAGTTCGTCTGTCGCCTCTAGGCTTATGGGGGAAATGTTGTTAATGAATTTTATAAAATCAGACATTGTACTTGTAAATTAATTCAGACTATTGCACCAGATTGGCAATTCATTATGTCGTTTTCCCTACTGTCTTTTTGCAGCAAATTGTCTGCTATGTCTGCCTTTAATACCAGGAGGTAACGGTCCGCGGCTTGGCGAAGGGCGGGATTTTTAGCACATATGTTCATGTG
>CAZEDO010000138.1:0-7473 GCA_964511085.1 uncultured Lentimicrobiaceae bacterium
GTGGTAACGAATGTGTAAGCGCCATAGTGGCGTTTATTTCCAGCATTGTGTATAACTCAATATTTGCCCAAATCTTTTAGCATCAAGACAGTATCTGTTTATAAATGCTTATAAACGTTCATCGAGGGTTATTCCTTAGTATGAGGTTACTAGTTATTGGAGGTATCCAAGCAGGACAAGATCATTCACCCCGGTTCTTTCAAAGAGTAAATATAAGATTTAAATGAATACAAAACTGGTTACGTAAGGACTGTTTGTTGGTTAAGCCCCCCGAACTTTTTCCTCTACTACCCTCTACTCCTTGCAAAATGTCCCAGGCCCAAACCCACCAGTCACTTCCCCTCCTACTCCCTGAAAAATCTCCAGAATACACCTTACACACCCAAAGATACGATGTAAAATGACTTGGATTCACTCTACACAATCTGGGATGCAATGTCAACTGGCATTGATGCCTCGTACACGTCTCAGGACAGTGACCCTTCATTATCTAAGAATATTAAGTCCAATCCGAAAAAGTCTTTTTGTACCACAAAGGCACCAGAAGTCAATATATTAGTATTAATATAAAATCAATACATCTATTTTTTTCAATCCTTTACTTTGGAAGATTGTTTTTATGTAGGTTTGTAGTGATGAATTACCACTAACCATTGTTGTCGGCTATTTAAACATTACAGCCGCTCCACCTCGACCACTAAAGCTATAGCCTTCTCCACGCATGAAAACCTTGTTTCGCATCTTGCTGCTTCTGTTGATGCTCATTGCTGCTGCAAGCCTTAATGCCCAAAATCCCAACTCTTTTCTGGATAAAGCTTACGGTCTCGACCCTTTTTTGCACAACGGAAGGTTGTACGCTTACTTCATGCCCACCGGTACCGAAGGAACCCCCTTTCTGCATGCACCTGCTTTTGAAATTGGTTCCGTAACCCTGCGAGGAGTAACTTACAACGATATCGCGTTGAACTATGATGTGTTCAACCGTCAACTTGTTTTTAAATACAAAACCAAACTTGGCGCCGAAAACCTCATCACCATCGACGATGCCTGGCTCGAATCCTTCACCCTGGGCAATGCCCGTTTTGAATTACTTGCCCTCCAGGATACTCTCAAACAAATTTACCAGGTTATGGGTGACGGGCCCTGCCGTATCATCTATTCCTGGAGCAAGGAAAAGCTTCTCGATCAGAATAGCGCCAAGGAATATTATTCATTCCCTAAAGCAAAACGTGAATCCTACATTCTTAACGGGGACAAACTTTTGAGATACAAGAAAAACAGGAGTTTCGTCATGTGTTTCGATCGCGCAGACCAGCCTCTCCTCAAAAAATACATACATCAAAGCAGGATAAAGTTAAAGAAAGCCCCTGACCAGGTAATTATTGACCTTGTAAACTATTGCAATTCTTTAGCATCGAAATGAAACTAGTAATATTCATCTTCCTTTGCCTGTTGATGGCCTCGATGGTTTCAGCCAAAAGCCCTGAAACGGTAATGCCATGTCATTACAAACAGGTTCCCTTCTCCGGATTCTGTGACGACATTTTCAGCAGAAGCGGTGTTCATATTTATTACCGCGACAAATGGGTGCAAAACATTTCCGTTACACTTAATGCCGACAGCATAACCGTAATACAAGCTGTAATCACAGCTGTTGAAGGTTCAGGATTAATGGTTTCGAAATGGAACAATGATCTTGTTGTGCTTCCAGGCGAAAAACTGCAAGAGCAGCTTCCATCCTATGCATCGGAAACACCCGTCACCGACACCGTGGTGCAGAAAGAAAAGACAATTACAGCCAGCGAAGAACGTTACAATGCCAGCCACAAAACAGATGTTATTCAAACTCTTCATATCGGCAAAAGGAGCGGAACCTTGAACAATGCAAAAGCAAGGGTTCTCGGCAGGGTCCTCGACCAGGAAAGCGGCGAACCAGTATTTTGCGCAACCATGTTTATTCCCGAAACAAAAAGCGGCGCTTCCACGGATATCAATGGATTCTTTTCGATCATGCTCGATCCTGGAAGATACAACGCAGTGTTCGAATTCATGGGTTATGAAAAAAAGAAATTCTATCTTGAAGTACTCTCGGATGGCGATTTTACGATAAGCATGAAGAAGAAGATTATTCAGATGAAGGAATTTGTGCTCTATGGCGATAGCAAGCTTAATATTAAAGCCAAGGATCCGGGTTTTGATAAGATATCGATGAAGTCGGTAAAAGAGTTACCTATGATGATGGGCGAACGCGACATTATGAAGATTTCCGAAATGCTACCCGGCATCGTGAGCACAGGCGAAGGCTCCTCGGGGCTGAACGTACGCGGCAGCGGTTCTGATCAGAATGCTTTTTACATCGATAAAATACCCATCTATAATACTTCACACCTTTTCGGATTTTTCTCGGCATTCAATTCCGATATCATTAAGGATTTCTCGATTTATAAAGGGCATATACCCGCACAATATGGCGGACGGCTTTCTTCGGTTTTCAATATCATCACACGCCAGGGAAATCGCAAACATTTTACAGCGCATGGCGGCACAAGCCCCATAGCCGGCAATATTGTTATAGAAGGCCCACTTAAAAAAGACACTTGCTCTATACTGATCAGTGCTCGCTCCACTTATTCGGATTGGATGCTGGCTAAGATAAAAGATCCGACAATAAGGACCAGTTCAGCTAGTTTTTACGATTTCTCAGCCTCAGTTAATTACGATGTAAGGAAAACGCAGATGGCGCTCTTTGTATATCATAGCAACGATTATTTCCGCTTATCCAATATCAACAGCTACACCTATTCAAACAGTGGTGCTTCGTTGACATTCAGCCATAATTATGGCAACTCGCTTCATGCTGCTTACTCTCTTATTGGCTCGCAATACACTTTCAGCACAGATGATATGCAGGAAGTTTCGAGTGCTTATACGCACTCATATAAACTTGGCCATTACGAAGTACATGCCGGTTTCAAAAAAATGCTGAGCAATATTAATACACTCGATTTTGGCACAGATTTCACGCTGTATAAACTCGATCGCGGAACGATAATGCCATATGGAGTGCAATCATTACGCATGAAGAATCCCCTGGGCAAGGAACAGGGATTGGAGAGTGCGCTTTATATTTCGGATTCATACGATGTTTTATCCTGGCTTAACATTACTGCCGGGCTGAGATATACTATGTTTAACCCTCTTGGAGCAAAAACTGTTTATTCATATTCTCCAGGATTGCCAATGGACACACGCTATATCAACGATACACTTGAATTTGGAAATAACAAGCCTATCCGCTGGTATTCCGAACCCGACCTGAGAGCTGCTTTGAATATTGAAACCGATGAAAACGGATCAGTGAAACTGGCATTTAACCAGATGCATCAGAACCTTTTTATGCTGAATAATACGATAACCATCGCACCCAATTCACAGTGGAAACTAGCCGATTATCATCTGCTGCCTTCCAGGAGCAACCAGGTATCGTTTGGGATTTTCCGCACGCTTTCACATTTCGGAATTGAAACATCCGTAGAAGTCTATTACAAACGAACATTCAACTATCCCGAATTCAAGGATGGTGCCGACTTCCTGAAAAGCCCTCTGGTAGAGACTACCGTTTTGCAGGGAACTCAGAAAGCCTACGGCCTTGAGTTTTTTCTGAAACGGAGTAACCGCAAGCTCGAAGGATGGTTGTCCTACACGTATTCGCATTCTATCGTAAAAGTTGATGGCGATTATGGATGGTCTAAGATTAATAACGGAGAGGCTTATCCTTCCAATTATGATATTCCGCATGTTTTAAACGTGATCCTTAGTTTTCACCCTACGAGACGTATCACGTTTTCGTCAGTTCTGGCTTACCATACAGGTAAACCTATTACTTATCCTGAATCTGTTTATTACATAAACGGAGCTCCCTATTTCGACTTTTCAAAACGTAATGCCTATCGGATACCTGATTACTTCCGCACTGATTTTTCCATCACGCTGGAGGGCAATCTGAAAAGACACAAACTCATGCACAGTTCTCTTAGCCTTAGTGTATATAATCTCACCGGGCGCGAGAATCCTTACTCGGTTTACTTTAAGTCAGAGCGTGGTAACATTAGGAGTTACCAGTATTCTGTAATTGGCGTCCCTATCTTCACTGCAACATGGATCTTTAAACTTGGGAATTATGCATCGGAATAACATCATGCTACCTTTTTTGATGCTGGCGGTGATTCTTACATCCTGCATTAAGCGTTTTAATCCTGAAATCGACAGCAAGGACGTGAATAAATTTGTGGTCTCGGGGCAACTGACTGACAAGGGAGGCGATCAGGTTGTATCAATATCCATGTCATCTTCCATAAATGAACCAAAGCAAAGACCGGTAAAAGGATGTACTGTTCGCATCATCGATGAAAATGGGAATGTATTCCTTATGGGTGATTCAGGCGACGGGAATTATCATGTATGGATCGATAGCAATTATCTTGTGCCGGGATCAGCCTTCAAAGTAGAAATCGTAACACCTGAAGGTATTAAAATAAATTCCGATTTCGACAGAATGTACGAATGCCCACCGGTAGATTCCATTTACTATCTCCGCAGAGATATTCCAACTATTGATCCTAATGTATATGTAATAGGTATCCAGTTTTACTGCGATCTCAACGGAGAAAGCACTAACAGCCGCTTTTACCGGATGGAAGCTATAGAAACATGGGAATATCACGCCGACTATCCGCTCGAATGGTGGTACGATGGACAAGTACATCATGTTTTTCCGCCGGATTACTCAAGATTTGTTTGCTGGGTAACTAATCCGGTTATGGATATTTATACCCTTTCCACCGAAAATCTCGTAGAGAATAAATACCATTTATTTCCAGTAAATTTTGCTGACAACCGTTCTTCACGATTGGTATATGGATACAGCCTGCTTATCAATCAATATGGGTTGAGCGAAACTGCATACACTTACTGGGATGAAATTCGTATAATCAGCAGCGAAGATGGAGGTTTATACAACAAGCAACCACTTGCCATCAAAGGGAACCTGCATAACATGAGTAATCCGGATCAGGATGTGCTTGGCTTTTTCGGTGTTGCATCACTGAAATCGAAACGAATATTCGTCCGAAATGTGGAAAACCTGCAACTGGAATATATTTCCAAATGTGTGCCAACATCCCCGGGCCCTCGCGGATTGGAGGATATCAGCCCATTGACTTACCCGGCTTACCTTATGGCAAATGCAAGTGGGCAGGGATTTGATATAATGGTGCTTGATCCGGAGTGTGTGAATTGCATGGTACTGGGTGGAATAAACGTAAAACCTGATTTCTGGCCATACTAATATGAACAAAGTACAACTGAAATTAATGTTTGTCTTGCTGATGGTTATGGCCACAATTTTCAGTACAAGAGGCCAACAGGGAAAAGTATATCCCGATATTGAAGTGGTGACTTTATTCACAGACCGTTCGTTGTATATTACAGGAGAAGAAGTGCAATTTTCCGCATTCATCCAATCAGAATCTCAGCTACAGGAACTGAGCATGATTCTTTATGCTGAAATCATATTGCCTGATGGCAAAAGTGTGTCAAGTGGCAAATTTCCTATATTAAATCAAGCTGCCTATGGCTGCCTCTTAATTCCTAAAGATGTTACTACTGGAGTCTACTACCTGAGAGTGTACACCAAATACATGCGCAATTGCGGGCCTGAGGAATATAGCTATGCAGCCATTAAGATCGTGAATCCACTGCGAAAAGATCTAATTACGGGAACTGATACTCTGGAATTCGCGAAAGAATTTAATGATGCCAGTATTGCATCTGATCAATTTTTAATAGAATTTAATAAAAATATAATTGAACCCCGCGACGTTGTAAGTATATCATTGAAAGCCACCGGCATCAGTAAAAGCAATCTGCAAGGGTTATCCATTTCCATAGTCCCTGAAGCATCTTCATCAGTAAATATAGTAACTCTTCCGTTCAATAATCATAAGGTATCTTCATTAAATTTTTATCCCGAAACCCGCGGTATTTCTATAACAGGTAAATTACACGATAATGCAAGCGGAAAAGCAGTTTCCGGTGCTCGGGTAAATCTTTCAATCATTGGGAAGGGCAGGGATTTTATGGCTATGCAAACCGATTCGGCAGGCAGGTATTTTTTTTCCTTGCCAGCATATACCGGTACCCGTGATTTATTCCTAAGTGCAAAAAATGGCTCTGGACGCAATCCTATAATAGTGGTGGATAATGATTTTTGTAAAGTACCTGTGCATTTACCTTCTCCGGTTTTCAGACTCACCACCGAAGAGCAGGCAGAAGCTCATAAAATGGCTCTGAATGCCCGGCTGATGAAAATTTTTGCCACAGATACAATCCCTTGCTCAAAAACGGCTGAAAGGCCCAACAGGGCTTTCTATGGTAAACCAAGCGCAACAATCGTTATAGATAAGTATATACAGCTTCCAACCCTGGAGGATTATTTTTACGAATTGCCTTCCTTTGTTAAAGTGAGAAAGCGGGATGGTGAAAAATACTTAAAAGTGATTGGCTCCCAGGCTGAGATGACCTTTTTCGATCCCCTGTTGCTTGTAGATTGGGTGGCGATATCGGATCCTGCGAAGATACTGGCAGTGCCACCACAAAACATTGATCGTATCGAATTGGTTTACGAGCCCTACATAAAAGGTGATATCACTTACGGGGGTATTGTGAGTTTTGTTTCGAAAAAGAGTGATTTCGCTGGTATCGACTTGCCGGCATCAGGCATATTTCTCAATTATCTTTTCCAGACGGATATGCGTATTTGTAATATCAGCGAGCCAGATAAAGAAAATATACCAGATGCGCGCAACACGCTTTTTTGGAAGCCAAATCTTATGTTGAGCTCGGAGAATAGCTCCGTGGTTTCATTTACTACTCCTGACACACCCGGCCGCTATGCGATTGTACTGAAGGGAATAACGAGCTCTGGAGAAACCTTTATGCAGACAAAGGCTTTTGAAGTGGCAGGAAAATAAGACCGTTTAGCTGGGAATGTCACACGCCCGGCGCAGTTCGGCATTCTAGAAAGGGTCAAATAATATTAATCTGACACGGCATAAGCACAACCAAAATGCTGCATATCTGTACCTTAACATGATATAATATCACTTCAACAAGGTACATTATGATTCAAACAGCCCTTTTAACATCTGAACTCGATACGTCACAACATTAATCCCCGCCACCAACAGCAGCAAGGAACTAAAACGCATTGTACGAAGCTCACTTCAACTTTCTACTTTCTTCACTTCTCCGCATCCACCCAATGGTAATCTTCAATCTTGAGCACGTTTAGCTGCATGTTTTCATACCCATCCTTTTCTCCAGATTTTACAAACCTAAAAGGATGCTTAAGGCCATACGCATTTTCTGAAGCCATGCAAGGCCCGAAATCGTGTCCATAATCCATCAGGGCTT
>CAZEDO010000139.1:0-7455 GCA_964511085.1 uncultured Lentimicrobiaceae bacterium
CCCTACGGGACTGTCCCGTAAGGACAATATACTGGTAGAACAAAAAATAAACCCCTATTGGCACAAGTCCCGTCGGGACGCAATAAATACCAGGGTTTTATGAATTTCGATATTTTTAACCGGACAGTAGTGAAAATTTGTATATCATTATTTAACGCGCTTTGGTTTCTGTTAAGATTTAAACCAATTTATAATGCGTCGTCCCTGGGTAAGGGGTGTGATAACGCTTATTGTTCGAAAGGTTTTTTATAACAGGGTTTCAATTCCAAACCATAGTGAATTGGTTATAGAAATCCTGACTTAGCTTGTCGAAGAAAAATAGCATCTAATCCTTTTTAAGTCCCGAAAAGTAAGCATCTAAAATAGTCTGCGCGGCAGCATAAGGACTGATTTTCTCTGATAATAAATCTGGTTCAATTGCCTTTACAAGAGCAATAGTAGAAGCACTGGAATAGAATTTATCAATAAGAAAACTGTTGATAGTATCCAGCATAATTTGCCGTGACTGTTCGCGACGTTTAAGTGGGAAATATCCATTCCCCTGCGCGAAAGAGAGATAGTTTTGCACAATTTGCCAAACTCCTGCAATGCCTTCGGCTGTTTGAGCGGAGCATGTAGCTGTCACTGGCATCCAGCCTGAGTTGGGGACAGGATACAAATGAAGCGCATTCCTTACCTGGGCGGCTGCTATGTCAGCTTTTTGCCGGTTATCTCCATCAGCTTTATTGATAATAATGGCATCAGCCATTTCCATAATACCACGTTTAATTCCCTGGAGTTCGTCGCCTGCGCCAGCAAGCATAAGCAGCAGAAAAAAATCAACCATAGCATAAACTGCTACCTCCGACTGTCCAACACCAACTGTTTCAACAAAGATTGTATCAAATCCGGCCGCCTCGCACAAAACGATAGTTTCACGGGTCTTTCTTGCAACCCCACCAAGTGAGCCAGCCGAAGGCGAAGGCCTTATGAAAGCCGATGGATCAACAGATAAAGCTTCCATGCGCGTTTTGTCGCCCAGGATACTTCCTTTGCTCCGGGTGCTGCTGGGATCAATTGCCAGCACAGCAAGCTTCCTTCCCGCTTTTGTAAGTTGTATTCCTAAAGCTTCGATAAACGTGCTTTTCCCTGCTCCGGGAACTCCCGTTATTCCTATCCTTATTGATTTACCTGAATATGGCAGGCAAATTGCAATTACTTCCTGGGCCAACTGTTGATGGGCAGGCAGAGAACTTTCTATAAGTGTAATTGCTTTGCTTAGAATAGTGCGGTTGCCACTTAATATTCCTTCAAGGTATTCCTCCGGTTTCAACATACCTCTTTTTGAATGTGTAAGGCGTTTTACAGCCTGAATGTTTACGGATTCCGGCTGAACTATCCCTTGCTGCACTTTCAATGCTGAGCGGCTTTCATGTTGATTCTCCATCGTTACTTTTTATAAACTCACCACGGAGACACTGAGATCATAGAGAATTGAAAAAAAACTCTTTTAACAAACTGCCGGCTATCATATACTCTGGTCAATTCCATCAATGCCTCAATATACTAAGACATCCGTGCATCTCAGTGCTCTCCATGTCTCCGTGGTATTTTCTTCTTTTTAATTCAGGAAGTAATTACTCAAATTGAATCGGAAACAACACAAAAGTAATGATTTACCCTTAGGAAGTATGCCGTGAGTTTCGAAAATAATTGAGGTTTGCTCTTCATTTGTGTAAAGATTTGTTACTTTTGCAGCCCTTAAACTCTCCGTAGCTCAGCTGGTAGAGCAATTGACTCTTAATCAATGGGTCACAGGTTCGAATCCTGTCGGGGAGACAAAATGGAAGGAAATACAAACTTAGTAACTCCTTCCTTTTTTCATTGAAAGGTTAATCGGGATGTAGCGCAGCCTGGTAGCGTGCTTCGTTCGGGACGAAGAGGCCGGAGGTTCGAATCCTCTCATCCCGACTTTTCTTTTCTGACTGACGATATTCCAACTTTTAGAAAGTAAGAATGTTGCCACTTTAGCTCAGCTGGTAGAGCAGCGCATTCGTAATGCGCAGGTCGGGGGTTCGAGTCCCCTTAGTGGCTCTATAACGAATTGTAAATCAATAATTTATAATTCGTTTTTTCTTTTTAAGTACAAATAGGAGCTTAAATGGCAGATGTGCTTCCTTCCTAAATGTTATACCGGTAAACTGCTTTTCAATATTCTCCTACAGAAGACCTTCGGGCACTTTTTTCTCAATGCAATTTATCTGCTGGTTTTTCATTCTTTCCCTGGTCTGCTTTTACATGCAGTAGGTATTTAACAATGACCGGCCACACAAAAACAGCCTCGCTTCAATCCTCTTAATGAAAAATGTATTTTTCGGGCAACCAACGGACACCTAATCTGGAATACAGCTACTTAGCAGCTTTCCTGTAATCAGTTGATTGCGGAAAAGCAATTATCAAGATTAAAGATTGTAGTTCTTTTAACTACAGGTATGTCATGAATCTACTACACCATAACAATTATTTACGCTACAAACATTTCCTGTTCCCAACTTTACCTTTATATTCTTTTTTGAAAACAACATCTTTTTACATAAAAAGGGAATAATATGGGCGGGCAAAATATGCATAAGCTACTGTTATTATGATAAAACCAGGATAATATCATGTAACATCAGGTTCGCAACCTCTTCAATCATGTTGGAAAGGCTGAAAAACAAATAAGATTTGCCAGATTCAATCAATTGACAGGACATGCTTCAGTATCTAATAAACACTCGGGCCAAAGAACATACTTAACCATCATTTATACGAATACTAACGGGCAGAAAATCACATACATGAAAACGGATTCCAAAGAAGGCAATCGTCAAGGTTACTTTCTTTTTATTCTATTTATTTCACTAACAGCACTGGTTGTTTTTCTTGGATTTATATAGTTTAGAAATTTCGAAGAACACTACCAGAAAGAAGTCGAAAATCAACTTACGGCTGTTGCAAACTTAAAAGTAGGGGAGATAATAAGATGGCGGAAAGAGCGGCTGGGAGACGGGAATATTTTTTATAACAATGAAGAGTTTACTGACCGTGTCAAATACTATTTTAAAAACAAAAACGATAATGACACTAAGAAAAGAATTCATGCCTGGATGGAGAAAGTTCAGTCAAGCTATGATTATGACGGGATCTTTCTATTAGATCCACAATTCAAACTGAGAATAGCTTTGCCTGAAAAATATACCGGGAGCAATATTTATATATCTCAAATTGCAATTGACTCACTGATAACGGATAAAGTATATTTTGAAGATTTCTACAAGCAGGAGTCGGATCAAAGAATATTTCTGAATATTATAATTCCCTTGCATGACAAAATAAATAACAATCAGCTTGTTGGTTCAATGCTGATGAGGATAGACCCGGAACTTTATCTTTATCCGTTGATAAATAATTGGCCTATACCGAGTAAATCAGCCGAGACATTAATACTAATACGTGAAGGGCATAACGCCGTATTTTTAAATAGGCTGAAATTTCAAAAGAAAGCTGCATTGGATCTGCGCATCTCACTAGAAAAAACAGCTTTACCCGGAGTAAAAGCTGTGCTTGGCAAGACCGGGATAGTAGAAGGAATGGATTATCGGGGAGTTCAGGTGATCGCGTATGTGAGATCTATTCCAAATACCCCCTGGTTTATCGTTTCAAAGATGGATATTTCGGAAGTTTATGCTCCTTTAAGGGAAAAACAATGGACACTCGCAATTTCCATTATTATACTTGTGTTTGGGTTTGGAGGAGTTATCGGATTTATTTCGAAACAGAATACTAATCGCTATCACAAAGCGAAATCTTTATTGGCAGAAGAATTAATGATTACCAACAAAGCACTTGAAAATTCCAACAAGGAACTCGAACAATTCGCCTACGTGGCTTCGCACGATTTACAGGAACCGCTCCGGATGGTTTCGAGCTATACCCAGCTGCTCGCAAATAGATATAAAGATAAACTGGATCAGGACGCGAACGACTTTATTCAATATGCTGTAGATGGCTCTTCCCGCATGCAGAAACTAATTAACGACCTGCTCGATTATTCAAGAATAACTATGCAGGGGAAAGAGTATGCGCTTATTGATACATCGAAATTACTTAAGCAAACCATATTGACCATGAAGGATCTTATCAATGAAACTTCCGCATCCATTACCAATGATGATCTTCCCGGAGTGAAAGCGGATGAATCGCAGATTTCACGGGTTTTTCAAAACCTGATCCAGAACGCGTTGAAGTTTAGCAAGAAATCTGAAATGCCCAAAATTCATATTTCATGTAAAAAGAAAAACGATTTCTATGAATTTGCAGTCAGAGATAATGGTATTGGTATCGATATGCAATACCACGAAAGGGTTTTCACTATTTTTCAACGCCTGCATTCGAAAAGAGAATTTCCAGGTACCGGCATTGGCCTGTCCATATGTAAACGAATTATCGAAAGGCATGGAGGTGAAATATGGTTTGATTCGAAAGAAAACGAAGGAACAACATTCTATTTTACTTTAAGTTCATTGAATACGTAATACAGCAATTTATTTAGTCATTTATCTAATCATAAAAACTATGGAGAATTTAAAAATTATAGATATCCTTTTAGTTGAAGATAGCGAGGGCGATGCCCGGCTAGCAACAGAAGCATTAAAGGAAAGCAAGGTAAAAAACAAGCTTTTCATCGTAAGTGATGGCGTGGCAGCCACTGATTTTCTGTTTAAAAGAAATGAATATAAAGATGTTCCCTCACCTGACCTGATCCTGCTTGACCTTAACCTCCCGAAAAAGGATGGACGCCAGGTACTCGCCGAAATTAAGGAGGATGAAAACCTTAAACGGATACCTGTTGTTGTCTTAACCATTTCGTCGGCCGAGCAGGATATTCTTAAAGCATACAATCTTCATGCTAACTGTTTTATCACCAAACCGCTTGACCTGTATAAATTTATGGAGGTGATTAAATCCATTGAAGATTTTTGGCTCACAATAGTAAAACTCCCCAATCTATAATTAAAGGATGAAATGCCCATAGGAACAAGTTCGTACAAACCGGGAATGTTAATTATGGGCATTCCATGCGACCACTAAAATTAAAATTATTAACGTATGAATACTCTGAACATTCTTTTAATTGAGGATAATCCTGCCGATGCAAGGTTAATGAGCGAGATGCTTAAGGATATTATCCACTTCAAATCTATTCTTACCTCAGCGGAAACCATAAAGGAAGGTTGTGAACTAATTCAAAAATACAGCTTCAACCTTATTTTGCTTGATCTTAATTTACCTGACGGCACAGGACAACAAGCACTTGAAAAAGTTTTATGCTGTTGCAAGGAAGTTCCGGTTGTTCTTATCACCGGAAATGAAGATGAAGAGCTGGCGCTAAAAATGATTAGTAGAGGCGCGCAGGATTACAACTCAAAACAAAGTCTGAGTCCTTCTATTCTTGGAAAATCCATTCTTTATTCGATAGAACGTAAGCAAAATGAAAATAAACTTAAGGAGAGTCGGTTGTTGCTAAAAGAAGCACAGAAATTGGCGCATCTTGGTGTCTGGAGCTGTGATCCAAACTTCGATCACGTTACCTGGTCAGAGGAACTTTATCAAATTGCTGGACTCGACCCAAAGTTTCCGGCACCTTCATTTGCAGAACACTCAACCATTTTTACGCCGCGTAGCAGTAATCTCATAAGTGAAACTGTTAAAAATGCTTTGATTACAGGAGAGGATTACAAGGTTGAACTCGAGTTAATCCGCCCCGACGGTACCATACGAAATGTGATTGCACATGGCAGGGCTAATTTTAACATAGATGGACAGATGACAGAGCTTATGGGAACTGTGCAGGATATTACAGAACAAAAAAAGGCCATGGAAAATTTGAATCGGACTGCCGATCGCCTGAAGATCCTGCACGCTCTTGATGCAACCATTCTGGCCTCAGTTGATTCAACTGACAAAATAGCCGAAAAATCACTTGAACATCTATGGAAACTGCTTCAAAGCAAAAAGGCAAGCATCAGCATCTTCGACCAGGTGAATAAACAGTTGCAGGTATTTGAGTCAGATGCAGAAGGGAAGCAAATTGTGCATGAAACAAAGAACATGACAGAAGAAATAATTTCATATTTGAAAAAGCCCATTCAATGTAAAATTGAGAAAATTGAGGATATATTAAAAGTAAATTCAACTTCAGCCACAGCCGACATTGCTAACGTCAAAGGAATACAGTCCTTCCTTAGAGTTCCGCTTCTTTCGGCGAAGGAATTATTTGGTATAGTGAATATCGGATGGGAAAATCCCAGAACCATTACCCAGGAAGAAATTGATATTACCACTGAAATAGCAAGCCAGATCACCATTGCACTTGAAAAAGCCAGTTTACTGAAAGAGATCAGGCTTCATGCCTCCGATCTGGAAGAGCGGGTTACCGAGCGTACCGCCCAATATGAAGCTGCTAACAAAGAGTTGGAAACATTCTCCTATTCCGTTTCTCACGATTTGCGCGCTCCCTTAAGGCATATCAACGGGTTCATCAGCCTCTTTCTCGAACATAATTCAACTCAGTTAACAGAGGAAGACCTTGGTTACCTGGCGGTTGTTTCGAAGTCAGCCGAAGATATGGGAGCACTTATTGATGCACTTCTTGCTTTTTCACGGCTTAACCGTTTGGAACTGAAGAAAACAAATAATAATACGTTAGAAATTATAGACCAGGGCTTAAAGCTCTTTACAGAGGATATCCGGGCGAGGGGCATTGAAATGAAAATAGGCCCGCTTCCTGAAACATATGCTGATCTTCACCTGATACGCCAGGTATGGATTAATCTCATTTCAAATGCTATAAAGTACACTGGCAAAAAGGAGAAAGCCATAATAGAAATAGGAAGTTTTGTTGAAAACGACAAGACTAATTTTTTTATTAAAGACAATGGTGCCGGATTCGACATGAAATATTCCAAAAAGCTGTTTGCTTTGTTTCAGCGCCTTCACAAACAAAAAGATTTTGGAGGTATTGGAATAGGCCTGGCGAACATTAACCGTATTATCATGCGGCATGGAGGACAGTGCTGGGCTGAAGGGGAAAAGGAAAAAGGGGCAACTTTTTATTTCAGTTTACCAATGGAAAAAAGCGCCTGAAGTATATGGCGCCTGATTTACTTAATGAACTTCCGGCATTCACGGCATCGGAACTTTAAACCATCAATAATGACAACAGCTAAAAAAATCATGTTAATTGACGACAGTCCCAATGATGTTGAACTTGTTACATCAGCGCTTAGAGATTCACATCCTGCCAACGAAATTATTATTGCAGAAGATGGCAAAGAAGCACTCGATTATTTATATGGAAGGGAAATATTTGCAAATCGCCCGCCCGGAAAACCTGCACTTATCTTGCTCGATATTAAAATGCCAATGATAAAT
>CAZEDO010000140.1:0-7436 GCA_964511085.1 uncultured Lentimicrobiaceae bacterium
TCAGTGGTACAAACGGTGGATTCTGGGATGGAACAACGAATGTTTCGGGAGTGCTAAACATTACTTCAGCAACCAAAACAATCAACCTTACCGGTGTATTACTTGAAGGATTGTATGCAGGTGGTGGTAACCAGAACCAGGCGTTTGACGAAAATGGCGCACACTGGCCAGCCGGTGTTGCCGATCATATCACGGTTGAGTTGCATACTGCAGCCGACTATATTACAATCGCTTATTCAGCAGATGTGGCACTCAGTACAACCGGAGCAGCCACGGTAACTATACCTGCAGAGAAAAACGGATCGTATTACATCACTATCAAGCACCGCAACAGCATTGAGACAGTAAGTGCAACAGCTGTATCATTTGCAGGCAGCACTATCAGCCAATCTTTCGGCGCACCTGCTGATGTGTTTGGGGGAAACCTCTTGCTCATGTCTGATAACGGCTATGCAATTTATGGTGGCGATGTGAACCAGGATAGTATTGTTGACGGCGGTGACATGTCAGTTGTTGAAAACGATGCAAATATTGCCGCTTCAGGGTATCTGGCAGATGATTGCAACGGAGATGGTATTATTGATGGCGGCGACATGTCGGTTATTGAAAACGATGCAAATCTGGCTGCCGGCGCTCAAACCCCTTAATTAATACTGTGTATTCGTTACAGAGCTATGTCGAAGTAATACGAAGTATATTTGAAAGTAATTAAAATTTGGTTAGGTTAAATAGTTTGATTCGACGGTTCCAACAAAGGTGTTGGAACCGTTTTGTTTTACCAGCTATTCAACATTAGAAAACCATTGTTTACATTTATACTGAAACTGGGATCAAATTATTAGTTTCACGGGAGTCTGGAGTGTCTTCTCAAACTGTTCAAAACGCAATGAAACCGAGGCTGATCGTTTTTCTTTCAATACTTGGTATTATCTGTTTTCAGATGATCAATATCGCCAGGATGAATCTGGAAGAATTCATCCTGGCTCTTCTTGCTGCTTCCCCTCATTCTATTTGTGAAGGATGCTAATAAAGAAATCCGAAGGTCCAAAGGGGCAGCCTGTTGTTTATTCCAATCTCCAGATCATCCGCAACATTTATGCCCCGGCAATATCCTGAATCTGTCTGTAATTTTTATTTCGACCTCCTATTTCATAAGTGGACCCATTGACCAAAAAGTCTCCATGCTTCGTATAATAAACGTCATTTTGATATCCTGCCTGGTTAACAAAAAAGCTTTCCCTGCTGCTTCCTATATTAGCATCAACATCAGCGAGAGCAAATTGCAGGTTGGGATGGTGCATGAGTATCTTATCAGGTTTCTGAAGCAATCCAATACCTTGAGTGGATGCAAAAACCCTTTTAATAATCCTTAGGTCCTTAAGGTATTTGAAAAATAGCACGAGTGTGTTGCGCGAAACTCCGATCCTTTCAGCGAGTTTACTTACATTGGGTTGGAAAGGCACACTTTGAGCAAGGATGTACAATAATTGTTTCAGTTTTTCGATGCTGGAATAACTTATCTCGGAATTTGCCGGTAAGCCGGTACTCATTGCCAGATCAATTGTTTCGGCAAGTTTTTGCGCATAAGAGGGTTTGTTTAACAATCAATGGTCAAGGGCGGTCAGGTTGCTCCGGTGAAGATTGGTCGACGTGAGTGATTTTTCATTTTACCAACCAAGGTGCTACATAATTGTCTGGTCTTTTTTGGACGATAGGAGTCTTAGGAATAAACTCAATATTGATTTTTTCTATTTTCTCCTGTTCAATTTTGTACATCAAAGATTGATAAGGCTCAAAAACAAGTTCCAAATTGTAAATTTTCTTATCATAATTTAATTTTACATTCAGTGTTTTATTTTCTGTTTCCAAAGCCTGGCCGAACTCCATCGGGAATTTGAGCCTGTCTGCTTTGGGGTTAGGAAAGAAAATGTAAAGGCTTTCATCGTCTATTCTGCACCAATGACGAAGCGCTTTGCTTCCTGAAATAAAAGGACTAAGGTTTTTCGGAATTTCGGTAGTTACATTTTTCAGTTTTTTAAGTTGTACGACCAGGTTTGAATAGTCGGGATGAGAAACTGCTCCCGGTTCTTTGGGGTCGTTTTTCAAAATGATAGTCAAACCTGCTTCTCCAAGTTTTAGAATCCGCTTGATTGCTTTGTAATCAAGGTATTCAGCCTTTATGTATAATGCCTTATAATTCGCGTTGCCCACTTCTAAAATACCGTTAGCAAAACTTGATTTTTCCAGGAACTCACGGTTTATCCAGGTAGGGTTGTATCCATCTAACTCTTCCGGGAAATACACATACCGCATTTCGTAATATCCCCAGGTCCAAATAATTTGCTTCTCTTTTGGCATCACTCCTGCAGTCCAGGCATCTTCAGTTGGCAGATAAACTGCTATGTCGGAATAAGTGCTTCCTTTTTTCATATAGCCTGAAGCTGTTTCCAAATACTTATTAAAGGGAGCTATTTCAGGAGCTAAAGTGCTATTGTCGCCTATATGAGTGGTGGCGTAAAAACTGACAGTATCTTGATCTTTTGGATTATGTGCTTTACCATGCCAGATAAATTGGTTTATGCCGTTAGCCAGAAGTGCATCGGCAACTAATTTCAAATCGGCGGTCTGTTCTTTACGAATGTAATCGCGAGGCCAGCCGTAAAGACAAGTGAAAGTTTCTGAGGTAACGATGTTTTTGCCTGACAATAATGCTGCCGACGCTGGAATAGAACAAAACTCAGGTTCGAAAAGCATCGACTCGCCTTCGGGGATATCTAATAAAGCATATCCGGAGATTAAATCGCAAGGCGCACCGGAAACCTGTCCTCGTGAAAGTACTCCAACGGAGTTTAGAGTCGAATCATAATCACTATAAAACTTAAGGACTTTATCAGAAACCAAACTCATATAATCATAAAGATAACTACTGTTGCGGGGTGCATAGATTGAATCCATGCAGGGAACAATATCATAGCCAAATTTTTGCTTAAAATCTGTATCAAATCCATCGCACCATAGCTTTTCCGTTTCTACCTCCCAACTGTCAATAAAATAAGATGTTGCAAGATTTATTTTCGGTCTTGGGAATGCTTTTAGAAGTCTGTCGAAATAAGGTTGGTAGTTTTTTTGAGACAAGTGGTCTATTACATAGCCCGATTTTGGATACTCCCATGACCGTGTAATCTCTTGCCGCCATTTAGTATCTCCGTATTTCTGTGTAGCTTGCCCAAACGTAACTTTAGTATCGCCAAAGGGCCACAATGTGCCATAAGTCAGGTCGCATACCAAGCCTATTGAATCTGCATATTTCTTTGTAAAATTAACGATTTCAGTCCATTGTGGACTAAGCCATTCCTGACGTGGTGTGTAAGAGGTGTCGTTTTTATTAAATCTATTTAATGGGTAAACCCAGGCCACCTCAACACCACCAAAACCGTGAGATTTGAGCCAGTCGAGGTTGTATTTCACATCTTCTTCTTTGATCATAGAGGCAAACCACCAATACCGGGCGTAAGGCTTAGAGGTAACTTTATTGGATTGACTTTCGGATTGTATTGTTACCGGTTTATTAAGAATGTTCACTTTACTGATGTCATCAGCGGATACTTTTAAAGATTTTTCAAGAGAATCGATAGTAGTTTGCTGACCAACTGCAGAAATGAAGTAGAATAAAACCAGTGACCACAGGAAAAAGAAACGTCTCATATTATTAGGATGCCATTTTCGCCAAATATAATCAAAGATACCTCAGCACTGGATTCTTTATTGTCAATTCCTGATAAAAATATTGTGTAGAACCACTAAAAGATAAGAAATATGAAGGTTGAAGTTGTATTATTTTCAAATAGTATGATTGGTCAGAACTATTCTCTCCTGACGAAAAATAATAATTGTCTCTTATTTGTCTTTTATAAATTGGGTATCACAGCGTATGACTGTTTGGGAAAATAGAAAAAAATTCCATTAAGAATTATCTTCTATTGAACAAGTGTTGTATATTTTCAACATTATGTCTATTTTTGCGGATAATATTCAACACAATAAGATGAGTACAAAAAAACAAGTATTGTTCCCAAAGCACCAAAAGGTGCTGGAACAAGTAGGAGAAAATATCAAACTAGCTAGAAAGCGTCGGAAACTTACCACAATACAAGTAAGTGAACGTGCTGGAATTGACAGAAGCACTTTATACCAGATTGAAAAAGGTAATGGGAGTGTTTCAATGGCGGCCTATTTTAATACTCTTAGAGTATTAGGATTACAGGATGATTTTTTGAAATTGGCTGCTGATGATACCTTAGGCAGAAAACTTCAAGACCTAAGTTTAATCGGGGGGAAATAGATATGTCAACTACAAAGACTGATATTTTGGTATATGCCGATTGGTTAGGAATGAAGGGACCTAAACTCATAGGTGTGCTCAGTGCCCAACAAGCTAAAGGTAAAAAGGCATTTAGTTTCGAATACTCACATGATTGGATTGAATCAACTGAACAAATAGTATTAGACCCTGATATTGGCTGGTATAAAGGACAGCAATATCCAGACAGTAAAGAAAATTTTGGAGTATTCTTCGATTCGATGCCCGATACATGGGGCAGAACTTTAATGAAAAGACGTTCAGTTCTGAATGCTCAAGAAGAAGGTAAACCTGCACCCAATTTATATGAGATAGATTATTTGTTAGGAGTATTTGATGAGTGCCGAATGGGTGCCTTACGATTTAAACTTGATTCTGAAGGCCCATTTTTGGATAATAATCAAAATACAACAACCCCACCCATTGGCAACATCAGAGAATTGCAACATGCTGCTGAAATTATGGAATCTGATGAGGATAGCGAAGTAGTAAAAAAGTGGCTTGCACTATTATTGGCCCCTGGTTCATCCTTAGGTGGAGCAAGACCAAAATCGAATGTTAGAGACGAACACGGCGATTTATGGATTGCAAAATTTCCATCAAATAGAGATACAATTGATAAAGCCGCATGGGAATTTTTGGCTTATAAACTAGCTTTATCAGCCGGGATAGAAATGTCTCTTTCAAGAATTGAGAAAATTTCAGGTAATTATCATACTTTTTTCACAAAGAGATTTGACAGACTGAAGCAGGAAAGGATACATTTTGCCAGTGCAATGACAATGACAGGAAATAATGAAGAAACCATAAAAGAAAAACCTGCCAGTTATTTGGACATTGCTGAATTTATACAATATTCGGGTTCTCAAAACAAAAATGATCTGCATCAATTGTGGAAAAGAATTGTCTTTAACATTGCTATTTCAAACACAGATGACCACCTAAGAAATCATGGTTTTATTCTAACAAAACATGGTTGGAAACTTTCTCCTGCATTTGATATGAATCCCTCAATTGAAAAAGACGGTTTGGCCTTGAATATTGATTCAGATAATAATGCTTTGGATTTTGAACTTGCTAAAAGTGTAGGGGAATATTTTCAACTTACAGATTCAGATATGGAAACAATTCTTATGCAGGTTAAAACAGTAGTAAGTGGCTGGCGGTTAGTAGCTCATAATATTGGTATCTCAAGGTCAGAAAAGGAAATTATGGCCTCTGCTTTTAGGTATTAAAGTATCCATATGAAACGAGCATGTTCTGTATTAAACACAAACCGATTAAAGGGTCCCTGTAAATTTCACCGGACAATTAAAAAAAAATTTCATAACTTTGTCAGTATGATCTGGATTTTAAAACATCGGATTTTGTTACCGGCTTTGATCGGTCTCACATTGTGTATCTCAAGCAAAGCCCCGGCTGCTTCCGCCGACAGTCTTCGTAAAGCCTTGTTTAAAACCAATGATGCGGCCGAACAGGTGAGATTATATATTGCCCTCTCGAAAACCTACAATGGGGGGAATTCAGATTCTGCTGAAATCTGTCTCAAAAAGGCTCTTAACCTGGCCAGGAACCTGAAACTTTCAGAGCCTTTGGGCGATGTTTATTCTGCCCTGGGAAGTTATGCCATGCTTCAAAACAGGCTTGACGAGGCACTGCATTACTATAAACTGGCCCAGGTCTCGTTCAGCAAGGCCAATCAAACAGAGAATTATTTAAGAGTGAAACAGTTGATGGGCTATGTATTACAACAAATGAACAATTTACCGGAAGCTATAAGCCAGTACCTGGAAGGGATCAAGCTCGCAGAAGAAAAACACATGACAAGTCCTCTTGCTAAGCTGAATATGTCAATGGGCATTGTTTTCCTGGAATCAGTTGACAGGCAGGCCTCACTTGAATACTTCCGGAAGTCCATAAAATACTATAAGGAAGCCGGTGATTCAGTTGGACCAGCCACTCCCTTTGTCTATTTGGGCTATATCTATTTAGACCTGGGAAACATTGAAATGGCGATGAACTATACCATGAAGGCAAAGTCCATCTTTGAAAAGGCACACGCAACTATGCAGGAATCGGTTGCCATGGTGCTTATGAGCCAGATCGAAAGCAAGCAGGGACATCACCAGCAAGCCCTGGCCCTTGTAAATCAGTGTCTTATCCTTTTGAATAAAGAGGATAAAAGTTGGAAGGGACCGAGGGATTATGCACTTTCACAATTTTATGCAGATATCGGCGGTGTATACATGGAAGCAGGTCGTATGCAGGAAGCAATGATGTACCTGAAAAAAGCATACAGCATTTCCATTAAGCTAGATCAACCGAAAACCCTGAGCCGGATTGCTGAAAAACTCAGCATCCTGCATGAAAGGCATAAAAACCAGGACTCAGCCCTGTTTTATTACAAGATATTTCACCTGAAATCCGACAGCCTTTCAAAAGCAACCTCAATTAATACATTTAAACTTACAGAGATCCGTAATGATTTTGAAAAAAAGCAAAAGGACAGCGAACAGAAACTGAACATTGAAAGGTTAAAAAGAAAAAACATTATCATTGTTTCTATTATCGGCGGTATCATATGCCTGGCTATAGTTTTATTACTTTACATGAAGTTCAGGCTGGAAAAAGAAAAGAAGAAAAAGACTGAGCTTGAAAAAACAGCCCTGGATGCAAAACTTGAGTTCCAGAACAAGGAAATGACTACCAACGTTATGTATCTTAATAAGATGAACGAACAGGTAGTATGGATTGCCGAAAAATTACAAAACCTCCGGATAGAAGAAGATTCGCACAACTTCAAAATTATCAGGTCGATCATTCATGAACTCCAGCAGGGAACAGGATCCGGCAGCATGAAAGAGTTTGAAATACGGTTTCAGAATGTTCATAAGGATTTCTACAGGAACCTTATCGATAAATTTCCTGACCTGACACCAAATGAGTTAAAACTTTGCGCATTTCTCCGTCTCAACATGAGCACAAAGGACATTTCCTCTCTTACATACCAGAGCGATAACAGTATCGGGGTCGCGCGAACACGACTCCGGCAGAAACTTGGTATCACGCGGGAGGA
>CAZEDO010000141.1:0-7337 GCA_964511085.1 uncultured Lentimicrobiaceae bacterium
ATTGCCGATAATATTTCGGAAGTGGTTGATGCTTCAAAAACCTATATAGAAGCGAACCTGAAACTTTTTAAGTTATCACTTCTGGAACGTTTATCCAAAGTGGTTTCGCTCATTATTTCCACAACTTTGGTTATGCTTGTGGGTATGCTTTTTGTACTCTTTCTGTCGCTATCGGCTGCCATTTTTATCGGCAGTTTACTCAACAACATGGCATTGGGCTTCCTGATTATGGGTCTGTTTTTTCTTGTTATTGTGCTGTTCCTATGGGCCAAGCGCAAAACGCTGGTTCTTAATCCAATAATTCGGACTTTAAATGATATTGTTTTTGAAGACACTGAAAACAACGAAGATGAAGACTAAAATCCGCAATCTCAAAGATATACAACGCGAGAAACAGAAATTTCACCGCAAAATAGGTATTCAGAAATATGCCATTGAGTTCAACTTAATTCAAATCAGGAAGAAGTTATCTTTTGTTTCACTATCAGCCTATTTAGTTGATATTGCAAGCGAGCAACTAAAAGCTAAAGCTCCTTCTTTCCTCACCGGATTATTGAATGTTTTTTTGGAACGCATTTCCAGAAAAAAGTAACAAACCTCTTACTGCTAATCACTATTAGAAACCAAAACCTGTTTTCTTGTATTATGAATTGCCATATTTCAGGTCTCTTTTCAGGAGTTTACTCTCTCTATTTTTAGTGTGTAGCAATATTTCGTACTGATTATTATCTTAATTTCGGCACTCAATTTTTTTTTCACCTGTCGGGTATTGAAAATCTGATTATCAATTAGTTTACATTACTATTACCAGTATAAAAGATGTGGAATATTTTAGTCAGGCTTATCCTGCGTAATCGTTTGGGAATTCTTATTGGCATTGGGCTGATTACTGTGGTGATGGCTTACATGGCCTTTCGGGTAAAACTATCTTACGAAATGGTGAAGATGTTGCCTCAGGATGATTCGCTGAGTGTTCAATACGACATTTTCAAACAACGCTTCGGGGAAGATGGCAATGTACTGGTAATAGGTACGATAAATCCCAACATCTTCAGGTTGGACGAATTCAATGCATGGTTTGACCTTGGCAATGCAATCCGCAAAATTGATGGCATTGAGGAAGTTGTAAGCCTCACCCGTGCTGTAAACCTGATGAAAAATGACAGCCTCCGGCAATTTCAGTTTTCTGGTGTTGTAAAAAAACGACCTGCAACCCAGTCCGAAGTTGACAGTCTCAAAAATGTACTGCTTTCACTCAGGTTTTACGAAGGCTTCCTTTATAATACTAAAACCAATGCATGCCTGATGGCGGTTACACTCGACCGGAAAAAACTGAATGACAAAAGCCGTATTGCTCTTGTGAACCAGATTAAGACATCTGTTGAACAGTATCGGATTAAACAGGGGTTGACAATGCATTATTCAGGATTGCCCTATATACGTACTGTTACAACTCAAAAAGTGAAGAATGAACTCTATTTGTTCATCATCCTTTCTATTGCCATCGCTGCATTTATCCTGTTCCTGTTCTTCAGGTCATTCAAAGTAGTATTGAGTTCATTGGTAGTTGTGGCAATAAGTATAATATGGGTGCTGGGAACTACCGCCATTTTCGGATATAAAATAACGATACTTACAGGCGTTATTCCTTCGCTGATAGTTATTATTGCAATAGAGAACTGCATCTACATCCTGAATAAATACCATTGGGAATACCGGAGCCATGGCAATAAAGTTAAAGCACTATCGCGGGTTGTTCAACGCATTGGCTTTGCCTCGCTGATGACAAATGCTGCCACAGCCACCGGATTTGCCGCATTTATCCTGGTTTCGAACCAGATGCTCCGTGAGTTTGGGGTTATTACTTCTCTCAACATTATGTTGGAATATGTCCTGTGTATTACCCTACTTCCCATTATTTTCAGCTATATCGACCCACCTAAGCCGAAACACGTCAAGCACCTTGACAACGTTTTCTTTGGCAAAATACTCGAAAGGATCATTTATATGATCAACAATCGCCGGCAACTGATTTATATCATAGCAGGGGCTTTCCTTCTTGTAGGTGCTTTTGGTTTAAGTATGATGAAAACATCCGGTAAAGTTGTGGACGACCTGCAGCACGATGATCCGATTTATGTTGACCTTAAATTTTTTGAGCACAATTTTGGAGGTGTAATGCCTTTTGAGATTTCTATTGACACAAAAAAGAAGAACGGAGTAATGCGTTTAGCTACTGTTGAAAAGATTGATGAATTGCAGCAGGCAGTGATGATGCATCCGCAATTTTCGCGGCCTATATCCACAGCTGAACTTATCAAATTTGCCAAGCAGGCTTATTTCAATGGAAATCCTGACAGGTATGAATTACCTAATAACCAGGAAAAAAACTTTATCCTGTCCTATTTCCCCCGGAAGTTAGAAGGCCGCAAAAATGTTATGCGTTCGTTTATTGACAGCACAAAACAATTTACGCGTATCAGCTTCCAGATGGCCGATGTGGGCACCAAAGAGATGAACCGCCTGTTAGCAGATATTCGTCCAAAGGTGGACTCAATATTTGACCCTGTGGATTACAACGTACAGGTTACTGGCAACAGCGTAGTATATGCCCGTGGAACTGAATTCCTGATCCGTAATCTCTTCGAAAGTGTTGCTATTGCTATAGTTCTTATCTCCCTGCTAATGGCATTGCTCTTTTCCTCAGCAAGGATGATTGTGGTAAGCATGGTGCCAAATATTATTCCGCTGCTTACTACAGCAGCTATCATGGGCTTTGCAGGAATCCCGATAAAGCCGTCAACTATTATTGTCTTCAGTATTGCGTTGGGAATTTCTGTGGATAATGCCATTCAATACCTTAGCCGTTACCGGCATGAACTAAAGGTGCAAAACGGGAATATTAAGATAGCTGCCGTTAATGCCTTGCGCGAAGCAGGGTTCAGTATGATCTATACTTCAATTGTGCTCGTGCTGGGATTCAGCGTTTTTATTGTTTCAGGATTTGGAGGCACACAGGCTTTGGGTATTCTGATTTCCACAACTCTGTTCATTGCCATGTTTTTTAATGTGATGGTATTACCTTCACTTTTACTCTCGCTCGACAGGCATGTTGTAACAAAAGCATTTGAGAGTGAACCTCTTATCGAGATATTCGATGAAGAAGAGTTGAATGATGAAAATTTTCTTGATTTCAATGAGAATAAAGACAAACACAGCTTGTAATTATTCACGCTCAATAACAATAAAAAGGAACCGATTATGAAAGGAATTATACTGGCAGGTGGCTCAGGAACAAGGTTGCACCCGCTCACACTAGCCCTTAGCAAGCAAATGATGCCAATTTATGACAAGCCAATGATCTATTACCCCCTTTCTGTATTGATGATGGCAGGCATCCGCGAGATTCTTATCATTAGCACCCCTTTTGATCTTCCGCATTTTGAACGCCTGCTTGGAGATGGATCCGCTCTGGGGTGTTCCTTCAGCTATGCCGAACAAAAAGTACCCAACGGGCTTGCGCAGGCGTTTGTTATTGGTGCCGACTTTATTGGCAAGGACAAAGCCTCTCTCATATTGGGTGATAATATTTTTTATGGATCAGGACTGCAAAACCTGCTTCTTGAATGCAATGATCCCCAGGGCGGTGTTGTTTTTGCATACCACGTTTCGGATCCTGAACGCTATGGTGTTGTTGAGTTCGATGATAAAAACATGGCTATTTCCATTGAGGAAAAGCCTAAAATCCCCAAATCGAATTATGCGGTTCCCGGGCTTTATTTCTACGACAATTCCGTTGTGGATGTTGCACGGAATATTAAACCAAGCCCACGCGGCGAATATGAGATAACCGATGTTAACCGCTATTATCTTGAAGAAGGCAAACTAAAAGTAGGGATACTAAGCCGAGGAACAGCCTGGCTTGATACCGGTACCTTTGCCTCGCTACTGCAGGCATCTCAATTTGTTCAGGTAATAGAGGAACGCCAGGGCCTTAAGATTGGATGTATTGAAGAAGTTGCTTTCCGGATGGGATTCATCGGTGCGCAACAACTCGAAATACTTGCCCAACCCCTTCTAAAAAGCGGTTATGGAAACTATCTTCTACAGTTAGTGGTTTAACCAATAGTTATGCTCCCTGTCGAAACCTTGCAAGGCATTATGATCCGGGCTTTTTCGGAAAATCCTGCTTTTGGTAAACCAGCTGAATTATATGATCCCATCCGCTATGCCATGGAACTTGGAGGTAAGCGGATGCGCCCTTTGCTTGTTCTTTTAGGCTGCGATATGGTTGGCGGAGATGTTCAACAGGCAATAAACGCTGCTATTGGAATCGAATTATTTCACAATTTCACGTTGCTCCACGACGATATCATGGACCAGGCCCCGCTAAGACGAGGCAAAGAAACAGTTTACAAACGCTGGAATGCCAATCGTGCAATACTTTCCGGTGATACCATGTTTGCACTTGCCAACCGTTATCTGCTCCGGACACCTTTGGAATGCCAGGCAAATGTGCTGGATATATTTAACCTGACAGCCATTGAAGTTTGTGAAGGACAGCAACTGGACATGAATTTTGAAACGCTGGATAATGTTTCCTTAAGCGATTACCTCGAAATGATACGCCTCAAAACCGCGGTGCTTTTGGCTGCAAGCCTTAAAATCGGGGCAATGATAGGCGGAGCTTCTGATCTGGTGGCACAACAACTGTATGAATGCGGCATAAACCTCGGAATTGCTTTTCAACTTACCGATGATTTGCTGGATGCTTATGGCGATGAATCGACTTTTGGTAAAATGACCGGTGGCGACATAGTAGCCAATAAAAAAACCTATCTCTACCTTGTTGCTCTTGAAAAAGCTGGCGGCTATCAACGATCGGCACTTCTTCAACATTTTTCCCGTTCAGATGGTAGCCCGGAAGCTAAAATCATTGAAGTCAAAAATATTTATAACGAATTGGATGTTCAAGGAATTACTTTACAGGCTATCCGCGGTTATTATGATAAAGCGATGATTCAACTGAAGGAAACCGGCCTTCCTGAAAAAGACACATCTGTTTTGCGCCACTATGCTACTTCGCTTATGCAGCGCCAGGTATAATTTCGACTCCTGACAATTACGCCTTATTGGCATTCATCTGGTCGAGCTGCTCATGGAGCTTGCCCCAGTTTTCCATTTCCTTTTCAAGGGCATGCTTTATCTGTTCATACTCCCGGTAAAGATCGCCGCTTGCTATACGCTGCTTGTGCCCTTCGGGGTTAACCAACATCTGGTCGTAACGTTTGATATCATTTTCCAGATGAATTATCGCATCCTCCGATTTGGTGACGGCCTGAGATATTTTGCGGATCTCACGTTCCTGCTGTTTGCGCCTTTCGTATGTAGCTTTATTATCTGATACTGATTCTGTTTCTACCCGTGTATTGGTGGTAGTCTTCTTTACTTCCAGTTGCTTCAGCGATTGCAATTTCCGGGTTTCAAGATAGTCATATACATCACCGATATGTTGTTTGATGACATGGTTGCGGAATTCAAATACTTTAGTCGTAAGTCCCTGCAGGAAGTCACGATCGTGGGATACAACAACAAGTGTTCCATCAAATTTCAGCAGAGCATTCTTAAGAATATCCTTCGAAACCATATCAAGATGATTAGTAGGCTCATCAAGAACCAGCAGACTCACTGGCTTCAACAACAACCGGGCAAGTGCCAGCCGCGATTTCTCGCCACCCGACAATACTTTCACCTTTTTATCAATCGTTTCGCCACCAAAAAGAAAGCTTCCCAGTATATTGCGCACTTTAGGCCGGAGGTCGCCGGTTGCCACATCATCTATCGTCTGAAAAACTGTTTTTTCAGGATCGAGCAATTCAGCCTGGTTCTGGGCATAATAACCGATTTCCACATTATGGCCCAACGTGAGTTTACCCTCATATTGCAATTGTCCGATAATCATCCTGGCAAGTGTTGTCTTTCCTTCGCCATTGCGACCAACAAACGCCACAAAATCATTTTTAAGTATGGCGAATTCAAGCCCTTTCAACACCAGTTTCTCTCCATAACTCTTTGTAAGATTATGCGCTTCAACCACCACTTTACCTGAGCGTGGGGCAGGCGGAAACCGGAAGTGGATTGCCGAACTATCCATCTCATCAATATCGATGCGATCAATCTTATCCAGCATTTTTATCCTCGACTGCACTTGCCTGGATTTTGTTGCTTTGTAACGAAATTTCTCGATAAAGCGCTCTATCTGTTCAATCTGCCGCTGCTGGTTACTGAACGATGCCATCTGCAACTCTATCTGTTCCTCGCGCAGAACCACATAATCGGAATAGGAAGCTTTGTAGTCATATATCTTTCCCAGTGAAATTTCGATGGTGCGGTTGGTAACATTATCCAGGAAAGCACGGTCGTGAGAAACCAGGATCACCGAGCCACGGTAATTGCACAAAAATTCCTCCAGCCATTGAATGGATTCTATATCAAGGTGATTTGTAGGCTCATCAAGCAGCACCACATCGGGCTGGCGAAGGAGTATTTTAGCAAGTTCGATGCGCATCTGCCAGCCTCCGCTGAATGTGCTCACCGGCCTTTCAAATTCATCGGGCTGGAAACCAAGACCGGAGAGTACCTTTTCCGCTTCCTCCTGCATGTGGTGGCCACCGATTATATGGAACCGGTCGTTCGACTCGTTTAGCTTTGTAATGAGTTTATAATAGCCTTCAGTCTCAAAGTCGGTGCGCCGGGTTAGCTCTTCAGTTATGCGGTCAATCTGTTTCTTCAATTCAATAGCTTCCGCGAATGCTTCGAGGGTTTCCCCCATCACATTCTTTAGGGAGCCGGTAGCCATTTCCTGAGGCAGATACCCGATGGTGCTGCCTGATGGACTGGTTACGGTACCTGTTTCGGGTTCCATAAGCCCGGCAATGATACGCAGAAGCGTAGTTTTACCGGCACCGTTTTTCCCAACCAGCCCCACGCGGTCTCGATCGTTGACGAGGAAGGATACATTCTCGAAAATGTATGTTCCTGTAAAATGAACTGAAAGGTTATTGATAGAAATCATAGGCAGGATAAGGGGCAAAGGTACCACTTTTAGGTTAAAGAAAAAGAGGCCTGTGAGAGCCTCGATTTCCAATTATCCAAATGCCTGGCAGTTATCTTAAAACAGCCAATTTCCTAATGTACGATTCGCCAATTCATAATTTATTTGTTTATAAAATAATATAAATTCTCAATAAACTTTTTCGCTTTAATATCCTGTATATTTTAATCTTATTCAACTATCAGTTTAACCCTGTTTTTGCTATACCTTGATAACACTTCTA
>CAZEDO010000142.1:0-4576 GCA_964511085.1 uncultured Lentimicrobiaceae bacterium
GTTTTTGCTCATTGTAAAAAGATTTAAGATTAATAAATGTTTCTATTTGTTTTTGTTTATTTCTGAATTAAAAATTCAAGGATCAAAGGTATAGATTATTTGTATAAAAAAAAGACTTTGCTCATTTTTACGTTAAGTTTATTGACTTGTTTAATGCTCTGACGTGTACTATAATAACGAAGACAGCATTTGTTTAGTATCAGATAGCCGGTATATTTATTCAGGCGCAAAGCGGAGAACCTTCTTAATGGTTAGGGCATCTTGTTTTTAAGTCCTTAATAGCGCTTATAGCATTTTCATTAGCAGGCTCAATAGCAAGAAGCTTCTGCCAAAAATCCAGAGAATCGCAATATTTCTTATTCACAAGATAATAGTATCCCAGATAATTGTAAGCTTCTATCAGATCCTTCGAATACTTTACACTGTCAATACTTGCTTTTTCAATCAGCTTTTCATAGAAAGGTTTTGCAAGACCTTCTTTGGAATCAGGGTCCAGATTTGAATAAACACGCGCCTTCCACATATAAGCCGGTTCAAAATCGGGGCTCATCCTGATAAGTTTTGAGAGGGCAGAGTCAGATTCAATCCATTTCTGAGCATTATAATATGCCAATCCCATTTTATAGTAATCATTACCTGAGGCAACTTTACGGTCAATTTTTAATTGGTATGTCTTGGCCGCATTCTCAAATTTCTTCATCTTATTATAGCCGGCAGCAATTTCATTCAAAAGGTCAACATTCATCGTGTCTATCTGATAACCCTGAACTAATTTAGTTACAGCAAGCGAATCCTGCCCTGTTTTCAGAAGGATGCGTCCATAATACACATAATCTTTTGAGTATAACTTCTCGGCAGGCGAATTTTTAAAGAATTTTGTGATGTAATACTTTGCTTTTGGGTAGTCTTTTTGCTCAAAGTAGGAGTATGCAAGGGCACGGTTCAAATCGTTGTAAGATAATGAATCCATTGCCTGAATCTGATTTATCTGTTCAATTGCAGCCGTATAATCTTCAGTCTTGAAAAGCATGTTTGCGTACCTGCGTTTTGCTGCAATATTGCTTTTGGAGAGTTCAAGGTATTTTTTAAAATACTTTCTTGATTCCTCTGGTTTATTGGTTTTTGCATTAAGAAAGCCGAGTTCAAGGTAAGCTGGTGCAAATGTTGAGTCGATTGCCAGTGCCTGAGCGTAGTAAGAAAGTGCGTCTTCCCAGCTTCTTACACGTGTATAAAGTACACCGAGCCTTACTTTTGCCCTTGCTGACTGAGGGGCCAGATCCTGGGATTTTTTGTAATTTTCAGCTGCCCTGCTTCCGTCATTAAGCGTTGTAATCCAATAATCGCCACGTACGAGATAGAGATCCGGGTTTTTCTTATCCAGAACTTCAGCTTTCCGCAAATATCCGAATACCAATGCTGAATCCTTACTTCCTACCTGCACATATGCATCGGCCAGCCGGACATAAATTTGAGCTTGATCTGGCTTGGTAAGCAACGATTTTTCTTTTTTTACCGGCAGGAAGGATTCGGCTTTTGCAAACTTTTCCAGCGCCAGCGTCCTATTCTTTTGAATTAAGGCAACTTTCCCAAGTCCAATATAATTGAGCGGTTCGTTAGGAGAAGCGGAAATTCCCTGATTAAACCTTTCAACAGCTTTAACAGCAACCTCTTTGAAAGAAACGTTTGCTGTATCCAGATAGTAAGATGCAAGTTGATTTTCGCCGCTATAATAATAATATTTGCCGTTGGCCGGTTCACTTTTAATCAATGAACTGAAGGCGTTGTCGGCTGCATCAAATTGCTCTTTGTAAGTTAACTTCAGTGCTGAATTGATATCCTGGGCTGATAAAGGTCCGGCAAGCATCATCATTAAACCTGCTGCCAGGGCTAAAGTGGTAATCTTTGTAGTTCGTAACATAACACGTTCTCCTATTATAAATATTAGTCTTTTTTCACATTAATCAACCGAATTGGCATTGTTGCAGGAACAAGTCCCGATTTCAGGATTATACGTTGTCCCTGATCGCCTGCAACAAATGAAGCAAAGCCTGTGCCAAGTCCAGCAAAAGTTTCACGGCTTATTATATAAACATCCCTGCATAGCGGATAAGAACCTTCGGCTATATAACCCTGATAGGGTTTGCTACAACTGCTTTTATCATTTCCAACAGCTACTACACGAATTGATCTTAGGAATCGGTTGGATACACTATCATTATTATCGCTGATCCAGTTAACACTAATAATTCCCAAAGCGCCAGGAGTTTTCTGCACGTAGTTAAGAACTTCATTGTTGGAATTCACGGCAAAAAAATTGGCAGGAAAACTTCCTTTTAAAGAATACTTCTCCTGAAAATAGCGAACGTTGCCTGATTTATTATTATCAAAAACCACGCTGATTGCAGATGTTGATGGTTTTGAATTTATTTGCCCCCATGTTGAGATTTTACCACGAAAGATATCTTCCAGTTGACTCATCAATAATAATGTGTCGGGATTAGCACGATTTACAACTAAGGCAATTGCATCGTGGGCCACTTTCGTAGTGCGGGCAAGGAATTTCTGTGAGAATAACAGATCCTTTTCGTTTTTTGTAAGGTCACGGGTTAGAACAACGGTACGGACCGAATCGTTCATCAGGTCAGCCAGCACATCGGCTTCGGGTTTGTAATTTGCTTTGATTTTAGCATCCGGATACAAGGATTGAAAAGTGAAAATTTCAGTATCCAACAGCAATTGGAAGGATTCGTCAACGCTGATGCTAATATTTCCTCGTGTTGGGGTTTCTTCAAGGGGCTGCGGACCCATAGGATTTCTGCATCCGTTTAGAAGTAAAATCAATATGGCGCACACGAAAAACCCCGGAATATACTTGATGAGTTTCATAACAAATCCTCCGCTAATCGTTAGTTTCATCGACTTTTGTCCGCATTTTAACCAACCTGTAAAGGCCATATGCAATAAAAAACAATGCAAAAGCGAATTTAAAGTTTTTTGGAACATTTGGGAAAACATTAGCCCAGAGAAGCATAGCACCCAGGCCAATGTAAGTTATTGCCATGAAGTAACCGAAAACTGTCATGAATCTCGAAAACCAAGCTTTGTTTAGCGACATACCACTTTTGTTTACCGAAAGGCTCCTGGATAGCCTATAACAAGAGCATTATTATTCCTGTGCTATGCGGAGAGAATGGGATTCGAACCCATGATACACTTTTGGCGTATACACACTTTCCAGGCGTGCGCCTTCGACCACTCGGCCATCTCTCCATTAAGTAATGCAAAATAAAGGAATTTATTGTTCCTTCAGGGGTGCAAAAGTAAATAAATATTCAAGCCGCCATACTTCACGGGCTTTTATATGTTGGATTATACAAGAATCTTTGTTAGTCAGCTGATCAATTCAGAGGGATAAGCTGCTTGTGCTGCCGGCTGATTTGCAAAAGTCTTATACTGAATTACTTCCTAAAAGACAATGGTTATTGATACTCAAGACATACTTTGGCGCAGTCGTACATTATCTTTGGAAAAATTTTTACACCCATTTTATGAAACCTACTTATAATATCCAATCAGAAGAGTTTTTGGAACTGCATCAAAAGATTGATAAACAGTGTTGTAGTTTGAAACATAATCTTGATCAAAGAATCAATCAATTTTTAGTTGAATATTCTGATACCTGTTTTCCTTCTCTTGCTGATATCCTGAATTATCTGTCAACCAGGAAAGGCAAAATAATCGTGTTAGGAGCACGACCAGCGATGGGAAAAACCTCATTGATGCTTTCCATCATTGCTGCAGATGTGTCGGTGAATCACTTGGTTATTTCCACCGAGCTATCTGCGACCCAAATTCTTGAGAAGTACAAGAATAGTATTGGAAGTAATATTGAGCTTAAAATATTAGATGAGTTCAATATCGAGCAGGATGCTAAGAGCCACTATTTCATGTCGATCGGGAATCTCTACACTATTGATTTACGTAAAATAAGCGTGGAAAATATAAGAAAGATTCTTATCTGGCACCAGGCTCATGTTCCTGTGCAGTATGTTTTTATTGATTTTTATCAATTGATATCATATTCACCCGACAATCTAAAATTATTGAAAGCTTTGATCGTAGAGTATAATGTGACTTTGATCATACTTTCTCAACTTGAAAGAATAGTAAATGAAAAGCCGATGGAGCCTCCTCCTATTTCTTCTTATAATGGATTAACGTATTCTTCGTACATAGATGAGTATTATTATCTTGTACGACCAGTGTATTACAATCTTTCGGTTTCTGAATCGGGTAATAATCTTTCAAACTTAGCAATAATTCATTGCCTTAAAGGTGATCTTATTAATCAGCAAGTAATAGTTAAGTTCGATGATGGTATATTCAATAAAGCTAAACCTTCAGATATGATTACAGTTTAAGATTGAATTTGAATACGTGACCACGTCATATTTTGACATTGCGTCGATTTGTTTTTTCGGAAAAATTCACCGTTAGAATCTTCTTTCACACCTCCTGAATCGATTTTCAGATCGAATAGCTTCATTTCTGCAATACTCTATTACTTCATGGATGT
>CAZEDO010000142.1:4676-7224 GCA_964511085.1 uncultured Lentimicrobiaceae bacterium
CGATTTTCAGATCGAATAGCTTCATTTCTGCAATACTCTATTACTTCATGGATGTTTGCGGCCGGACGGCCCAGAGAGATTTGATATTCACATTTCAATGAAATGATACCAATCTGTTCTTCTGTGAAATCGAAATTATTCACTAACAAATTACATTCTTCTAAGGATAGAGATTTAATCTTTACTGCCCATCTTTTTGCTTTACCAAAATACTGATCTTTAAGTGGCACATTAAACGGTTCAGCCTGGTCAAGTGAAAATGGGATAATCTTAGATGATTTAGCTTTCCATGAAAACATCGGTATATTTTCCGAATGTAAGAATTCAATTGCTTTCTTACTTAGTTTTATTTTGCTGTCCTGCAATAATGATGATTCTTCAATTTCAATCCAGCCGCTTTTCAATAGTTCATTCTCATTAGCCAGCAATTGTTTGGCATAAGGCACAATGAAAGCAGGATAATTATAAATGAATTTTATTGTCCTGATGATGTCGGTTCTAAAGTATCCAATAATTATTTCCCTGCATAGATACAAAAAAAGGTAAGTATCAGCTTGGGCAAATCCCATCTCTTTCACTTTCTTGAGGAATGGAATATGCTTATTCGACACAAGAATCTTGTTCATTTTCCCAAATAATTTATCCATAGAAAACGGAATAAATTCTCTTTCATCCTCGATGCTGAAATACACTCTGTCTAAAACATCCAGTAATTCATCATAATTTGATGGAACAAATCTTGGTATAGGGTGCCCTACACTTATTGCCAATCCTATACTTTCTTCCAATTCATATGAGTACCGGGCTGATTTTGAGGCCGTGATCCGCAACTTTCTTTTGTTGAATAATCCTTTTTCTACAAGTTCATCCATGTCACTTACATAATCACGTAGTTTTTCAACATCACATGAAAAGTATTTGCTCAGGTCGTTAATATTTGCCCGCCGACCACTGTTAAAGAAATAATACATATTCGCTATTAAAAACGCTTGAACCTTATTCACATCAAAGAAAGAAGCAAGTTTTCCCAAAGGTTGATCCAACCGCTCAAAGAGTGAATCATCCAATTTACTATGATGCGATTCATATCTGATATTAGAAATCAGGTCAGTCAGTTCTATATCAATTTTTTCCATGATGTGAAGGATTTATGAACATTCAAAATTAGTACATGCAACAATTCAATAGAGATTTAATGCATTTTTATAGGCACTTTTTACTTCATCAACCAGGTTGGCTGGTTTAATGACTTTCACATATTCACCATGTGATAAAATCTCCATGAGGAAATCGTGGGTTACAACCAGTTTAAGTTGGATTAATAACTCATCATCACTGTCGGTCAGAATCTTCTGAGTTTCATGCAGTGGGAGTGATTTAATGTATTTCCCTTCATGTGGATCGAACGATAAAATTACTTCTTGTGGTAGTTGGCCATTCGGACTGACAATTCCAAAACAGTATCTGAAATGTTCGTTGACATCGAATTCCTTGTTTGATTGAAAGCCTCGTTTCGTGATTTCCAGGTCAGTAAGTCTGTCCAATGCAAAACTCTTAACCTTATTATCTTTAAGATCATTTACCAGCACATACCATCTATTCCTGAATTCTTTCAATGCATATGGTTCAGTAATTCGTTGCGTTAACTCCTCATCCCAATATTTTTGATAAGTAAATTGTATTTGTAATTGGTTTTTTATCGCATGGAGAAGTCCATATAGGTTTTCAGTACCCTGGGGCCGGCGTTTTTCAAAATGAATATGATTGGAAAGCCTGTCAGAGAGGTTCAACGCATTAAAAGTGTCAAATGCTTCCAATATTCGCTCATTCACCTCAGGTTGACCCTCTGAGTCAATACGGTATGCTCTTAAAGCTGGATCATAAACGATATCTATTTTATAGATGCTTCTGATATCATTGAGGTCTCGTTGAAAAGTCCGTTTTGAAACATTAAAATTATACTCTTCAAGTTCCGATGCCCTGGATAACGAATCCGCAATTTCTTCAAAAGTTGCCGAATTTTTCCGGAGTTTCTTGATAATCAGGTTATGACGGGAAATGGTTTCTTGTTGGGACATGAACAAATCATTAAAGAAGAAAAGTCATATGATATCTGCAAACGTATCATTAAGGTCTCACTTCGTCAATAATGTTTGTAATCCGAGTACTTTGTAATAATAATCTGCATTTTCAATAAAATCAGGCACTTCAATTTCAACCTTTTTACCCTGAAGTTTTGATTTTACTACTTCTATTAATCCATCTGAAGATTTTTGCCTCTTATAATAATTAAGAATTTCTTCCCTTGCATCAATATAGACGGTTTTATCTGCTTCGTTATCAACAAAATTATAGATGCAAACAACTAAGTAAATAACCGGATAGGTATGATCTGGGCCAGCGTAAGTGCCATTTGAGCCATATTGACCATCGTATTTATACTGGTCAGCTTTTTTTACTCCAGTTGTAATAAATTGGATTCCCCCTCTGCTTTTTATTACATCGACAATTCTACCTTTATAGATTTTCATGGTATTTAATTTTAATA
>CAZEDO010000143.1:0-1533 GCA_964511085.1 uncultured Lentimicrobiaceae bacterium
GAACGACCAACTAAAATTGGCCGCTCTCAGGTATCGCCAGGGTGCAGGCGGCTCTGTAGGATCTGGCAATGATTATTGGCCCGGACCGCTCACTACAAATGGTGCTGCTTCAATATCAGAAGCAACTTGCGCCAAATATGACAAACTCTTCCCGATCACAAGGAGTGAGGTAGACGACTTTCTTGCCTGGCAGGAAAATAAAAATGCCTTCCCAAGCTATGTTATCCCTGAAAGCATAAGAAACTGGCCGGCTCATGGCGATGAATCTTTAAATCAAAGCTATAACCTTGCTCCCTACTTTGATGCTGATGGTGACCTGGAATACGACCCCGAAAAAGGTGATTATCCATATTACGACATAAGTAACAAACTTTGCCATACCAACCTGCCTACTGCTGAAGGGAATGGAATTCTGGTTGACCAGGTTTTGAAAGGAGATGCCACATTATGGTGGGTATTCAATGACAAAGGCAACATTCATACCGAGACAAAAGGATCACCTATCGGTCTTGAAATCAGAGGACAAGCATTTGGATTTGCCACAAATGATGAAATCAACAACATGACTTTCTATAGTTATGAAATAATCAACCGCTCCACTTACAGGCTTCGTGATACCTACTTCAGCCAGTGGGTGGACACTGACCTTGGTGAAGCTAAAGATGACTACGTAGGATGCGATGTTAAACGTGGTTTAGGATACTGTTATAATGGAAAACCAGTTGATGGCAACGGACAATCATGGGCTTATGGTGATCAGCCACCTGCTATTGGCGTAGATTTTTTTCAGGGTCCTTATATGGATCCTAATGGTTTGGACGACCCTAAGTTTAATCCAAAAACAGGTGACAATTGCGACGTTAGTATAAACGGAGTTAACTTTGCCAATGATATAGTGGATGACGAACGATATGGAATGCGCCGCTTTGTATTTCACACAAATTCAAATGGAAACTATGATTCCGACCCGGATTATGCTCCTGATTACTATAACTTGCTGAGAGGTATCTGGGCTGATGGCACAAGAATGATTTATGGCGGGAAAGCCCATGATGGAGCTGCAGGTGGTTATGGTCCAGCATGCGACTTCATGTTCCCTGGAGATTCTGATCCCTGCAATTGGGGTACAGGAGGCGATCCACCAAACGGCCCGGTTTACTGGACAGAAGAAACTGCCGGGAATCCTCCTGAGGACAGGCGCTTTATGCAATCTGCAGGCCCTTTCACCCTTGAGCCGGGAGCTGTGAATTATATTACTGTTGGAATTCCATGGGCACGTGCTGCTTCGGGGGGGCCTTTTGCTTCGGTTGAATTGCTGCGTGTGGTTGACGATAAATGTCAGGATCTGTTTGATAACTGCTTCAAGGTTATTCAGGGCCCAAATGCTCCTGATCTTACCATCCAGGAATTAGATAAAGAACTTGTGATATATATTTCCAATAAAAAGTCCCCGGATGCCGGAAACAACTTTAATGAAAGTTATCAGGAAATAGATCCAAGTATTAAATCGCCGGATGAATTAGGATCTAACGC
>CAZEDO010000143.1:1633-7194 GCA_964511085.1 uncultured Lentimicrobiaceae bacterium
ATAAACCATAAGCAATACTACTTCCTTGCTGTTGCATATGGTTTTAATCAATTTATGAAATATTCCGATGATGCAGGCTCTCAGGTTCCTGGAGTCAGTGGACTTTTAGGGCAGAAGAGAACATTCCTTGCAGGACGTAAGAACATTGAAGTTTATACGGGAATACCACATTTAGCGGTAGGCACTACCGGTATTTCATCAGAATATGGCGATGGTCCGGTTATTACGCGTATTCAGGGCCAGGGAAATGGCGGACAATTGATTGACCTTTCGGATGAAAGTATCGCTGAAATCCTGACCAAGCAGCCTGCCGACTCCCTCCTAAACCCATTGGGATCAGCTAACTACCCTATATGCTATCACCCAACTTACAAAAAAGGTCGTGGTCCGGTCAATATTAAAGTTATCGATCCACTTAACGTGAAAGATGCGAGTTACACTTTGCGGCTTGATTCGCTTTACTATGAAACCATAAAGGTTCAATCTGATACAGCTTCAATACAAACAGCCATGTGGTCGTTGATTGATAATGCCACAGGAATAGTATATCCGAGAGAGAACTCCAGTACTTCTATCAGAACAACTATCACCAATTACAATGAAGAACTATTCCTCACTGAAGGAGAACAACCATTCCCCGAACTTGGAATTTCTGTTTCAATTCAGCAAATATTCCACTGTGGCCCTTACCAGGTAGGCAAAACAGCTGAAGCAACCCCAAAACCTGTTTGGGGTATCCTTCTTAATAATAATGGCTTAATTGAATCGTCTATCGAATATGCTGATAGTTCGCGGCAGTGGTTGTCTGGTGTGCCTGATATTGATGGAGGTTTTATGTTCGACTGGATCAGATCCGGAACAGTTAAGGATCTGGCTGAATCCGGGATCAACAACGACTGGAATATGGGTGCAGCTAATAAACCCTATGACCCGGATGGTAGTTTTGAGAAAATACTTAACGGCACCATTGCCCCTTACTTTATGACGGCTTATAATACACAAAATGAAGCCGGACCGGCAATGAATAATTCTACCGGTAATACATCAAAGGTCCTTTCCAGGGCAGTTGATCTGGCCAGTGTAGATATTGTATTTACTCCAGATAAAACGAAATGGACAAGGAGCGTAGTTGTCGAAATGTGTCCTGACACTTCCCTTTCTGACGGGCATGTTGAAAAATTTGCTATCAGGGCAGGAAAATCCGTTAATGTTGATGGAGAAACTGATGTTGAGAGTGCAGATCCAATGAAGAATTCGAATTATATTGATAGCACTGGTATGGGTTGGTTCCCGGGATATGCTATAAACATTGAAACGGGTGAACGCCTTAATATAATGTTTGGGGAAAATTCATGGCTAGCTGGCGAAAATGGCCGCGACATGAAGTTTAACCCAACCAGCAAATTACTTGACAACGGAGGTAATATCATTTTTGGTGGTCAGCATTATTTCTACGTCATGTCGCACACCGAAGGTAAGAAAGATAACATTCCAGACAGGAGGTTCGATTGCCCTGCCTATGATGCCGGTGCAAATTTGCGTGCTAATCTTGCCCGGTCTTCAAACATTCTTCTGCGGTTCAGGATGGATTATCAGTATTCAAATGCCATGTATGTTGGTATCCCATTAGCAGTTCCGGATCAGGAATGGCTCTCCAACGATGTTAAAGTACGTATCCGTATGCAGAAACCTTACCACAGGTATTACTCTACCGATCTGCACAATAGTACTGCTGACATTACTGATACTGAGAACCGGAATTACCCGATGTACACATTCGATACAAAAGGCATAGCTACAGTAACTAATAGTATAACAAAGGCAAAAAGTGACCTCGACCTTATCAATGTGGTCCCGAATCCATATTACGCCTATTCTAATTATGAAACTACCCAGGTGGACAACAGGGTAAAGATTACTAACCTGCCGCAGAAATGTACAGTCACAATCTATTCTGCTAATGGCACAATAATCAGGCAATATAATAAAGATGAATCAAAAACCACTGTTGACTGGGATTTGAAGAACTTTGCAGGTATCCCGATATCTGGTGGAATATATATCATACATATCAAATCGGAAGGTGTTGGGGAACGCGTTATTAAATTCTTTGGAGCTCTACGCCCTGTTGACCTTAACTCATTCCCTACTAATTAATACGGTAAGTTAGCAAACAAAAAATAAACTACTGAATATGAAAAATATCTACACAATCGCAGTAGCCGTTTTACTGTCAACAATACTTGTATTCCCATCGCAGGATGTTGTGGCCGGAAACAAGGATCGCTCGGGACAGGCCGGTGCCTCCGAATTACTAATCAATCCATGGGCACGTAGTTCGGGTTGGGGAGGCGTAAATGTTGCTAATTCCAGAGGGTTGGAAGCCATGTTTACAAATGTTGCCGGTACCGCTTTTACTCCGAAAACGGAGCTAATTTTTAGTAGCACGCAGTGGCTCAAGGGATCTGACATCAATGTCTTTAACTTTGGATTTTCCCAGAAAATGGGTGAATCCAGCGTTCTTGGAGTAGGTATTATGTCAATGAAATTCGGCGATATTCCTATCACTACCACGGATTTGCCCGAAGGAGGTATTGGAAACTTCTCCCCCAGATACATGAATATTAATGTTTCTTATGCAAAGGCATTTTCAAATAGTATTTATGGAGGTATTAATATAAAGATTATTTCGGAAGTTATCTCTGACATCAGCGCCCAGGGAGTCGCCCTTGATGCAGGTATCCAGTATGTTACAGGAGAGCAGGAAAATATTAAATTCGGGATATCACTTAAAAATGTTGGCCCTACAATGAAATTCAAGGGTGATGGTTTGTCGATCCGTAGTTTTTTACCCGGACAAGAAAGCCAGTTCACACTTGAGCAACGTTCGGCTGAATTTGAATTACCTTCACAATTGAATATTGGAGCTGCTTATGATATAAAATTCTCGGAAATGCATCGCCTCACTCTTGCTGCTAGTTTTACTTCAAACTCGTTTACAAAGGATCAATATACATTAGGGGGTGAATATGAACTGAAATCGTATCTTATGCTACGTGCCGCATATACTTATGAGGAAGGTATTACATCAAAGGCAGACCGCACTAGTGTATATACAGGGCCAAGTGCCGGTATCACTGTGCAGGTTCCATTGAATAAAGAAAAAGGATCAGTGTTCGGAGTAGATTATTCTTACAGGGCGTCCGATCCCTTTAGCGGAACACACAGCATAGGAGTGCGTCTTAGCTTCTAAGATTACCAGGGCACATTATTTTTGCCAGACATATTTTTCAAAGGACCCTTTTCTGAAGGGTCTTTTGTCTTATTTAATCATTCTTAAATGTTGCATTAATGACAGAAATCAGGTATTATACACAGGAAGGGCTTGAGAAAATGAAAGCTGAATACGAACAATTAATTAGCGTAGAAAGGCCGGGTATCTCACAACAAATTGCCGAAGCCCGCGACAAAGGAGATTTGTCGGAAAACGCAGAATACGATGCAGCTAAAAATGCCCAGGGAATGCTTGAGCTAAGAATATCAAAGCTTCAGGAAGTTATCCGAAACGCCAGGCTCATAGATGAATCAAAACTTGATAACACAAAGGTGCTGATCCTTTCCACTGTAAAGATCAGGAATCTTAAAAATGATTCTATCCTGATTTATTCGTTGGTCCCCGAAAATGAAGCCAACCTTAAGACAGGTAAGATATCCGTTACTTCGCCTATTGCAAGAGGCTTGCTAGGCAAAGCTGTTGGAGATAAAGTTGAAATTATTGTACCATCAGGTACTATCCCATTCGAAATAATAGAAATTATCCGTTAATATAACAGATAAAAAGTTGGTTAAATTGAACCCGGAAAAACAAAAAATATGTCAACCATTTTTTTAAAAATCATAGCTGGCGAAATCCCTTCTCATAAAGTAGCCGAAAATGAGCATTTCCTGGCATTCCTTGATATCAATCCCCTTGCTAAGGGCCATACCCTGGTAATTCCCAAAAAAGAGATTGATTATATTTTTGACATGGACGACACCTGGTATTCTGAATTCCAACTATTTGCCAAACAGGTTGCCCATGCTATTAAAAAAGTTATTCCCTGCGAAAAAATAGGCGTAGCTGTAATCGGACTTGAAGTTGCCCACGCGCATATTCACCTGGTACCTATCAACTCAATAAATGATCTTGATTTCGGAAAACCCAAGCTGAAACTAACTCCTGAGGAGCTGGCAGGAATTGCTGAAGCAATTAATAAGGCGTTTGTAAACTTATCGGAATAGCTTGATTATATTGCTATTAAAAAAAGGACTCATCTCCTAATACGCCCTTTCGTTCCTTCCTTCAATGTAGTTGATAAATGAGCGGTTCACCACCCTGTTTCCTCCGGATGTTGGATAATTTCCCGTGAAATACCAATCGCCGGTATGTGCAGGTATGGCTTCATGAAGATCTTCAATTGTCTGATATACAATCTGTACTTTTGCTTTAATGCCCGACGGGGTTACCAGTTGCGCAATTTTATCTGAGATTTGCATTGCCGTAAAAGGCTTATAAATAGCTTTCACATGGTTAATCACTTCCTCCTTTGGCAGATTTTCCTGAGCCTTAGCTTTTTTATATACCTCATTAAGAATATTTGTCTGTCTGGTTTCCTTCAGAAGTTCGATGGCAGCTTGAAAAGCAATGAAATCAGAAAGTTTAGCCATGTCGATGCCATAACAATCGGGATAACGGATCTGGGGTGCCGAGGAACCAATAATTATTTGTCGGGGGCCCAGACGATCAAGTATCCGGATAATACTCTGTTTTAACGTAGTACCGCGAACAATTGAATCATCGATAACCACAAGGTTGTCTATTCCAGGACGGACTGCACCATAGGTTACATCGTAGATGTGGGCAACCAGGTCGTCGCGTTGGGCATCTTGTGTAATGAATGTACGCAACTTAATGTCTTTAACGGCTATCTTTTCGATACGGGCTCGTAAACGAAATATCTCCTCAAGATTCTTAGTTGTAGCCTGGCCTTGCAATTGAATTATGCGCTCAATCTTTATTTTATCACAGAAATGATTTAGTTCTTCCACCATTCCGTAGTAAGCTACAGTTGCTGTATTAGGGATATATGAAAATACAGTATTCTCAAGATCGTGATCCACGGCTTGAAGAATGGAACGGGTAAGGAGCCTTCCGAGACTTTTCCGCTCCTTGTAAATATCCACATCAGTGCCCCGGCTAAAATAAATGCGCTCAAAAGAACAAGATCTTTTCACACCCGGTTCGTTAATCTGGTATTGACCAAAACTTCCGGTTTTCTTGATGATTAGGGCATGTCCAGGTTTAATCTCATGGATTGATCCTACAGGTACATTAAATGCTGTTTGAATTACCGGGCGTTCGGAAGCAGCAATTACAACCTCGTCGTCAGCATAATAAAATGCAGGCCTGATACCTGACGGATCACGCATTACAAATGCATCACCATGGCCAAACATACCAACAATGGCATATCCACCATCCCAGTTTGCCGAAGCCTGCTGCAATATCTGCTGAATATTGA
>CAZEDO010000144.1:0-7174 GCA_964511085.1 uncultured Lentimicrobiaceae bacterium
GAAACCGCTTAGATTCAGTTATACTGAGCTGTTGAGTTTGCAATTTTCGCAAACTGTGCTAGCCGAAATATCTTTGATCAGGCTTTACTTAAAAAGCGGTGGATGTAACTCATCAAACTCAGTCGCATCCTGGTACATTTTTGCAAACCGCAGCACATTTGCCTCATCGTAAAGGTTCCCCAGTAAACTGATACTCGTTGGGTGCCCTTTACCGTTAAACCCGTTTGGAACAATCACGCATGGATTTCCCGTGAGGTTGGTAATAAGCATCTGTTCGTCAACCAGGCTTGGTGCAATCACAACATCAAAATCTTTCATCACCATATACATTTCCTGCACCAGTTTATATCGCAGCCTGTTTGCCTGTATATACTCCACTGCCGGGATAAACTGTGCCGTGCGGAAAATATTCGGCCAGGCATTCCTGTCCTGCAGATTAAGCAAATCATCCCTGTTGGAGCGGGTAAGGTCATCAAAAGCGGCAGCCGCTTCTGCCGATAGTATTATTGCTAAAGAATTTATTGGCATCACTGTTGAATCCGGCAGTTCTACAGGAACGAGCGTTATTCCCATCTTCCTGAAAAGGCTCAGCGAAATGCTATCATTCTTATGGTTGTCATATTTCTGATCGAACTGCGATTTCAGATAGCCAATCTTCATCTTCTTCACATCCGCCGCGGAGGTGTAATTGAAAGGATAATCCGTTGCCGACTGGTCATAACCATCCGAACCCCTTATGCTGTTGAACACGAGCGCGCAATCGAAAGCACTGCGGCATATCGGGCCAACCTTGTCCATGCTCCAGCTCAGTGCCATTCCACCGGTGCGGCTCACCCTCCCGAATGTTGGCCGCAGACCGGTAACACCGCAGCGGTCGCTGGGTGATACGATGGAACCCCACGTCTCTGTTCCGATGCTGAAAGGCACAAGCCCTGCCGAAGTTGCTGCCGCCGATCCTGCCGACGAACCGCTCGATCCTTGCTTCAGGTCCCAGGGATTACGTGTTTTGCCACCAAACCACACATCATCCATCGCCAGAGAACCAAGCGAAAATTTGGCTAATAGAATAGCCCCGGCCTCATCAAGTTTTTTCACGACGGTAGCGGTTTCATTCCTCACCTGATCCTTATAGGGCGCGGCGCCCCATGTTGTTTTGTAGCCTTCCACGGCAAACAGGTCTTTGATACCATAAGGGATGCCGTGCAAGAGGCCACGGTATTTGCCGGCACTAATTTCCTTGTCGGCCTGTGCGGCCTGTTCCAGTGCGCGTTTCTCTGTAAAGGTGATTACGCAGCGCAGCGTATCGCTGTATTTTTTAAGCCTCGCAAGGAAGAAGCGTGTCAGCACCAATGAACTTATTTTCCGGGTGCGGATGAGAACCGATAGATCGGCTACCGAATACCAGGCCAGCTTATTGATATCCGCCGGCATTTCCATGTTGGCCAGCAGATTCCAGTCAATGGCGTTTTGCGTGGCGTTGTATGTAACTCCTGCCGGCACCGGATTAAACCACATAGCCGGTGGTACACCGTTATCAATCGTTTGGCTGTGTATCCGTTTATAATCGGCAAGCTGGCTTTCGAGCAGGCTCAGCATAGAATCGCGTTCTGTTATACTCATGCTGAGGTCGAAAAGAGTTTCAGCGGAGGAGACCAATGCCGGGGTTATGGTTTTTTGTGCCTGGATGGGTTTGGTGAATAATGCCGGTAGCAAGACGAGGAGCAGCAGGAAGAATGGTTTTGAACAATAGACGTTTTTCATGATGGAATGAGTTTTGATTTATTGTTAAAGCTTCAGGATATCAAATATAGTGTTTTCTTCTAAAGCTTCAGATTCAAACTATTGCTCATACAGTCAAACCCCGATCATTTTGCTGATGTCAGCAAAATGATCGGAGCTAATATTAATTGCAGAAAAGGTTTCTTTGAAAGCTCCGTAGGAGCAAAATATTGGTAGAAACAACAAACGAATACACGCAAAAGCCCCGTCGGGGCGAAATATTTTGATTCCAAGCCATAGATTGTTTAAATATTGAATTTTAAACGGTCAGGAGACCGCTATTACGGCGAGCGTAGTCGGAAGTAGACTACGCTCAGTGAGATTTGGGGAGGCCTTAAAACTTGTTATTTGCAAAACAATATCAGCAATCGGGGAGCGTTATTTCAAAAACCAACAAACCAAATAACATGAAAAAATCAGCGATCTTTCTTGCATTAACAGCAATGACCTTTGTTATGATTTCCTGCAAAAAAGACAAGGATCCGGCAGAAACCACAAAGGAACCGGTTTACGCGCAATTTAAGGCCGGCACTTATTGGGTGTACCGTTTGTTTATAGTGGACAGTGCGGGTAATGCAACAGCAACGAATGTTTACGACAGTTGCTATGTTATCAAGGACACCATCATCAATAACCTGAAGTATGTTAAATCTTTCAGGGGTAGTAATGCTAATCTGCCAGTTCCAGCGTATGCATATACCCGCGACTCGCTTAACTATTTACTGGCCCTGAATGGATTTATTCTTTTTTCGCCGAAGGATTTTGAAACGACTTTTTATGATCATTATGCCATTACTCCGGATAATGATACGCTGTATCATGTGGTTAAAAAAATGACAGACAAGGATATGTCTGTTACATTGCCGGCAGGCACGTTTGTGACTTCAAACTGCAGGGAAACTTACACGATGTACCTGACAAATCCCAATGCTCCTAATCCCAGGTACAAACATTGCAGGTACACGGGGAATATAGGAATAGTGTGTGAAACGCTTCCTTTTTTTACATCTGGTACAACTACTACGGAAAGAAGGCTGGCACGTTATCACATCGTTTTATAATTGTTTTCAGCAGTTCTATTCACCAGCTGACTGGAAATAGCACCCGAAAGAACGGCTACCGGTGTTTTTGTATCCTTTTTAATGGCATTGGGCGCCGTATTCCTACATTATGGTCAGATAACCGGAAATCCCTTTCAGATAATCAGGCATTGTCCTCAGATGGTGAAGGTTTATTGTTTTGAATAGCCATTTACACGGTATTTTGGGTACGCCCAATACTTCCTTATTCCTGCATGGCATTCAGAAGGGTTAGCGTCAGCCTCAGATGGGACAGCGATAGTCTCAGAAGGGACAGCGTCAGTTTCAGAATGGTCAGCGTCAGCCTCAGAAGGGCCGGCATCAGTCTCAGAAGGGTCAGCATCAGTCTCAGAAGCCTCAGAAAGAGCCGCTTTGGCATCAACGAAATGCATTGTTAGGGCATCTGAGGCCAGATTGGCAGCATTGGAACATGAGTCTGAAGCTTCTGAGCAACTTTTTGGTGCTACGGAGGGCTATGGGCAAGGTAGTGAGGAAAAAGCCAGAGATTTAAACCAACAAACTGCCCTACCGTAACCTGTGTTGTATTCAAATAAGTTTTATATTTACTCCTTTAACGAACCGGGGCGAATGATCTCGCCCAACCTGGATACTCCCAACCACTCGTATACTGATGCTGCGTAGTAACTGTTGACAAACAGGTATATATAATTATAAACGGATATTGAATTGAAAATGATAGATTCTAGTAGAAGCAATAAGAGAGTACGCGCAAAAGCCCCATGGGGGCGAAATATTTTGATTCCAATCCAGAGATTATCAAAATATTGAATTTTAAGCGGTCTGGAGACCGCTATTTCAGCGAGCGTAGTCGGAAGTAGACTACGCTCAGCGGGGATTTATTGTTTGAATAGTCATTTACACGGTAATTTGGGCACGCTCAAAGACTAAGCTGAGCAAAGCTTAAAGTGATTATGACCCGTTCAATTTGGTGATTCGTAACAGGTATAATCGAATGGCATCAGAATGCAATCGGCAAGCATTAATATACAATCGACAGATGTTAAAATACAATTGACAAGCATTAGAAAGCAACCGGCATATGATTTAGTGCAATCGACAGTGGATAGAATGAAATCGGGAAGCACTAAAACACTATCGGCAGCTAATAGAATGGAATCGGCAGGTGTTAAAGTACAACCGCAAGGCACCGGACTGATTATTATGTAACCTGGAGGCATTTTAGATTGACTTTTATATTCTCCTTAACTTCTACACATTGGCTTTTGTTTATGCAGAATTACAAATTCTGCAATGTTCCGAGCGGCATTGCAAATGCCGCTCAGCGGGGCGCAGCCCGAGCCGAACCTGGCTATAGCCTTCGGCGAACTGGGCGGGCTTGGTGAATGTTGCTGATAGCAATACAAAGAACAGCAGGAATAAAGATTTTGCGTAATGGATATTTTTCATGGCAGAATAGAATTTGACATCATGATAAGGAATATCAAATGTAATGTTTTCTGCTTTTCATTTTGGGCGTTCCCCTTCGGGTCGCGCTTTCCGCTCCAAGTCCTCGCTCGTTCCTCGCTGCGGGCTTTCCGCTTCAATCGCTAACGCGGTTATTCAAGTACTCTTAGACATTTGAGCATTTTCCCGCTATTCAGAATCATATTAAATTACAATCTAAGTGTATCAGGTATCAATATTTTTTAAATTTGATTGATCAAAATGCTAGTAGGCATTTTCATTTTCCTGCCACGGCTTGTTGTGCTGTAAATATTCATTTAAATTACTGGGAAAGCGCTTAGTTGGTTTGGATTAGTTTCATAGCAATTGTTGGCTACTTTGGCAATAAATTATTTGGTTCAGATGAATATTAAGATATTAAAAAGCGGTTTGGTTAATAACTGGAGCATTATAATTTCTATAATTACAGGTGTTTTCTTTATGGTATTTTTACAAATGAGTTATGTTTGTGGTTATACGCAGAAACAAAATACTGATGAGGCAGTAGAAATAATTTCGTTATTAAGTTCTATAATTTCAGGAATTGTTATTGCTTTTTTGGCATCTAAAATAATTCAAATTAGACAAGAAAAAATAACTTTAAAACCTAATCTGCTAGAGTTAACAAGAAAGGTACATTATTTTCGAAAAATTATTCATGAAATATTTAATAATTATGATTTCTGGCCTGAAGGCATGCCTAGTTATATTAAACAGAACTACCCATACTTATCTTATTATGATGTAAGAGATATCATTTATGTTAACAAAACTACAACAGAAGAAGCAAGTAGATTTATCCAAGATGAAAAATTTGGAGAGATAAAAAAGCAAGCGTATTTGGAAATGAAGTCATTTCTTTTGCCGGTTTCAATTTTTGACGAAACAGTTAATTCGGAATTTGATGTGGATATAATGTATTCAACAAATATACTTGATAAATGGCAAGAATATGATTGTGGAAGTATGATTTGGTATCTTTTTGATGATAACTTTGCTTTATATGAGGGACAATTCAATTTCAATTCTTTTAATAGTTCAAAACAAAATGAAATAGTTGGATTGAGCAAACAAATTGATAATGATAGATATAAAAACCTAGAATTTGGGCCAGAATTATTGGGAAAATTGGGTTCTCAAATAGACTTAGATATTATACCCAAATTAAATAGATTACAGCACACTTATGAACAGGGATTACCAAAAATAGTGAAGTTTATGTACTTCATTTTATCATCAATGCTCGTCTTCGGTGTAATTGTTCCTGTAATTTCTAAATTGTTTAATTTTCCAATAATTGTAAGCTTTATCTCAATTGTTATTGTTTTGAGTGTAACTACCTTTTTTATATTTAGGTTGCCTTTTATAATGAAAAGCGAAATATACATTGAATAAATGCACATTCGCGCAACAGCAACCTCTCCATAATCAGGGTTTTCGTGTTCGTCTGATAGATAAGTAGCAGAATTGAAATGCAGAACTACGTGTGAACTTTAGAGGTAATCTCATAGCCTACGTATAGCGGAATGTTAGCGATAATTGAGAGTATCCCGACTTACTTGAAGGATATATTTCATTCATGACAAAGTAAAATTTAATAAGTAACAAAATGAATAATACTAAAAGAGTAATAATTCTTGTAATTGTTGGAGTTGTTTTCATTTTAATAGGTGGAGCCCTACAAGATGCGACAGGTTCAAAAGCAATGTTTCCAATGGCGATGATACCTGTAGCAATTTTATGGTTATATCTCTTCCCTCGTGGTAAGAAATAAAAGTTTATGTCAAACTTTCCAGATTATTATAGAATGCTTGGTATTCCTTTTGAATCAAATGATGATATTATAAAGAAAGCTTTCAGAAAACTTGCTCTTCGATATCATCCAGATGTAAACCATGCATTAAATGCTCACGAGGAGTTTATTCGACTCTATGAAGCATATTCTGTATTAATCAATTCAAATTCCCGTAAGGAATATGATTTTGAATATAAGAAATATGTACTTAAAAAACAAGTTATCAGTTTTGCAACTTTTGAAAATGAAGATATTAAGAATACAATTAAGTATTCAAAAGAACAGGGTGCATCGTATAGTAAAATGCCTATAGATGATTTTTTAAGAGAAATTGGCCTATTTGGTTCTGAACTTATATTCCATCTTTCGAATTCATTAATGTATTTCATCGGTTACATTTTAATTTTTTCAGGATTTGGTTTGTTTATTGTAGGTGCCATTAGTAATCAATATTTGTATTTTATTATTTCTATTTTTTTAATTTACGTTGGTGTTAGAATAATGAAAAAATCTACAACTCGTTGGACTAAATGGGATAAAGAAAATAATTAATTTATTAAACATAAAAAAATAGCCCGCTAAGCAGAGTCTCCTGACCGCTTCATAATTCCTAATTGTTTTAAAATCACCACGCTTCGCGCCCCGCTAAGCGGTGTATGTGTCGCTAAGCGGAGTTTCCTGACTCTGCTTTCCGGGATAGCGGTCTCCTGACCGCTCAATAATACCTGATTTTATCGTATATTAAATTCGCCATGCTCCCCGTTCCCCAGCTGAGAGGCATTTGTAATGCCTCTCTGAACATAGCAGAATTTGCAATTCTGCTTTCAAAAAACATTAAAGCACAATACAACAGCTAATTCACAAAAACTCCGGGCCACTTCATCAGCGCCAGAAATTTCAACGTATCAATAAAACTCCGTTCTCTCCGTGTCCCAGCCTGCGGCAGGCAGGTCCGTGGTTAAAAATTCAGCAACAGAATAACAACATAAAAAAACAACCACCCAACACTCGCCATCCCCTTTCATATCTACAAAACACAATACATCTACCCTGCACA
>CAZEDO010000145.1:0-7152 GCA_964511085.1 uncultured Lentimicrobiaceae bacterium
CCTCAGCCTTCCGCCACCTCTGGGATTTTGAAAGGTAAACATCGAATAGAATCATAAAATAAAACGCTCAATAGATAATGATAAATATATATGGAGAAATGGAATATGACTTTTTTAAGTAAAATTAAGGAAAGAATTGAGACAGTTGTGGCTGCAGAGGCAGAACTACGTACCGAAATGAGTTCAAAAATTGTACCTGATCAAATTAAATCTGAGCGGATGGCGCATTGTAATACGTGCGAATTCCTTTTTACTCCTACTATGCAGTGTCGAAAATGCGGCTGCTTTGTTAAACTAAAAACCTCTGTTTCCTTCTTCAAATGCCCTGTCGGTAAGTGGTCAGCGATGCCAAGGGAAAATACTTAGTATGTGGACAATGGGAGCAGGCAATTGGATTAAATATGGATGGGGAACTTCCATGAATGAAGAATGGGTGCCCGGCATGCAACTAAATATGGATCTGTCCAATCGACCCACAGTGAATGATTGTCCACATCCTACTTATGCAGCCATCGCTGCTGTTCATCGTATTGCGAAAGAATACCCTGCCCCATATACTCTTATGTGCAGCGGTGGGCTCGACAGCCAGACTATGTTACTTTCGTGGCACATGTCTGGCGTCCCTTTCAACGTTGTGTCCATGCAATATAAATCATCGGGTATGTTTTTCAATGACTATGATTTAGTAGAACTTGGGCTGCTAAGTGAAAGACTTGATATCCAAATTGATTACAAAGAGTTTGATTTATTGACCTTCCTTGATAGCGAGTTACCAGATGTGGCGAAATTAAATGATTGTGATAGTCCACAGATTTGTACCATGTTGAAGGCAGCCGAACTGATTAAAGAAGGAACCATCCTTTTTTCTGGTAACTATCTCGGTGTGTTTGCCAGAGTGAATTATACTCTTCTTGGGGCACATAGATATGCCATGAGAACTGAAACACCTAATCGAAAAGTTATACCATTTTTCCTTCTGCATGACCCAACATTTACCACTTCTTTTGCTGCATTTGGGGGAAAAAGCGAAACACCGGCGCGAGTTTATGTCGATTCGGGGTTTCCAGTAGTACTCCCTGAGAAGAAGTTTACCGGTTTTGAGAAGATTAAGGAATATTTTGATAAATACCATGATGACATACCCCCAATGATAAGATTGAAATATTCATGCAAACCAAGTGCAAGAGCATTTGATATTCTGTATAGGCACCCATACCAGGGCGTTCTGGAAGAGTATAGGGATTTCGTATCTGTTAACCAAATATTAGAGAGATAAACATGACCCAATACATTATAGATTTTAAAAATTCTACATCTGATGATGAAATCGCCGCTTACTTGACGGGTAATGGCTGCACTGTTGTAAAGCAGTTTACAAGGATGCAACAGATATACCTTGTCAATTCAGTTGATGTTCCTCCTCTATCTGAGATTGTCGAGTATGTAATTGATGATGATGTTGCGCCGTGTAAGTTACTGACACTAGTGCCAGTTGCTCCTGCGCAATCTACCAGTAATAGCATGATTGATGTCTCATCACAACAGGACTGGTGGAAAGCATATTCTATGCAGGATATCGACTTGGCGCAGCAAACCAGTGCTACCCCGGTGCCTAAGTTTGGGAAGGACTGTGATATCTATCTACTTGATAGTGGTATTGATATGACCCATACTGAATTTGTAAATAAGGATATTTCTCTGTTGTACTCAGTAACCAATGATTTCACCGATACTACTGGACACGGCACGTGCTTAGCCAGTTTAATGATAGGTGAGGAATGTGGGCTTACTGATGCAGCACTCAAGGTCGTTAAAATCTTTGATAAGAATTATTCAACCCGCCAGAGTGACTTGCTTTCGGCCATTGATTGTGTACTTCACAACGTGATTGCATCAACAAACAACGTATCAGTGGTAAATCTAAGTTGGTCTATTCCTAAGAATGAGTACATTGAACAAAAACTGTTACTGTTAATCTCAGCGGGTGCTGTCGTTGTTACGGCATCTGGAAACTCGGGAGTACCAATTGAAGATGTGACCCCAGCCTCAATGCCTGACGTTTTGACAATCGGTTCATATGACATGGAGTTTATGCCTTCAAATTTCTCAGATTATACTGGTCCAACTGTTGCGAGTTTATCACAGAGTCAAGTGAATACTGGCGCATTGGATTCATGGGCACCTGGAGAACAAATATGGGCCGCGAAGGTTGGGGGTGGATTTGGTTACTATAGTGGTACCAGTGCATCGTCGGCCATCTATGCTGCGTCACTCGCATACAATATTCATAGAACTATGGACACAGCAACACGAAACCTAATTAGTACCCAGAGAAACTCTGCGGGAGTGGTTGTAATGAACTATTCAAAGTTTGATCGTTCAGGGCTATTAAACTTATCTGACCCGAAGTACATTACTTCGCAGAATAAAATATGTACATATAGGAATAAGCAGGATCCGACGGCAAATACCCAGTATACTACAGAGTATAAAATGATGACTAAGGTGGGAGCAGTTAGTACAAAAATGTTGTTTAATACGGATATTACCACAGCATTTGAGATAATTTCACCGTTACCAGCTGGATGTACAATTGAGCGCAATTTTCTGATTTATAAACCAATAGTGGAGCCTACCTCAGCAGTTGGAGTTGACGTTTCGGATTTCTATTACAATGTGCATGATGTGTCAGGAGCAGTTTTGAATGGATACATCAAAATAGTAACACTATCAACTACGTTTGATCCGGCTGTATTACCACCGGATGACCCACTCATTGAGATTACCTTCTTAGCGCCGAGTTGCGGTCAAGGCGGTGCAACTAATTGTGGCAATCGCCAAGGTTGCACCACAAGTCAATTTTGCGCTGGCGTACCAAAAACAAACTGCTACTGCTCAAACAACTAATATGAATATTAATCTAAATAAACATATTGCTATTTTATTTCACCCAAGATCAGGGTCCACAGTATTGAGATTTTATCTCAGTGGCGCCCTCAAATACGAAAACATAGGTGAGTTTTTCAATTCTAAGTTACCTAGTTACCTGATTAAAATTAACGGTTCATCGCTTAGTTTCACGGATAGGGCAGACAAACCGTTTGTTGACGATGCCGAGTTTGTAACAGAGGCTAATGGCAATTTACGTATCCTTTCTGAACTAACTGAAAAAAAGATTTTCAGTGTGTTTGGTGTTAACGTCTTGCCAACATTTGAATCGTATCCTAATCTGCTGTCTTTACTTGACTCAAGAGATGATATTCAATTCATCAGACTAGAACGCGCCGATGTGTTATATAGCATGTTATCCATACTCGTAGCACATCTGACCACAGTTTGGCATATTCCCCCGAATGAATCACTGCCGTCGTTTGAGCGAGAAATAACACCGTTTGTAATAGATTTAGACTGGCTGCACAATCATCTAATGATGTTTATTAAGGCAAAAACAGTAATGAATAATCAATTGGCAGATAGGGTTTCTACTGTCTATTATGAGCAATTTCAGAATTCTCCGAGTAATCTAACCCGGATATTTACTGGAATCCCGAGGAGACTAACTTCTATTCCTATCCCATTCAAGGGGCAGTACAAGAGTTACATACAAAATCTGGATGAGGTGGAAAATTTATATGAACAGTTCGTGAATGACCACAAGGAATTCTTCCCTCAATATTTTGGTGGATGTCCTCAGGTGCAACTACCGCTTAGCCAGGGGAAACAGCCGCGAGATTTATCATTGATTGACAAGGGACTATTAATGATCTAGCACACGGTGCTATATTGGTCAACTCAGGATCAAATTGTTTCATTTCCAGATCAGCCAATGTTCCAAACGGGGATGAGTACTTCGGCTTAACTTGAAAATCAAACCCGCCGTCAATGTACATGCCGTGCTTGATAGTGGCATATGCCCAACGGGGAAATACTTGTTTAATTGGTCCTAGGGAATCGGGCACAAGTAGCCGCCTATCACTCACTTTTAGCACACGTTTCCACCCACTTGCTCCTAATTGTTTACGACGATTAGACCAGAGTGCCAGACATTTAATCATGGTTGACAGGCTATGTGTTAAAAAATTCGGAATACCTGTCCGATTTTGCACGGCAAACATTCTTTCAACACTAGTTTGGCCAATGATTGGTTCAAAAAATCTTATTGGGTTGCTTTCAGTGATGTGAGGAGCATCTCCTCCGAGTAGTAAGCAATCATCGATTTGATCAATGATCCATAGATATGGTGTAATTTGAGCAATATCACACAAATATTTCCGAGCATAGACAATATATTCGCCCTCTTCAAAAAACCATTCAAGATCCAACTCAACTATTTTTAGTTTGGTGTCATTCTCTCTGCAATATTTTTCAACATGATACAGTTCGTGGGTGTTCACCGGCATCGATTTGTAGGTGTACAAACAGAACACGGCATAAAAGTCAGCGTCAATATCTCTGCATACTTCCAACACCACCTCACTGTCCATACCGCCACTGAACATCACCGCAAGTTTTTTGGAACTGAATTGTCTTACATCATTCTGTAAAGATTCGCGCAGTGATTCACATTTAACGATCGGTTGCTCGGTGAATGTCGTTGTTAGTTTTCGTGTAATTGGTTCGTATTCTACTGTCTGGTAGTTATTTTGGCCGGTATTAAAGGTTATCATATTGTTCTCCAAATTATTTATCACCGAGAGACCTGAGTAAATAATAGAAAGGAGAGCGAATGTTTTTTTATATTGGTGAGGCGTGTCCACTTAAGTCACTGTCAGAAGTTGAACCGGGGGTTTATTTGGACCAGGGTTGGAGAGGTTGTATGGTGAATGACAAGGTAGCGTGGTATAAAGGGTACAGCACAGAATGTACGGTGTCTGATTCAGTTAGTGCTATACTCAATGGTTATCAACCGGTGGGAAAGTGGTGTGTAATATCAGATAAGAAAGTTCATCACCCGGTGTTCCGTGGTTTCCCGCTTTATCGTAAGGGCAACGGCGTTGCCAACGTCCAGGTAAATGGTTATCATTATGTTAAATACGTGCTACCTGATAGAAACCATACCCAAGATGAAATAACACTGGATGAGGCGGCAACCCAAATCGGTGACATTCTGTTGGAGAATACTCAGAATTTTTTCAAGTTCAATAAGATAGCCCAGATGAATTTGCTATTTACCTGCGGGCTTGACTCAATGACTTCATGGGCCGTATTGGATCATGTAACAAAAGAGTACACTTTGGAAGTGTATCTGCCTAAGGGCAATGATAATACTTTTCATAAGTTTCATGGTGTAATCCGTGAGAAGCAATCTGATCTGATTGATTTTATGGCATATCATTGGGGGTACAATCTGACCAGCGACCGACTTGAAGAGAATTGGCATATGACTGGTTTTTATGCCGAACGTATTCAGTTACGCGAGGCAGACCACCTAAACGCCATTGCAAATTATTATGGGAAAAACATAAAAACGATAACGAAACCAACTGACTACCTGCATTGGTTTTGTCAGCGGCCTGCAACAGATGCCTACTTATCTACTAGTCTGGAATTCGCTGACGAACGCGAATTGAAGGAATTTTGTATTGCCTCTGTGTATCCCGATTACCAAATGTGGCACCTGGATAATAATTTCCACTTTAGTCCATTTTTTGACATAAGGATAACTGATGTTGCTGCCAGATTATCGGTCAAGGATATCTTGGAAAATGGATTGAACGGTCTTATTCAACGTGAAATTATTAGACGGTTCCGACCCGATTTCCTACAACTCCTCTCGCCGTTCAAAAATGAAGGAGACATTTTCGGAAATTTCCGACGGAATTTCCAAAATATTGAACTTGATCCTGCTGTTCAGGTCAACATTAGGTGAACCTATTTGAGCAGATTTCGAGCCTCATCAATGGTGATGCCCAGACCATAATTGGATGATAGGTATCCGGCAAAAGCATCAAGGTACCGCTGGTAATCTTCCTTGCACGGAGAGTAGGTAAGTTGTGCGCGATATGCCTCAACTTCTGCCTTCTGGCGATGACTTTTACTCAGCATATAAAAAAGACCAGTAAGCGGATTCCGCCAAAACTGTTTGACATGAGTGAGTTCATGTTGAAGCAATGCCTCATTGCCCTTAGACTCCGGGCGAACCACCACGATGAATCCATATGTGTACGCAGAAAATCTGCTTGGAATGAACAAGTTTGTATAAAAGACCATAAGCACCTCTTGGGTATTTACCCAATTTAGTTGATTTCTGCTCATAGGTGTGATATAATACATTCTTTACACACTAAGGACTCCGATGGGACTCAGCGCAGAAGAAGCAAAAAACATGATTGGTAATCGGTATGACTTGGTGCTCATTGCATCCATTCGCGCCCGAGAACTAAAGCGCGGAAATCTTCCGTTCATCACCACAAAGAATGGTCCAGCGGTCAAGGCTCTCAAGGAGATTGAGCAGGGTTTCATCGGTCGTGACTATCTGAAAAAAGTGGGCAGACGAACTGACCCAAAAAGCATGACTAAAAGCATCTTTTCTGATACAATAGATAAATAAACAGCATTTAGAATCGGTACAGCAACATATACTCCGAACTGTATGACTCACGCTGAAAGGCCTGACTATACGAACAAGTGGAAACCTTGTAAAAAGTTTCAGAAACGATTCTGTTAAATTTAGGCTCGGTGCAGCAACACCATAAAACTAAGGAATGCTACTTAACACTCGGACATCAAACTCCGAATTTATGTAGATAGAGGATTTTCGATTTTCTCCTCGATAAAAACAAAAAGTAGAAAACGAGCCTGTTATTTTTAGGTTAGGTTCAGCAACATCATTAACTATGATCTGAAAGGACTTAGTCGCGCTATGTTTGTGGAGCCTTAATTGGCTTTGAAGCAGACATAGACACGCCGCAAGGCAGACGGTTCTCTCGCCCAGGATTTGTAGCCCTGGTTAAACTAGCTGCTAAACACTAACCTGTTAAAATTAGGATGAATACAGCATTTAAAAACTACAGCAAATGCTATAGAATGTGGCCGGGAGGCTTTACTTTGTATGAGGATGATTGGCGGTTAGCCAGTTGAGCCTCACTAGAAAATGCAAAGCGCAGACAGAATAGCTGACTCGGGGAAAGCCCGATATGTGTCACGCAGAAA
>CAZEDO010000146.1:0-6921 GCA_964511085.1 uncultured Lentimicrobiaceae bacterium
TTTTCGCCGGTTGCTTTTTCAATCATTTCGTTCCATGTCCAGCGGGCTCCCGGCATAAAGACATTACTCTTCAGATAATCGCCAACCTCAGTTTTACCGTAATAACTTTGCCTGAAATCGTTTGATTTAAGCAACTCTGCAGCAATATAATGATTCAACTGCGAAGCAAGCAATTCGCCCAACAGGTAGTTGTGATAATAACAAGGATAAGAAGCAATATGGATTTTAGTTGCCCAGTCGGGTTGGTTACGGCCTGCTGGGCGTTTTATCATCTGGTATTTTTCTACCAGGTCCCACCATAGTTTGTTCAGATCCTGATCAGGGTTTTCGTACATGCCTTTTTCAAAGCGGTACATCACCTGGGCCCAGCGGCTGAAAGTGAGTTGTTCGAGCCGGAGAACCTTGAAGCTTTCTACAGCAACCTTGCGTGCATCAGCAGTATCAGTCAGTTTCATATCAACCAGAAATTGCGGATTGCTGCTCATTCGTCCAAACAGCATTGCAATAGCTTCCGTAGTGAAAGTATGGGCCGGGTTACGGAGGCAGAATGGTAGTTTCTCGTCAATATATTTATCATAATTTGCATGACCAAACTCGTGCAACATAGTTCCCATCCAGCTGGCGTTAGGCTTTATATTGCAAAGAACACGCACATCTCCCAAATTATCGATATCCGTGCAATAGGCATGCTGATTTTTGCCCGGTTTTTCGTAAAGGTCGCTTTTTGCCATCATGCCGGCAACATCAAGTCCGATACTACTATAATAATCGGTAGTTAGCTTTTCTATATTCTGTCCTTTGTAGTATTTGTCGAGATCAACACTATAAATTGCAGGTGCTTCCTGGAAAAAACGGTTCTGATAATGCCAGGGCATAAGGTCTTCTTTCTTCACGTTATCCCGCTTAGCCAAATAATCGTCAATTTCGCCTTTAAGTCCGGCAAATGCATCGCGGGTCAGGTTGTCTAGTTCATCGAAAAGTGAACTTATTTCGGCAGGGTCCTGTTCGCTGAGTTTGAGGCTCATCTCATGATAATTATTGAAACCGAGTTCTTTTGCAATTTCGTTACGCTTTTTAACCAGATTAATGATGTCATCAGCAACAACAGTCCCGATAGCTTTGTGACCTTCCCATGCTTTCTGTAACTCATCTGATTTAGTAGATTTCTTCAGAATGTCCTCTACATCATTGTCTGTAATTTTTTTGCCTTCAACATCAGCGCGGAAATTAGAGAACTTCTGTTCAACTGCTGTCTGCATCTTGATAACGGCATTTAATTTGGCGGTATCTACCTGTGCCCCCAGGTATAAATTGTACAATACTTCGAGTTGCCTGTTAAGCAAAGTGTCCTTCACAGCGCCCGATTCCTTAATTTTCTTCAGTATCGCGAATTCCTCCTTGTTTGAGTACATTCCGGTGAGTTTGATGCTGAATTCTTCTGATTTTTTCCAGTCTTCGGGTTTTCCGCTTATGGAAGCGGTCCAGTAAGCGAGGTTTGATTCTTTTTGCAAAGGTTGTACAACCGAGTCGTACTTCGCGATAAATGTGCGCAGGTCATTTTCCATTTTTTCTTTTGGGCTTTTACAACTGCTGACTAATGCTGCAAGAGCCAGCAAAGTGAGGAATGCTTTAAACGGTTTCATGTGGTGTTTGTTTTAGGTTGATAATTATAATTCGCGAAAATCAGTTAGTTTGAATAATACCCGATTCAGGTTTATTCCAACGATATCAAATACTGCCTCTGTTTGAGGTCACAAAATGTGACCTCAAATTTTTAAACTCATCATTTGTACAAATAAACATAAAATCATCAGGAAAACGTTTCAGGTTTCTCTTAACAGCTTGCTTTAGTGCTTTGGTAGGAACTCCATATAGTTCTGCTAAATCACTATCAATCATCACTTTCCGTTCCCGGATAAAGAATATTTTCTGAAGAATGATTTCTTCTGGAATACTTGTGTGAGATAACATATCTCTCATTAGAACGTTCGGGTTATTTTTTAATTATAAGTAAGTCTGTTTTACTTCTGAAATGTAAAATCGTTAATCTCTGCTTGTTCAGGCAGGCTTGTTCGTAATTCTCTATTATTCCACACTCCATGTGGCCCCATCCTTGGTATCCTTTACGGAAATATTCACTTTTGCAAGTTCGTCGCGGATTTTATCGCTGGTTGCCCAGTCCTTATTTTCACGTGCGTTTTTCCTTATTTCAAGCACTAATTGCATGATGCCATCTAAAACCTGATTTCCTTTATTTGGATCATTCTCCGGTATAATTCCGAGTATTTCAACCACAAACGTATTCATGAGTTTGCTCAACCTCTCAATATCCCCGGCAGTAAGACTTTCTTTCTTATCGTTTACTGAATTGATGATACGAACCCCTTCGAACAGATGAGCGATAAGTACCGGACTATTGAAATCATCATTCATTGCTGCATAGCAATTGCTTTCAAGGGCTACAATATCAGAAGTAGATGAACCTGAGGGTTGAAGTTTCCCGAGTGTTTCAATACTCTTCATAAGCTTTTGAAGACCTTTTTCACCAGCCTGTAAAGCTTCATTTGAAAAGTCGAGTGGGCTTCGGTAATGCGCCTGAAGCATAAAAAAGCGGATTGTCATCGGGCTATAGGCTTTCTCAAGTGACGGATGATTTCCATTGAGAAACTCGTCCAGTTTAATGAAATTCCCCAGCGATTTTCCCATCTTCTTCCCGTTGATAGTAATCATGTTATTGTGAAGCCAGTACTTGGCCGGGGCACAATGATTAGCAACTACTGACTGCGCAATTTCGGACTCATGATGCGGGAAGAGTAAATCCATTCCACCACCGTGAATATCGAAATGTTCGCCCAGGTATTTTGCGCTCATAGCAGAACATTCCAGGTGCCAGCCAGGGAAGCCTACACTCCAGGGAGATGGCCAGCGCATAATGTGCACTGGCTGGGCTTTTTTCCACAAGGCAAAATCGAAGCTATTCTTCTTTTCATCCTGCCCTTCGAGCTCACGGGTGTTCGAAAGGAGATCGTCCAGCACGCGGCCGCTGAGGATGCCGTAGTGATGGCTTTTACTGTACTTCTCAACATCGAAGTAAACTGATCCTTCACTTTCATAAGCAAATCCAGCCTCAAAAATTGCTTTTATCATGGCAATCTGCTCAATGATATGTCCGGAAGCCTGGGGCTCGATGCTTGGCATAAGCACGTTCAACTGATCCATATTTCGATGGTAGCGATCCTTGTAATACTGCACCACTTCCATGGGTTCCAGTTCTTCGAGGCGGGCCTTTTTACCGATCTTGTCTTCGCCTTCGTCGGCATCATTTTCCAGGTGGCCTACATCCGTGATATTGCGCACATAGCGCACTTTATATCCTGAATGCTTCAGATACCTGAAAATCATATCAAACGTAATAGCAGGCCTGGCATGACCCAGATGAGCATCGCCATAAACAGTAGGGCCGCAAACGTACATGCCGACAAGGTTGGGATTTAATGGTTCGAACCGCTCAAGTTGACGGCTTAGTGTATTGTAAACAAAGAGTTTATTTTTCATTGAATTTGCAAAAAGAAATGCAAAGTTATCAAATTACCTTCATTAGCAGATGGTTCCTTTTCTGGCAGTTTGCCGGTGGTAATAAAAAAAGAAGAACCACGGAGGCACGGAGAACACTGAGGAGCACGGAGGGAAGAAGGACTTAACGAAAACAAATCATTTCTCTGTGAATCTCCGTGTTCTCCGTGTCTCTGTGGTTAAAATTTTCTATAACTCAACCTCAGTTCCAACTTCCGGAATTTCAATATTCCTGAATCCGGCTTTCTCCAATTGGTCCTTATAAAACAGCTGAGGTTCGTATTCTCCATGAACAAGGAAAACTCTTTTTATCTGCTTCTTGTCCTGGCAATTCAGGAAACTTTTCATCTCGTTGTAATCGCCATGGCCGCTGAAGGCTTCAATACGCTCAATCTTTGCTTTTACGGGATGCTTTACACCAAATATTGAGACTTCGTCAGCTCCATTCAGCAGACGCGCACCGAGAGTGCTTGGAGCACAATAGCCAACCGCAAGAATAGTATTGCGGGGATCTGAAATATTATTCGCCAGGTGATGCTTTATACGCCCGGCTTCCATCATACCCGAAGCGGAAATAATAACACAAGGCTTCTTAATAAAATTCAGTTTCTTCGAATCGTCCACACTTTTGATATAATGCAGGGAGCCAAATCCAAAAGGATCGGGATCTGTTTCCATCACATGCGCCACATCTTCGTTGAGGCTACTTTTAAACAGCCGGAAAATATCAGTAGCATTTACTCCGAGCGGACTATCCACATAAATTTCTATCTTAGGAAGACGGCCATCATTGAAATAGTTATTGAGCGCAAAAACGACTTCCTGTATCCTCCCTATTGCAAAAGCAGGAATGATAAGTTTACCGCCTTTATCTACGCAGGTTTCCTTCACAACACGAAGTAATTCGCTTTCTGCTTCAAGATGTGCCGGATGTAGACGATTGCCGTAAGTGGCTTCAGTAATAAGATAATCGCACTGCGGAAAAGCATCGGGCGAACGAAGAATCCGGCTCGTGGGCCGGCCAATATCTCCGGTATAAGCAATGCGAGTTATCTTACCATTTTCCTGTAATTCGATGTTGGCAACCCCGCTGCCAAGCATATGGCCTGTATTGGTGAATTTGACCTTGATGTTCCCGTCAATCTGGAATTTGCGATCTTGCGGAACTCCAATGAAGAGGCTCATACAATCCTCGGCATCTTTTTTCCTGTAAATAGGTTCAACAGGCGGAAGTCCCTGACGGGTGCGTTTTTTATTGAACCATTTTACGTCATGTTCCTGGATAAAACCGCTATCAGGCAGCATGATAGAGCAAAGCGCTCTGGTAGCGTGCGTGCAGATTACTGAACCCCGGAATCCGTTCTTGTATGCATACGGAATCAGGCCCGAATGGTCAATGTGGGCATGCGTAAGGATGATGTGATCGATCGCATGGGGATCGATGCCAAGTTTACGGTTCATGGCATCGGTTTCGAGGCCTTTGCCCTGGAACATGCCGCAATCGAGCAGGATTTTTTTTCCCGCTGCAGTGGTTATAAGGTGTTTGCTGCCGGTAACTTCGCGGGCGGCGCCGAGAAACTTGATTTTCATAATGCTTTTTTAAGGACATGTCAAACTTACGGAATAATGGGGAATTCGCAGCGCAAAGGATGCTTGAATGAACAAGGTGATTTGACCTTTCTTATAAATCTTAAGACATAAAAACTATATGATCATTTACACAGTTTTCCTGGCACCCCCGGACTAACTGACCTGCCGATTGACTTTAAAGAAATGCATCCCGGAAATAATTTATACTATCCTGAAATTAAAAAATTGTTTAATAAGAATTCTTTCATATCGCCAGGTTTTAATATTCGTCCGCAAATTCAGGAAGCGAGCTTAATATTTGTTGAGCTGCATAATATACATCTCGTTTGCATCCCATGTATATGACCGGCCTGATTTTTCGGAAAGAACATGAGAATCTTTCTTAATTCAATATATTTGCCTAAAACAAAACAGATGCTAAAAAAGATTTTCCTTTCTCTGGCAATGTCGGCCTTCTTATATTTAGCAGGTACCGCACAAATGACTGACCAAACCATTACCAATACGGAATTTCAACCTAAACTTGATGGTTCGATTAAAACAAAGGCAGAGTTCGACCTCGAACAGGGGAAAATCCGATTTGAGGTACGCAATGCACGTTTTGGTGCGAAAGGTAAACTCAACAATTACGTTGGGTACCGTGCCGAAATAGATCTTTCGGATGAAGGTAAAATAAAGATGCTTGATGCATTTGTAAAGATTACACCGGTTAATAACCTTGACGTTTACCTTGGTCAGCGAAAAGTACCATTTGGTACAGATTACCTGAGAAACCCGGTTGAAAATATTTTTGCAAACCGCTCCTTTGTTGCCAAGTATATCAACGATGGCTTGCGGGATATTGGGCTGGTAGCAAATTACCGTTTCAGGTTCCACATTCCCTTTGATGCCTGGCTTTCTGCCATGAACGGGACAGGAAACAACAACCCACAATGGATTAACCGGCCTAATTATGCAACACGCCTGACGTTTGAACCATTACAAAACACCCGGTTTGCCGCGAACTATTACCAGGGCTCCACGCCACTCGAAATCAACCTGACGATGCTTGGAGGGGAGTTTCGCTACCTCAACAAAAGGCTGATGATTGAATCGGAGTATATACACCGACACTTTACGGATACCAGCAGGGTAATGCACAATCAATACGGCTTTTATGTGCATTCTTACTATAGTTTCAATACCGGGGGGAAAATGATACAACTTATAAGTCCTACCTTTCGCTGGGATTTTATGGGACAGGAAGAAAAGCCGGACGGTAAACTGGCTGAACGTATAACAGCAGGAGTGAATTTCGGGTTTGAACCAAAACCTTTTTTGGCTGAAATCAGGCTTAATTATGAAAAGTATCTCAAAAAATATTACTCAACCCATTTTGACAAGTTCACTATCGAATTCATAGCAAAATTTTAGGAGGGCACAATAATGCTTCCCATTTTTTGTTCTTCCTTTTCGTGTCCAAAAGAAGTTACAACTAGTCTGATGGCGGGGATGGAAAGGGTGAAAAAAATTAAACGCAGAGAGCGCAGAGTAGGCGCTGAGAAACGGGAAGTGGGCGTTTGAAAATGGGAAAGTTTCATTCCTGAGCAAGCGGACAACACTTATGCATTAGCAGGCTTCATCCCCGTTCGACGAATGCTAACCACTATGTTAGGCTCAGGTTTCTGCCTGAGTCTGTCTATCCTTCAGGCTCTGCCTGCTTTTTACAGCATATTCCCATGAAAACAATGCATCATCTTTAAACAGGTATTTTCTTTC
>CAZEDO010000147.1:0-6920 GCA_964511085.1 uncultured Lentimicrobiaceae bacterium
AATCGTATGTAATATATTGATAATTAGCATATTATAAAATATTACCGGACTGTTGCAGTAACAAGTACGGGTAAAATGTTTTTTTGTCTATAATGAGCATTAACAAGTAAGGGTACAATGAATGTTTTGGCTATACTGTGCGGTTAAAAGTATGAGGGAATTACAAATGATTATTCTCTTTGGAAAGGGGGAAATTGTTATAAAGGTTTAGAAGCGGGTATAAATGTTTTTAACGTTCCCGGGCTAGGCGTGGTTGGTTTGTGGTGGGCCTTGGCGTTGGCATAGCAATCACGGTTAGCCCGTGTGTATGCCTTATTATTAATCATCATCCTGCTCAAAATGTTCTGTTCCTTCATACTTGGGGTCCTTATCTTTTGCATTAATTTGCAGACCATATGCCAAATAAAAAAAATAAAACGGAACTATAAACCATAAAATAATATATGCTTTTTGGTAATTATTCAACGTGGCGTTTTGAGTGTCAATGTTTTTGTAGCCTGTGAAAATCGATTGAAGAGTGCCGGTTTTGCCATGAAATAAAGTTTCTCCTATTATACCTAGTAAATGCAAACCAATTAATACTAAAAATACATTTGCAAATACTTCGTGGGATTCTTTAAGAAATTCTTCATTTATTCCAATATTTAACACATTGCTTTCAGTGGCATATAATAGATAGCCGGAAATGCCGCAAATAAGTCCGTTTAAAAGAATTAATAACATAACTACTGACGCTGTTGGATTATGCCCTGCATAAAATTTTGTGTTTAAAAAATATGTTCTAAAGAATTCTATTTGTTTTTTTAATCCCACAGGAAAATCTTTAAATCTTGAATAGGCTGGACCAAATAAACCAAATAATAGTCTAAAAATTATCAATGCTCCAACAAAAGCTCCAAAAGCAAAATGTAAATTACTAAAATTATCAATATCTCCTAAAATGTAAGCAGATGTAAATCCAATAGCTAGTAACCAATGAAAAATTCTAGTTGGTAATGTCCAGATATAAGTTCTCATAAAATTTAAAGTTTAGTGAAAAGTACAATTTCCCTTCATTTTAATGACCGCTAACGTCAGTTCGTGCAAAAACCAATTCTCTCAAATCTACTATCCACTCCTGATGTTAATAGAGAAGTAATGAAATGATTTTCGCTCATAATTATTCAGGCTTCCATATAGCTCCTGAGTATCAAATGTAAGATAATAAGTGATTTCAACCACTTTTTTATCAATTTCACGCCTAAAATATTGACAATTCTACGAAAATTTTATATTAGATAAACAAGTCCAAACTCCCCGTTGTTCTTTTCGAGACCTTTCAGCAGGATATGATCTTATCCCCATTGTCGTATGATGGTGCCAAAAATATGTTCTATAATCTCTGGTCGTTTGCGGTAAATATCCAGATTTTCCTTTACCCTGTTATCATTTTTCTTCAACCGATTCTGCATACTCCGAACCGTTCTATCAGCCTTCCGTTCCGGTTGCGGGTGCAGTATTCTTTTGCCTGGCAGGTGCTACAGGCTTTGGTCTTGCAATGTTTCACCTGCGTAATATTCTTCCCTTGCGTCTTGGCGTACTATCTGCCATTGGTTTTTAGTTTCTGACCTTGCGGATAATTAAAAGAACGAAACTGTCCTAAAACCCAGCTGCCCCTCTGATAGCAAGCCTTTTTTATGCACTGGCGTTTTATTGTTTTATAAATTTCTTTGTTATTATTTCTTTGGTCGTTGTCACTGTTATAAAATACATTCCTTTTGCAAAGTCTGAAATGTCAATCGTTGTTTTATTGCTGCTTACTGCAATAGATTTTGTCATCTGTCCATGTATGTTTAAAACTTCTATTGTAGCTTGCTGAGGAAGATTTTCTATTGTTATTTTATCAGCTGCAGGGTTAGGATATACAATGGCTTCCGAAGAAATTATATCAGGCCGGATACCAGTAAAAATATCGTCCACGCTTGCAACAAACATATCTGCAATCCCCGCATTTGTCAGAATATCAGTGCCAAAGGCAATGGATGACGACGAGAAACTGCCGCAGATATTAACATCATCCAGATTACCTGCACTAAGTGAATGTATTTGGTCATCGGCATCACCACCAGCATGGAGAACCCAGCTAAAATTGCTGTTGTTCAGGTATTTTATCAGCAAAATGTCACCAGCTCCGTTATTGGCTATTGTTGTGGAATTAAATGTAATTGTAGTGGAATTAAAATAGACTCCGACAAATACATCACCATTTTCGTCAATATCAATGGCTCTGCCCTCTTCATAATCAGAGTTACCGCCACCGGTAAGCCATTGTGGATTTCCGTCCTGGTCGTATTTCAGGATAAAAAAATCTGAAGTACCTGAAGGTCCATTGTTACTTAATAACAAGCTCCCACTTGACATCGTTATTCCCTGGAAAAAGCCTGTAATATACACGCCACTTGACGGGTCAAGTGCAATCTCATTCCCAATTTCCCAGGTCCCAACAGAATTTTTCACCCAGAGAAATACACCGGAACTGTCGTATTTAACAACAAATAAGTGCGCATCGCCGTTACTGTTTATCAGTGTTGTATCACCAAAAGTAATGTCAGAACGATAATATCCTGTCAAATAAATGTTCCCTGAATTATCAGAAATAATCCCTTTGCAATCGTCCCACATTGAGCCTCCATAACCATTGGCACTGACCAAATTTCCCGACACATCGTATTTTACCAGAAATCCATCGTAATAGCCTTGATTTGTGAGCGTAATAGTTCCAAATGTGCAGCTGGCCGATTCAAAATATCCTACTCCATATAAATTGCCATTTAAATCAACACTGATATCCTCAACCTCCTCGTTGCTGCTACCGCCTCCCTTTTTTGCCCAAATCGGAATCCCGGTGTTGTTGTACTTTACAAAAAACGCATCCGAACCACCTGTTCTTGTAATTATTATTCCTTCCCCGAAATCGAGGGTTGGTGAAGAAAAATTGCCGCCGAGATAAATATTACCTGATTCATCCACATCAATGGCTGTTGTAACATCCGACCCGCTTCCGCCATTGCTGATGGCCCAAATGACATTTTTGGTACTATCGTATTTTACCAGGAAAAGATCATTGAAACCAGCGGCAGTATTGGTCAAAGTAAATACTCCGAATGTAATCGTTGCAGATTTAAATGATCCGGCAACATACACATTCCCGTTTCCATCAGTTTTTACGGCATATGACCAATCGCCCTCTGCACCATCCGCATTTTGTGCCCACGACCAGGCAGGTGTCTGAGAGAAACATTGTAAACTGATCAACAATAATGCGGTTAGAATCATTTTCTTTTTCATAAAAATCTCATATTTAGTATCTTAGTTTAAAAATTGATTGGCCGCTTATATAATCTTATTGCTTGAATAAAATGCCGGATCTGCTGAAGGTAATGATAATGTTGGTAACAAAATCATTGTTAGGTTTGCTAAATTGCTTATGATTTTCATTTGTTTTTTATGGTTGCCTGTTTTTATAGTGGTCTATAGTCTCCACTTTAATTTTTATAAGACTGTCATGAATTGTCAAAGTTTTTCTTTGGCGGTTCTAATGTATGTCTGCTATGTCTTTTTATTTCCGGTGGTTAGCCGGACTTTTTGAAAAAGGGATTGTTTATGCTGCCCGGGCCATATCATAGCCTTGGCTGCAAGGGTTTCATTTATCGCAGTTACAAACTGCTTTATTAATAAGGCAGAAGTCACAGAATGCGCCAGCGAGTATTTCAATTATCCTTAATACACCGTATTGACATTGCAGTATGTTCATTTCATACCGGTAAACCAGCAAGTCGTAATAAAGTGCCATATGTAAAAAATCCGACCGCTCACTGGTATTTGTTGAATTGTTTAATTGCTAAATGGATAAATTGTTAAAAAGCCCGAATAGCACGCACTTAGAGGCTTCTGCTCTTAAAGGTGATCAGGGAGATACCATTGTAGAAGGCCCTGGACCATCCGGACTCCACATCGACCTCGGAGGAACTCCAATATTCAACTGGGAAAAAGCCGCCAATTGCCATTCTTTGCAGGTACATTTGATAAAGCTCATCTTTCGAGGGTAAAAACCAGTCGGTGTATCCGTTCAAAACAAGGTCATTACAGATTTTAGCCGCTATCCCTGTCATGCCGCAACCGGCAACTATTGCTGAGGTGTTTTCCTGTCCGTTGCCGATGACAGTGTTGGTGGCTATGGACATTCCCGTACAACCCCATATAGGCAAGTAACTCTCATCGGCTGTGGCGGCTATCAAACCATGTGCCCCTGTCCCATCAAGATAGAAGATGATTCCTCCTCCATAGCTTTGTCCGATAGAAAATTGCCCGTCTGTTCTTACCCATGTGGTTCCATTATAAAACACCAGTGTATTTAAGGTCGAGTTGTAAGCGATCAACCCGGCTGGAGGAGATATAATGGCTAAAATCTCAGTGGTAGCCATTCGCGGAGGCAAAAAACCTTTGTTGTTGAATTTCACATCCAGCCCGGCTGATGAGTCAGGTTAAGTGCCATCGGTATTAATGCTAATCTGTGCGAAAGTTGAAAGATTTAGTACAGTCAGGAAAAATCCCAATACAACAAGTTGTCTGAAATTTGTTTTCATAGGAAGTGGTTTTTAGTGATGTTAGTTTAAGTAGGATTTCATTATGTAAATCCACCAATTTTCAGGAGAACATTTATTGGTGAGAGAGGCGCAACCCGTCAGTACTTGCTGGCGGGGCCGTCTACTCGATTGGCAATAGTTGTTGATTCTATTTGATTCTCAAATCTGTAGGATTCTGTCTGATGTCCCAAAGAGTATGAACAATTATCATTTCAGTGGTCACTTCATAGAACAATATAAACTCATCAACGATTAATCCACGAACTGCTTCTATTTCAGTCTTTATGCCAATTTCTGGTTGTTTAAGGAGAAGTGATAATTCCTTATTAAATTTCGTATAAAGTTTTTTAGAATACATCTTACTCTTATTTCGTTCAGTATAGAACTCAAGAATCATTAACAGTTTAATTCTGGCACTATGAGACCAAACTATTTTCCGTTTAGCCATTTATTAAATTCTTTGTCAAGTTCGACTTGTTCAACGAAAAGTCCTGATTCAATTTCTTTCTGGGATTCGATTATTTCAAATCTTTGCTCAGGCGTCAGAGAAAGCGTCTGAGTTTGAGTTTTAGTGTCCAGAATAGTCTTTATAGCATTTAAAAATGATACGTCATTTATCTCTGCTATCCTATTTATCAATAATTTTTTTAATGCAATTGTTGTCATGTTTCGATGGCTTTCATACTGTAAAGGTAAGATATTTTTTGCTTAATAATTCGCACGTGTCGTTTTTTTACAATTACTGCTAACGGGCCGCAGCTAGCCCTGGGCCGGGAGATTACCTCCGAAGTTGCCGCGTACTTCTGCCGCTCAAATATACACTTTCCTATCGGGTAATCTTTAAACTGTTGGGCAGTAATTTTGTCGGGCGGTAGCGTAAAAAAATGTTCTACCTTTGATAAAAGCCCGCTGTATGTGTCGATGGTCCGGGGTATTGCATATGGCATCACTGGAAAAAGCCCGAGCGGAAAAGGAAGAATCTAATCCAATTAGGGATTGACCAAGAACATGCCTATGCATGGAGCAGGACACGAATGGGAGGATGGGCGGTTGCACAACGGCGAAGCCCTCACGAATACCCGTAAAAAACAAAAGAGCTATGAGTAAAGCCCGATTCTTGTTACAACTATTACTCTGGATCGCTTGCGGAAAAGAGGGTATGAGGCTATGCTTGCTTACTACACGGAAATTGCTCCACATCTAAATGAACCGCTGTATACGAGAACCGTACGTACAGTGGTGTGAGAGGCGCACCCCGTCAGTATTTGCTGGCGGGGCCGTCTACTCGATTAGCGTTTCGTTGTTTATTCTTCAGTCTTGTCGCGCTCCAACCTGATTTTTTCAATATGTTTTGCATTTAACTTTGTTACAACCTTTTTACCAGTTGTTTTTTCCAATTGCGTACGGGCGGCTTTTGCAACATTTCCTCCTTTTCGGGCGACTTCTTTATTCTGAATAAATGTTTTAGGCTTTTTATCTTTAGATATTTCGGTTGTAGATGCTTCGGCTAACATGTTTAATACCAATTCAAGATTGGTCATATGGTCGCGAAGATTTTCCTTTTTCAATCCCTTAAATGCTTTGTAATGTTTGGTTGTCAAACCACTCCAAGCTTTTGTTAATTCATCGGTTAAAATTGCAAACTCTTGTCCTTTTTTAATACCTCTATTTTCCCATTCATCAGTAAGCTCCTTCCTAATTTCAATACTTTTGAGTCGCTGATTAATCCATTCTTTACTATATCCCTTACGCAGGTATGTTTCCATTAAGCGATCCAAACCAATTTCGGGGTCTTCTATTTCATCAATCCGTTCTCTTCCAACTTTAGCAAGCCACAGTCTAAACGGTTCAGCTTTGGGTGATGGAATACTTTGTATAAGTCTAAACAACTGCTCAGTATCTGCTACATCAGTAAGTCTCATTTTCCCATCAGCTGCTTCCATTTTCAAAGCGTTACAATTTGTAACGGTTTCATTCCCTTCGGCAAGCAGTCTCTTTTTTAATACACGCCAGTAGACTTGAGGATTTTCGCTTTCTGTAAGTACTCCAACAACATCAACAATTGAAAAATACCACTTTTCCTGTTCTTCATCCCAATACGTACGTATTTGCTTTTCGTTAAATAACTTTATCGCTGTTTCTTTTGTCATGGAATCTAATATTTATGAAACAAAGATAAAACTCATTTTACAATGTTGATTGAAGACACGAAGTTTCTTAACAATGAACGCTAACGGTTTGCAGCTAGCCCTGGGCCGGGAGATTACCTCCGAAGTTGCCGCGTACTTCTGCCGC
>CAZEDO010000148.1:0-6847 GCA_964511085.1 uncultured Lentimicrobiaceae bacterium
ATTTCACTACAATTGGAGTCCCCGCTGAATGGGTTCCGGTACTTCAGAAAGCTGGTTTCCGCACGATAGCGCAGCTACACGAAGCTAATCCCAATAAATTACTGAATGATCTTGGTGGCCTGCGAAAGAAAATGAAACTCGACATCCCCGCGCTGAAAATTGAAGAAATTAAGGCCTGGTGGGGATAATGGAGGTTTTAGGTTTTTATTCTGGTGACATTTAGGCAAAGAGCTTTTATGTTCCAGGGAAGAAGTTGGTAACTAATCGCTCTCTTTCAGGAAGGGGATTTTAATTTAATAAATGAGTAAATATCCTGTTGAAACGTTTGATCAAGATTAATCGGCGATCAAAACCCGACTCTTAATTCCTTTCACTTTATTATACCCAAAGGATTGTCAGCAAAAATGATCCCGCGATAAGCAAGTCAGTAGCCAGCACGGCAATAACATTACCTCCCAGGGCAGGGACCAGATTTGGTATGTCACTGTTGTATCTGAGAGTTGTACTTATATTCTTCACTACCAGTGGCAGCGGAATTAGAGCAATGTAAACCCAGTATGATGAAATTTCAAGTAATGGCAGTACCAGGATTATTAAATATGTTAGAATGGCTCCTGCGCTATAGATATAAGCCCCGGCTTCTCTGCCAAAACGTATCAACAGATGATTGCGTCCTCCATTTTGGTCAGCTTCAAGATCCGGGAATTCATTCAGAAAAAGTAAAAGCGCTGTCAAAATACCAGGAGGGATTGATAGTAACCAAACTTCAGGGGGAATGAGTTGACTTATCGAAAGTTGTGCTGTACCTGTGAGTGCTATAAATGTTCCTATTACTACAAGGCTCCCCAATGCCAATCCGGCAAAGAGTTCTCCAAGCAGATATTTAGCCAGGATATCAGTATATCCAACAATGGAAAATACCCCGATCCCGATAATCAAGAAGAGGAACCAGTTGCTGGCAAAGGAATAATAAATGCCAATGCCCAATGAAAAAAGTAGTGTTCCAATAGCGGCCGCCAGTACTGCTGAGGGTTTCGTGAGTCCTGATGTGAGCATTCCACTGCCACCGTTAAAAGGTGTCCGGTCGGTTTGGAAGTCGATGCCGCTTTTATAATCAGAATACTCGTTAAAGAGGTTAACAGAGGCATGTGCTGCGAGTGTTCCTAAAACGATTAGAACTATATCAGCAATGAAGAGATGAGAACCAGCTGGTAAGTACTTATATGCAAGCCCTATTCCAATTGCATTAAGGAAAACGGCAAGAAGCAGAAAATTGGCCCTGGTTTGTTTTAGCCATATGATAAATATTGACGAGTTCTTCATAAAGTTAAGTACAGTTTAGTGTTTGCTTGTCGGAGTAAGCTATTTTATCAGAGGGAGAGTTTTCTGTTGCTGAAAACATCAAAAATAGCATTTATAAATAATTAAATATGATTGAAGGCTCTTTATGTTGAATAATAAACACTTGGCTAAACCTTTTGTTGTAAGAATTGTTTATTTGATGAACTATTCAGGAATAGGAATAAAGAGATATGACCGTTACGGTTTGTTCTTTTTACCTTCATTTAATCCCATATTATTTTTTGCAATCGATATTATTAACTAAAAAACAGAAGCCATGTACGTAATAACAGGAGGAACCGGCAACACCGGAAAACCAATAGCTCTGGCAATGCTGAGAGCTGGAAAAAAAGTTAGAATAATCTGCCGTGATGCTGCTAAAGCAAAAGATCTTGCCGATGCAGGAGCTGAAATCTGCACGGGCGACGCTTCAGATGCAGATTTTCTGACAACAGCATTTACAGGTGCAACAGCAGTTTACCTCATGATACCACCTGATATGAAGTCGGAAAATTTTACTTCATATCAGATGTTGCAGGTTAAGGCAATGGCAACCGCCCTGGTGAACTGCAATATTAAATATGAAGTGACGCTAAGCAGCGTGGGCGCACATCTTGAGCGTAATTCGGGAGTTATTCTCGGTATGCATTATGCCGAACAAACTTTTAATGCCATTCCTGGCTTGAATACGCTACACCTCAGGCCTACTTATTTCATAGAGAATACTTTGGGGATGGCTGCAATGGCTAAACACATGGGAATTATCGGTTCGCCGATAAAGGGGGATTTGTCTTTCCCTATGATTGCCACCAAAGATATAGCCGCTTATGCAGCTAATCGTCTGGCTGCTCTTGACTTCAGCGGACATAATATTCAATACCTTCTAGGCAAACGTGATGTTTCCTACAAGGAAGTTGCTGCACTTTATGGGAAAGCTATTGGGAAACCAGATTTGCCATATGTTGAATTCTCTTACAGCGACATGAAAACGACTATGACAGGTCAGTGGGGCGCTTCTGAAAGCGTGGCTGACATGTTCGTGGAGTTTATGCGTGCCATGAACGAAGGACGCATCCTGAGTGATGCTTTTCGTACTGAAGAGAATACAACACAAACGCCAATTGAGGAATTTGCACAAATATTTAAGCAAATGTACGAGAGTGCGTAAACTATAAATGCTGTTATAATACAACTATTTGTGTTTGCAAAACACTTCGGCAATACTCAGTATGAAATTGCAAAACCAACCGTTTAGTCTTTCTTTGGGTTTAATTCCCTGCTGCTTGCTGCGTTTTATTACTTTATTTCTATGGAGTATACAGAATACAAGAGTCAGAATTTGAAAATACTTCTGGCTTCTCGCTTCTGATGCCCCGATGCTCTACTGCGGGGTAGTTCATTATATATTTGGTTTTCTGTTGTTTATCTGATATATTCTGTCTACCTTTGGTGAAGGTTGTTGCATCATTGTGCGCAAATTACAACTCAGATATTCTATTGGAAAAGGAACTTGCTATATAAACAGTAAAGTTTTTTAATAACAACTAATTATCCTATTATTCTATTGAAATACAGCATTATAACTTTCTACTCACCTATCTAACTAAAAATTAATTGAAATGAGAAAACTAACAGGATTATTACTGGTTATCATAGTTATAGCCAGTGGATGTGCAAAAAAAGATGATTCCACTAAAGATGAATTTTCCAATTCATTGAAACTTGGCACAGGTATGAATGCAAGCAATTTTACGCTTACTGGCGAAGGAACCGTTTTCCAGCAGCAATCAACCATTTATTTCCGGCTCGAAAGTAAGGATGACATGGCTGGTTCTCCGGTAAGGATCACCGTAAAAAATCTTGCGACGTCTTTGTCTGAAAACTATGAGTACCCAAGCTTGCAGAGTTATGGTCACATTTACATGTCTGCCATATCGGCTCCATTGCCAGGCAGTTACACTGCTACAGGAATACTGACTACCGGTAATAAAACGATTGCATACATCAATTTCACGGTTCAATAAGGTTGATGGATGGGGATTGGACTTAAATTCCCCAGGTTTTTTATAGGTTATACTTCTTCTGTCTGAGTTTACTTTCAGTGAGCCTTCAGGGTTGTGAAATACTTCGACGAAGTTTAGTATAAAGCGCAACCCAAATCGCTCAATGTAACTGCATCTATACGGTTATCAATTTCGTATATCCGCAAAGATTGAGCATAGAAGATATTGACTATCTTGCTGCTATACCTGACGCTAACCTGGAGAAATAGTTAACCTTGGTTTATTGTATTATTTATCATTCTTACTGAACACATGGACACACACTGGGAGCAACAGTTTTTAAATTATCAGAAGGCATTATCAAAACTTACAGTTGCAATTACTCTTTTCAAACCAAATGAAGAAGATAATCTTGAACTGGAAGAGGTTGACGATTTGCTGAAGGATGGAATGATACAACGCTTTGAATACACCCATGAACTCTCTCTTGATGTTATGAAAGCTTTCGCTGCCAGCCAGCGAAACAACGCACTTAAAGGAGCAAGAGATGTTACCCGCGAAGGGATTAAACTGGGATTAATATCTGATGCGGAGAAATGGATGGCCATGCTGGAAACCAGGAAGGAAACCTTGCTTATGTATAAAGAGGAAACCGCTGATGAAATTTTTGAAAAAACACTGGAAATATATTATCTGTTGCTCTTGAATTTTGAAGAAAAAATGGAAGAAATTCGTTCGGGAAAATAAGACGCTTTTTGATTGAAATCTGACTGTTTTACATAAAATCTGGCACCATTTAGCATACATTTTCTGTTTGATCCCTTAATAATTGGCCTGGTTCCACGACATTTTCAATTTTTCCTTGCATTTAGTAAAATATGCATTATTTTTACATACTGATTGGTTAATAATGGATTGTGTGTCCTTTTTGGAGCAGGATGTATTTTTTTTGCCAACGATGGTATTTCTCTTGCTATACTTGTGAAATCACTTTTAAAGATCTCTTCTTGCTGAATATCAGCCGTCTGTTGTCTCTTTGAAGTAATAACTTCTTTCTCTTACCAGGATTACACAACAATAAACCCATAGATGCATTGAGCTTCCCTTTACGGGTGAAGTTTTGTATTTTTATTCGAGTGGAATAATTGAAACAAATGGAAAGTTATTATCAAAGTTTATCCAAATCTAAAAATTGAGTTATGAAAATTCACAGAAATTATTTTAGATGTCTGGCAATGGCCATTCTGTTTTACTCGCCCATAGTCGCATTTTCCCAGCAATCCGATTGGGCCTGGCAAAATCCATTGCCTCAGGGAAATGATCTTAATCAAATAACTATGATTGATGAAAATCTAATCTTTGCAATTGGGAAGGGTGGAACAATAATGAAAACCTCCGATGGTGGTGCTAATTGGTCTATGTTTAATACTGGTACAACCCGAAATCTTAGCTGCGCTGAATTCCTGCAAAATGGATTAATTGGATATGCTGTTGGAACAGATTCTTCCATTCTGAAAACGTCAGATGGTGGAATGAATTGGCAGGATTTAGGCGTAAAGAAAAACATCCAACTTTCTTCATTAGATTTTATTAACGATCAAACTGGTTTTGTCGGAGGCAGCCCGGGAGCAAGAATATTAAAAACTACGGATGGAGGGCTGAATTGGTCTCAGTCGGACTCGCTCGATATGCAGACTGTTTCAGTAATTAAATTTCCAACCGATAATCTTACAGGTTTTGCAGCCGGTTGGCAATTTGGGACACTTAATAGCTCTATTTATAAAACTACCGATGGTGGAAATAGCTGGATTAAAAAAACTTTGCCTGTTGTTTCAATGATTAAATCATTATGGTTTGTAAGCAATCAAATTGGTTATGCAGTTGGGAGTAATGATATTTTAAAAACGACAGATTCCGGCGAAAATTGGTTTTCTGTTTACTCAGCACCAGGAGGAGGTTTTAATTCGGTATGTTTTCCGGAAGATGAATTAACGGGTTATGTTGCGGCCAATTTCAATACTGTACTAAAAACTACTGACGGAGGCTCCAGTTGGCAAACATTAAATACCAATATTTCGGGAACACATTTCTATAATTCTGTGGAATTTGTGAATAATCAGTCAGGTTTTATCGTGGGTACAAATGGAATAGTACTAAAAACTTCTGATGGGGGGGCTAGTTGGTTAAATCTTAGGACAGGTGTTCCATATTTCTTTCTGAATAGTATTGATTTTCCAATTAATTCACAAACTGGTTATATAGCAGGTTCTGGCGGGGTGATTTTAAAAACCGCCGATGGCGGAAGTAATTGGGTTCAGCAAAGTACAAATACATCAAGAAGTTTAATCAAAATTCAGTTTTTGGATACAGACACAGGTTATGTAGCCGGTGATTATGGTACTATTTTGAAAACTGTTGACGGAGGTCAGAATTGGAATTCTTTATCAAGTGGTTTTAGTAAGCTTTTATATGATATAGAATTCCCCGTTAATTCCCTTACCGGTTATGTAAGCGGGGAATCAGGCAAACTGGCAAAAACAACGGATGGAGGAAACTCTTGGGTTTCTATAGGTTCTTTTAATAAAGACATTATGGCAATCTGTTTTCCAACCGATAATTTAACTGGATTTGCAGCAACAGCGTATCAAAGAATTTATAAAACAACCGATGGAGGAAATAACTGGGATATTAAATATGACGGGAATTCTCCTCAAGCTATGATGGCCGATATTATATTCCCATTCGATTCTCAAACTGGATATGCACTCTCTTCTACCGGGGGCCAAAACAACAGCAATATTCTAAAGTCAACTGATGGCGGTAATACCTGGACCATCACAGATGCCGGAACAACTTCAGTCCTTAGTAGTATCTCTTTTCCTTCCCCCCAGGTAGGTTACATTGCTGCAGATGGGACAAATGGAGAAAAACCCGCTCTTTTTCTAAAGACAAAGGATAGTGGTTTAACATGGAATTCAGTTAGCGTTCCTTATGGTTATTCACTTACAGCCGTTTGTTTTCCGAAAGGAGTGGATACAGGATATGTTATTGGAAATATGTCCGGTGCAATACTTAAAACAGTAAATGGCGGTGGCCCTGTAACTTCAGTTTATGATCCACCGTTTGAAATTCAAAATTCAGAATATACATTATTCCAGAATTACCCAAACCCGTTGGATGAAAGCACAACCATCACCTGGAAACTTTCAGAAGCGGCTCAAGTAATTTTAAAAGTATTTGATTTTACAGGCCGTGAAATAAAAACTCTTGTGGATTGCGATCAAACTAAAGGAGAATACAAAGTTAATTTTAATGCTTCCGGGTTGCCGGCAGGTGTTTATTTCTATCAGCTTCTGGCGAATGGTAAATGTGAAACGAAGATGATGGTGGTCAGCAAATAGAATTCAATTACTATAAAAAGTCTGCTTAAAAACTATATTATGGAAAAAAGAATCCAATTCATCGCCGGAATGATGATGATAATCAGTTTCACTTGTAGTGCT
>CAZEDO010000149.1:0-6833 GCA_964511085.1 uncultured Lentimicrobiaceae bacterium
ATAGATGTCCGAACTATATTTTGCAGGGATATAATAATTTTCCTCACTATAGGGCAGTACAAACCTTCCTTCGCCATGTGCTACCCAAATGCCGAGTCGTTGTCCCACAAGTGAATGAAGCATTACAGTGTCGTTTTCCAGAATATCTACACTCAAAAAAGCCGATTCGAATTTGTGCGAAGCATTATGCTTCATATGCGGTTTTTTAACATGTTCAGGAGTTATCAATCCTAATTCTATCATCAACTGGCAACCGTTGCAAACACCAAGGCTAAGCGTGTTGCTCCGGCTGTAAAATGCTTCAAGAGAAGCCCTGGCTTTATCGTTATAGCGAAATGCACCTGCCCACCCTTTAGCAGAACCAAGCACATCTGAGTTTGAAAATCCACCCGCAAAAACGAGCAGTCTGATATCTTCCAGGTTTTCTCTTCCTGTTAACAGGTCAGTCATGTGAACATCCTTCACGTCGAATCCGGCAAGGTATAACGACCATGCCATTTCCCGATCGCCATTCACGCCCTTTTCGCGAATTATTGCTGCTTTTATTCCGGTAGATGTCCGGCGATGAGGATCAATTCCGAATTCAGAAAATTTACCTGTGAATGCTTTGCCAAAATTATATTCTAACGCAAGTGATTTATAATTTGAGAAGCGTTGCAAAGCAAGTTTCTCGCCACATTGCTTTTGATCGAGTTGGTATGACGGCTTGAACCAGGTGTCGCGCAAAGCATCGATATCAAGATTGTAATTATCATTACCATTTGTAAGGTGAAGTGTGCGGCCAACATTCAGCTTGCCTAATACGAAGAATTTGACTTCCATTTCATGAAGAAAGATGGAAGTGAAGTCAAGGTCGTTAACCTGGATTATCACCCCGGGATTTTCGCTGAAGAATAATTTTACTGTGTTGTTTACATGCATGCTCGTGGTGTCTATCTCCAATCCAATTCCAGGTTGTGCAAATGCCATTTCTAGCAATGTAGTTATCATTCCTCCTGCTGAAATATCGTGCCCGGCAAGAATAATTCCTTTCTGAATTAGGTTCTGAATAGCTTCAAAGGCTGCTTTGAATTTGCTGGTGTCTCTTACCGTTGGGGCTGTTCTGCCAATACCGTTAAGCACCTGACCCAGGCTGCTTCCTCCAAGGCTGTGAGGTTCGTCAGAAAAATCAACAAAAATCAGGGTAGATGTAAATTGAGGAACGAGCACAGGGCTAATAACTTTCCGGATGTCGGTAACTTCTCCAACTGCAGTAATGATAACAGTTCCGGGAGCATATACAACACTTCCATCAGGATATTTCTGTGTCATCGAAAGCGAATCCTTTCCTGTTGGAATATTAATCCCAAGATCAATGGCGAAATCGCTGGCTGCTTTAACAGCTGTATATAGGCGGGCATCTTCCCCTTTATTCCTGGCAGGCCACATCCAGTTAGCGCTGAGTGATATTTCGCTTAGTCCTCCTGTAATCGGAGCCCAAACCAGGTTTGTTAAAGCTTCTGCAATAGCAAGAACCGAGCCTCTGGCAGGGTCAATAAGGCCACTTGCGGGGGAGTGACCTAACGAAGTGGCAATTCCTTTTTTACCTTGATAATCCAGTGCTACCACACCTAAGTTATTTAGCGGAAGTTGCAAAGGCCCGGCACATTGTTGCATCGCAACCCGACCGGTAACTGATCTGTCCACCTTGTTTGTTAGCCAATCTTTACAGCCAACTGCTTCAAGTCTTAAAACTTGTTCAAGGTATTGGGGAAATAATGACTGCTTATAATTGATTTCTTTAAAACTGTTGATTAGAGTTTCATCTTTAAGTATAGTTCGCGGCGGTGTACCAAACAATTCTCCGAGGCTGAGATCAATTGGTTTGTCACCATTTACTTCATTTACAAAAGTGAGACGCATATCACCTGTAGTTTCACCGACTTCATACATGGGTGCGCGTTCGCGGGCAGAAACCCTCCTGAGCAAATCGATATCTTTCTGCTTAATAAGAAGGCCCATTCGTTCCTGCGATTCATTGCCTATCAATTCCCTGGCCGATAATGAGGGGTCGCCAACAGGTAATTTATCCAGTTCTATCAGCCCTCCTGTGGCTTCCACAAGTTCTGACAAGGAATTAAGATGCCCCCCAGCCCCATGGTCGTGAATTGAAACTACCGGGTTTTTATCCATTTCAGCCATTGCACGAATGGCGTTGTAAACGCGCTTCTGCATTTCCGGATTGGATCTCTGCACTGCATTTAACTCAATATTGTTATCGTATTCGCCGGTGGCTACAGAGGAAACTGCGCCTCCTCCCATTCCTATGCGGTAATTATCTCCACCAAGAACTACAATTTTATCTCCTATAGTTGGTATATCTTTAATGCTATCAGCCTGTTTTGCATAACCCACACCTCCGGCTTGCATTATAACTTTGTCAAAACCATAGACTATCTGGTTTTCAATATGTTCAAACGTAAGGAGACTTCCGCATATAAGAGGCTGGCCAAATTTATTCCCAAAATCACTTGCTCCATTCGATGCTTTAATCAGGATTTCTTCAGGTGTTTGATAGAGCCATTTCCTTGGAGGGAGTATGCTTTCCCACGGCTTATCTTCTGCTGTATGCAAATAGGAAGTCATGTAAACTGCTGTGCCTGCCAATGGCATACTGCCTTTCCCACCAGCCATTCGATCCCTTATTTCGCCACCGCTTCCCGTTGCGGCACCATTAAAAGGTTCAACTGTAGTTGGAAAATTATGTGTTTCTGCTTTGAGTGAGAGTACAGACTTTATATCCTTTACTATGAAATAATCAGGTTTATCCGGTGTTTCAGGAGAAAATTGCTCTATATCAGGCCCGGAAATAAACGCTACATTATCTTTATATGCTGAAATCAGACGACCGGGTGACAGCCGGGATGTTTTCCGGATCATTGCAAAAAGGCTTTCTTCCATCTCCTGCCCATCAATGATAAATTTCCCGTTAAATATTTTATGACGGCAGTGTTCAGAATTTACTTGTGAAAAGCCAAAAACCTCGCTATCAGTAAGGGGTCTCCCTATTTTTTGAGCTATGGAATACAGGTAGTCTATTTCTTCTTCAGAAAGTGCCAATCCTTCTGCATTGTTATAGGACGATATATCCGTTATATATCGAACGGCTGCGGCCTCATTGTGAAGGGCGAAAATCCCCTGATCCAGTTTTTCATATATATTCTGCAACATAGGATCATGCCTTGTATCATCATCAAGCACCGGAAAAAACTCTTCGATACGGGAAATGCCCGACAAGCACATATTCTGAGTAATTTCAACTGCATTTGTGCTCCATGGGGTTATCATCCCGCGACGAGGTCCGATAAAACAGTCTTCCAATTCCCCGCTCCCTAGGTATGATGCACCGTTGAATAGCCAGATTAATTTATCGATATCGATCGAATTTAGGGAAGTTTCGCACTGAACTGCATAAACAGAATTACTTTCGAAGAAGCATATCATACCTCGGGGGGATTAAGAAAAAGGAACACGCACAAAGATACAAATAAGGAGGGAAGCGTTCCTGTCCGAAATAGTACAATGAATTAAATATACTGGTCAGAGTTTGAATGATAAGGGATTCAAATTATGCTTACTGGGATGAATAAATTGCGTATCATTATATTTCAGAAAGATACACCAACTAATCGTAGCTTTGCAAAAAAATGTAAACACGTGGAATTCAAAGACCTTCAACTAACACCCTCTTTGCTGAAGGGCATAGAAGCATTAGGCTTCGTTGCTCCAATGCCTGTTCAGGAGCAAGTTATACCTGTTCTCCTGAGTAAATCAACAGACCTGATTGCATTAGCCCAGACGGGGACGGGTAAAACTGCAGCTTTTGGGCTGCCATTGCTTCATCTTATCGATTCATCCAAGCGTCAAACCCAAGCTCTCATCCTGTGCCCAACCCGCGAACTTTGTATGCAAATTGCCGGTGATTTGCGTAATTATGCTCAGTTCATGGATAATATCCGCATTGTGCCTATTTACGGAGGGGCAAGTTTTGATGTTCAACTTGGGCAACTTGCCGAAGGGCCGCAAATTATTGTAGCTACTCCAGGGCGAATGCTCGACATGATTAAACGTAAAAAAGCCAGACTGTCAGAAGTTCGCTGGGTGGTGCTCGACGAAGCAGATGAAATGTTAAATATGGGTTTTCAGGACGAATTAAATGGCATCCTTGAAACTACTCCTGCTGAAAAAAATACGTTGCTTTTCTCAGCCACATTGCCATCAGAAGTTGAGCGTCTTTCGGGGAAATACATGAATAGCCCGATAAAAATTATTGTTGGCCAACGCAATGCCAGCGCAGCAAATGTAAAACACATTTATTATACTGCACATGCACGTGACCGTTACCAGGTACTGAAGCGCATTGCAGATTACAACCCAAATATTTATGCAATTATTTTTTGCAGAACACGCATCGACACCCAGGAAATTGCTGACAAACTGGTAGGCGACGGATACAACGCTGATGCATTGCATGGAGATCTTTCCCAGGCCCAGCGTGACCATGTAATGAACAAATTCAGGATTAAGCATGTTCATTTGCTTGTTGCAACAGATGTGGCCGCCCGCGGTTTGGATGTTGACGACCTGACTCATGTTATTAATTATAGCCTGCCCGACGACGTGGACAGTTATATCCATCGTAGCGGACGTACCGGTCGTGCGGGGAAAAGCGGAATATCTGTTTCTATCATCAACCTGAAAGAAAAAGGAAAGATAAAAATGCTGGAAAGACTTACAGGAAAGGAGTTTGCACAGGCAAAAATACCTACAGGTCGTCAGGTTTGCGAAAAACAGCTTTTCTCGTTGGTCGATCGTTTGGAAAAGGTAGAAGTTAAAGAAGAAGAAATTGACAGTTTCCTGCCGGTAATATACCGCAAATTGGAAGCAATGAGTCGCGAAGAACTGATCCAGCGTTTCGTTTCAACAGAGTTTAACCGTTTCCTTGAATATTATCGTGATTCTTCTGATTTGAGTGTGGAGGATCGCTATGACGACAAAAGAGGGGGTGATAGTGATACTGACCGTAACTTTACCAAGGTCTTTATCAGCCTGGGGCGCAGGGATGGCATCAAAACTAACCATCTCATTGGTATGATCAATGAACTTACCAACACACGTAGCATTAAAATGGGGCGAATTGATATCATGTTCAACTCTTCGTTTGTTGAAGTGGATAGTCGTTCGGCACTTCAGGTGATTGATGCTTTTGCTGATGCTATTTATAATGGACGCAAAGTCACAGCAGCTATATCAGCTGGTCGTGATGGTGCCGGAGCAAAGCCGGAAAGAAGCAATTTTAAACCAAAAGCATATGGAGATAAACCAAAAGCATATGGGGATAAAGGTAAACAGCAAGGCGATAGAAAACCATATGGCGACAGGGAAGGCTATTCTGCCCGAAAAAATCAATCAGATGCTCCACGCGAACGTTCAAATGAGCGGGGTAATGAACGTCCAAAATACCCTCCTCGTAAGCGAGGTTAATACAAAAAACAAGCTTCCCAAATATTAAAAGAGCCGTGCCAGAAATCCTGACACGGCTCTTCTCAATTCTGAGACTCTCTGTCTATTCTCCTGACGAAAGGAAACGTTCAGCTTCAATTGCAGCCATACAGCCTGTGCCAGCTGCTGTGATAGCCTGCCTGAACACGTGATCCTGAACATCGCCGGCTGCAAAGACTCCTTCAACACTGGTTCTTGTGGATCCGGGTACAGTTTTTATATAACCCAACTCATCCAGTTCAAGATGGCTCTTAAAGACATCTGTATTAGGGGAGTGCCCGATTGCGATAAAAAATCCCTCGACTTTAATATTCTTTAACTCGCCGGTAATAGAATGTAGAAGGGTTGCACCTGTAACAACTTTTCCATCTCCTGTAATTTCTTTTGTTTGGTGGTTCCAGATCACTTCAATATTTGAAGTTGTATTTACTTTGTGCTGCATAGCTTTCGAAGCCCGTAGCTCATCTCGGCGGACAATGAGATATACTTTTTTGCACATTTTAGCCAGGTAAGTCGCTTCTTCAGCAGCGGTATCTCCTCCGCCAACCACGGCAACATCCAGGCCACGGAAAAAGAATCCGTCGCAGGTAGCACAGGCACTCACACCATAACCATTATAGCGTTTTTCAGATTCCAGACCGAGCCAACGGGCGGTAGCTCCTGTGGCAATGATAACAGATTTAGCTAATACTGTTTTACTGTCATCCCCAACTATTTTAAACGGCCGTTTTGAGAAGTCCACTTCAGATACTATTCCCCATCTCATTTCAGTGCCAAATCGTTCAGCCTGCTTCTTCAAATCTTCCATCATTTCAGGTCCATTTGTCCCTTCGGGATACCCCGGGAAATTATCAACTTCGGTAGTTGAAGTCAACTGCCCGCCTGGTTGCAGTCCCATGTACAGAACCGGTTTCAAATCGGCACGTGCTGCATAAATAGCTGCTGTATAACCTGCCGGGCCCGATCCAATAATCAGGCAATCAATCTTTTCAATATCTTCTGCCATTTCAAATTAATTTTTATAATTACGTTATTTACTTTGAAGCTACTATAAGAAAGGTACTACAAAGTTATACTTTGGCCAGAATGTCAGAAACCATGCCACTTAAATTATTTATTTGATTCTGTCAAAATGAGAGCGATACAGGTCTGTCGTTCTGCCAAAATGTCGGGTAAATATTTTCAAGGGAATTTGATAATTATTGTACTTTTGCGCCAGTTAATTGATCGGGGTGTGGCGCAGTTGGCTAGCGTACTTGCATGGGGTGCAAGTGGTCGGAAGTTCGAGTCTT
>CAZEDO010000150.1:0-6475 GCA_964511085.1 uncultured Lentimicrobiaceae bacterium
ATCAGAACTCTAGTGACACTTGTCTGTCAAACCCCTCTTCGAGTGAAATGAATGTTTCAGTGAGTGAAATTTCGGGTATTGATTGTATCTGCTCGGTTATAATTCTTTTCAGGTGCTCATTGTCGCGGGCATAAATTTTTATAAGTAAGGAGTATTTACCGGTTATATGATGGCATTCAACGATTTCGGGTATTTTCCTGATGCGGTTGAAAACATCCTCATGGGTGCTTGTACTGGTAAGGTTAATCTGTATTCCTATAAAGGCGCAGGAAAGAAATCCTAATCCTTTCGGGCTTAGGTTGAATTGTGTACCGGAAATCACCCGGGCTTCTAGCATATGTTGTATGCGCTGGTGTATGGCTGCTCCTGAAACTTTGCACCGCCGGGCCACCTCAAGAAAGGGCATACGTGCTTCTTTGGTGAGCAGGGAGAGTATTTTTTTATCGAGACTATCAATATGAAACTTATCTGCCATTCATTGAGAGGTTATAATTATGAATTTATGATTATTGATTTAAATTGGTTGCAAATTTAAAATATCTATTGTATTATGATTACAGAATGTAAATAATAGTCAGATATTCGTGTTGTATTGATATTTTTGCGATGAATAGTTTTAATAAAAATATCAGTATTTATCCTAATAAGCTACATTTATGAAATTTGATCCTGCAAGCCAGATTCAGTACCTTAAACAATTCGGCGAATTTGGCGATGTAAACCCATCTATTACGGATTCAGCAACATACACATTTATGCAGGCCAAAACCATGGCCGATACATTTCAAGGGGAAGGAGAAGGTTGTTTTCTCTATTCCAGGCATTGGAACCCAAGCAATAAATACCTGGCAGATGCAATGGCAGCAATGGAAGGCACTGAAGAAGGATGGGTCACTGCATCAGGCATGGCCGCAATTACCTGTGCTATCCTTCAACTCTGCAATGCCGGCGATCATATCGTGTCGAGCATGACGATGTATGGTGGGACTTTTGCGTTTCTGGAAAATTATCTTCCTAAATTTAAAATTGGTGTCACTTTTGTAGATATCACCAATCTGGCAGCTGTAGAAGCTGCAATCAGGCCTGAAACCAGGCTCATATATACCGAAACGGTTACAAATCCTTTGTTGCAGGTATCGGATATCCCAGCCCTGGCTGCTATTGCAAACAAGCGGAACGTGAAACTAGTTGTTGATAATACTTTCACGCCAATGATTGTTTCACCGGCAAGGCTTGGAGCGCATGTGGTTGTTTACAGCATGACAAAATTCGTGAATGGCAAAAACGACTGCGTTGCAGGTGCTATCTGTAGTAGCAAGGAATTTATCAACTCGCTTATTGATGTAAACTCAGGAACGGCCATGCTGCTTGGTCCGGTGCTAGATCCAATCCGCTCCTCCGGTATCCTTAAAAACTTGCATACTTTGCATATCCGGATGAAACAGCATAGCCATAACGCCCAATACCTTGCCGAAAAGTTTCAGGCAGCCGGGCTTCGTACAATCTATCCCGGACTTCATAATCATAAAGGTTATGAAACGATGCTTGGTATAAGAAATATTGGTTTTGGTTTTGGCGGTATCATTGCAATTGATCTGGTTACAGCCGAACGGGCCGCTGTACTAATGGAAATGATGGAAAAAGAGGATGTTGGATATCTGGCAGTGAGCCTGGGATATTTCAAAACGCTTTTCAGCAATTCAGGAAAAAGTACATCATCTGAAGTGCCGGTCGAAATTCAGAAAAAGATGGGATTATCTGAAGGCCTCATCCGTTTTAGCGTTGGGCTCGATAATGATATTGAACTTACTTGGCAAAAGATTGAACATTGTCTGCATACACCCGATCTGGTATGATATAGAAACAAAAAAAAGCGCTGGTTTCAAAACCGGCGCCTTTTCGATTACACAGAAGTGATTTTATTTTTTTGGAGATTCGGCAGGGGTTTCCGCAGGAGAATCCTTTGGAGCACTCTTTTCTATTGATAGCAGTTCAACTTCAAATATTAGCATCGATCCGGCTGGGATTGGTCCGGTTTTCTGCTCGCCATAAGCAAGATCGGCAGGAATGTAAAACATATATTTTGCACCTGGTTTCATAAGTTGCAGACCTTCTGTCCAGCCCGGTATCACTCCGTTAACAGCAAATTTAGCAGGTTCGTTGCGTTGTGAGGTTGCATCGAAAACAGTGCCATCGAGAAGTGTACCGGTATAGTTCACAGTAACCATGTCTTCAGGTTTAGGCGATTCGCCGGTACCTTCGTTTATCACTTTGTACTGGAGTCCGCTTGGGAGCTCAATAATACCTTCTTTCTTTTTGTTATCAGCAAGGAAAGCCATTCCCTTAGCTTCATTTCCGCCGGCTTCCATTGACTCTTTCTGCTTGCGTTTCTGTGTCATTTGCTGTTGAAAAGCCATAAGAACAGCCTGTGTTGTCTCTTTTGAGATTAATGTATCAGCACCTTTTTGGGCGTCCATGATGCCGCGGTAGAGCAGTTCGTAATTTAGTTCGATTGCGTTGCTTTTGAAACTTCTGGAAATGTCATTGCCAATGAGATAGCTAACAGTATCCATGTTGGAAGTAAACACAGGCAGGTTGCTGGCGGGTTTATCAGTATTTTCTTTTTTTGATTTCTTCTGCGCAAAAGCAGTAGAAGTAACAGTGCAAATAGCAATAGCTATAGTAGCAAACAGGATCAGTTTTTTCATGTATTATTATTTGTTTTTAAGGGTTTCAGGGAATTTTCAGGATTAAATCTTTGAAGAGCCTTCTCTGGTGAAATACCTATCGTGACTATTTTATATGTTTTTTAATCATTAAGGGCGCAAAAATAGCATATTGTTATGAGTTGCTGTATTAAAATTTGTTAAAATACTAAAAGATCAGTCAATATAAGAGATATTATGCTCTGCAAGCAAGGCTTCGCCCCGGAAGCACCGAAACAGTTGGACAATGGTAAGGACATCCTTCTGGCAGTATTTAACAATGCGTGGCAAATCATCGTCAACCCAATAAACATTGCGGACATCACTGCCATCAATATCATCTTTTGGGGTCGGGATGCCAAACACAGCAGCCAACAAAGCGAGTGATGTATAGTTTTTAAAATCGCCAAACTTCCAAAGTTCCATGGTGTCGAGGAATAAAACTTCCCAGGGTTTGCGGCCTGCTATATCGAGGATATGGGGCAATCGTATCCTGTTGATAAGCATGCGCCGGGCAATGTAGGGGAAGTCGAATTCCCTGCCATTGTGGGCGCATAGAGTATGATCGGGGTGGGAATAATGTGAATTCAGCAATTCTGCGAAACCTGAAAGAATTTCTTTCTCATCGTGGCCGGAGTATGATTTTATGCGCAATTCACCGTTCTTCAGGAATCCGGCTGAAATGCAGATGATTTTCCCGAATTCGGCATAGATTCCAGCCCTTTCATAAAGTGATTCAGCAGTTTCATCATCTGACCGGCGCAACCGTTCAGCTTTCTTTTCCCATAATTTCCTGAACCGTTCAGGTGTTTTATTAAAATCGGAGAACTCAGGGACAGTCTCTATATCAAGAAACAGGATGTTTTCGGGGTTGATGATGTCTAACATAAGTATAGAGGTTTTGTGTGGCATAAATTTAATGTAAAATCCGCTATAAAACATTAATTTTATCGGGATATTCGTGAAATGAACAAGTTACTCCTTCACTGTTTCCCGGTTTTTCTATTAATATTAGTGATAAGTTGCCACAAGGACAGTGATACTAACTCTCCGGCAATAACGCTGGTGCGGCCTGCACAAGGTGCAGTTTACAACGTTTATGATACAATATGGATTTCGGCGCTGATCTCTGATGAGTCGAAGTTGGAATCGGTAAAAGTATCCCTTTTAGATAAAGATCAAAAGCCAATACTGGTTCCGCAAATGTTTACGCCTTCAACTTCTGAATATACTTTAAATACAGGTATCCCAATTGATGATATACACTTGGAAACAGGGACTTATTCATTACAGGTTAAGGCTTTTGACGGGTTCAACTACACAAATGCTTATAAAGAAATTCTTATCAGGGAAATTCCGTTAAAGCTAAAATCTGTGGTGCTGCTGTCGCGGGGAGGTATTTATAGTATCGATGTCAGCATTCTAAGTGAGAGTGGGACATGGAACAAGATTTTTTTTCTTAACGGAGATTATAAGGCTTCGGATATATGTTCATTCGATCAGCTAGTGTTTACCGCAGGAGCCAGGTCGGGCAACCTTAATGCCACATCACTTCCGGCAGGGCCGGTAGTTTGGCAGGTTCCCTTATTGAGTTCTCCTCCATACCGGTATTTTGAGGACATGGTTTATTATAGGCCTTTGCTCTACGTTGCTAACTATAACGGCGCCATATATGGTTATAACCGTGATGGAATAGTTGTTTCTTCCGCTACTATTCTTCCTGATTATTTTCCTGAAAAATTGGGAATCGCAAACAATATACTATTGGCAGATATGCATTCCAAAACCGGGAATGTAAACTTGTTAGCGGCCTATTACCTTGCAACAGGAAGTTTGATGCAATCCACGAATATTACTATGGATGTAATTGCTATTGAATCAGTAGATAATGACAATGTGTTGGTTTTTGGAAACGAAGGGAACTTAGGGAAAATATTGGAATACACCATAAGCCAGAATATGCTTCGTGAACTAAAGGTTTTTCCTGATGGGAAAATTAGTGGCGTAGCCCGAAAGGATAACCAATTTTTTTTTATTTCGGGCGAACAAGCCGTGCATTGGTATATTCGTCCAACAAACACGTTGGTTGAATTCCTGCCTGGGAAACAAAACGCATTAATCGATTTCGACAGAGTCAGTAATCGGTTATATGCCTTATCAAACCATAATCTTGGTATTTATGAAATGTTTAATTCTTCACCGGTTATCAGTATTCCTGTTGCTGACTCAGTACTTGCCTTACATTTGCTCTACAATAAATAAACAAGAAACGTGGAACTACAGATCGTGACCACCGGGGATGGCTCTAATTCAGTGTTTTCAAAGGAATTAAATGAGCATTATCATTCTATACATGGCGCTTTGCAGGAATCAAGACATATATTCATAGTAGCCGGTTTGCATGCAGCAGCAGCGCTGTTTAATGACCTGAACATTCTCGAGGTTGGTTTTGGTACAGGGCTTAATGCATTACTTACACTTGCGGATCATACGGTTGAAAACCGCAAAGTAAATTATGTTGCTTTGGAACCTTCTCCTTTACCACTCGAAATGGCCGGGAGTCTCAATTATTGCTCATCATACGGATATGCTTCATACAACAATCAATTCCTTTGCATGCATACCAATCAGGCTGGTATTCCTATTCAATTATCAGAGAACTTCATTTTCAACAGGATGGAAGAAAAGATTGAGGAAGTTCAGCTTGCAGGCTCAATGTTTAACATTGTCTATTTCGATGCATTCTCTCCCCAGGTTCAGCCTAAACTATGGACAACAGAGGTTTTTTTCAACATTTACACCTTCATGCAGCCCGGTGGTATCCTGGTAACATATTCCTGTAAAGGTAGCGTGAAGAGGGCATTGAAAACGGCTGGGTTCATGGTTGAAAATCTGCCCGGGCCTCCAGGAAAGCGGGAAATAACAAGGGCTGTGAAGGGGTGAAAAGGGGCGAGAGAAATTGGACAAGTGAAATGGGGCAAGGGACGAGTGAAAAGGGACAAGTGAAAAGGGTAGAGAGACGAGTGAAAAGGGACAAGTGAAATGGGAAAAGGGACAAGTAAATTTAAAAAAGTGAAAACAGATAACTCGAAGGAAGCGATCAGCAGGTTTAATATCCGCGTTTATGGAATATTTATTCAGGGGAGCCAGATTCTGGTAACCGATGAATTCCGGATGGGACAATTTCTGACCAAGTTCCCCGGCGGAGGAATGCATTTTGGCGAGGGAACCATCGATTGTCTCAGGCGTGAATGCCGCGAAGAATTGAACCAGGAGATAGGTATTGCCGAACATTTCTATACAACGGATTTCTTTCAGCCCGCGTTTTTTCTGCCTCAAAACGAACAACTTATAAGTATTTATTACTTGGCCAGGCTTGAAGAGCCAACAGCAGTAGCCGTTGCAACACAGCCTTTTGATTTTCCTGCGGTCATTGAAGGTGCCCAAAGGTTCAGATGGATAAACCTGGAACACATAAATGTTTGTGATTTTACATTGCCAATTGATAAACATGTGGCAAACATGCTACTGGAGAAGTTTGTTATTCATTAATGGATAGCGAATCCCTGATAGTTCATTAGTTTTCCATCCTGAATTTTTACATCAATTACTTTTGCTAAAGGTGGACCTTGCCGGCACCATGCAATAAACTGGTAAACATTTTCTTCTTCGCCTTCGGCTTCTATATATACATTGCCATTTGAAAGGTTACAAGCCTCACCGGTAATTGAAAGCTTTTGTGCGGCATTACGCGCAGAATAGCGAAATCC
>CAZEDO010000151.1:0-6459 GCA_964511085.1 uncultured Lentimicrobiaceae bacterium
AGTCTTTTTTGCATGCATGGAAGATGGCAATTGAAGATAAAACTATCATCAGCAAAATAATTGGAATACTTTTTGTTTTCATTGTCATCGGAGATTATGATCATTTATTATAACCATCGATTTATACAGCTTTTATTGTCAAATTGCCGGATTCCCTCTTATCCAAATTTTCACTGTCTATTTCTCGTTATCGTGTGTATTTATAAATCTTACACCGCAAAGAATCAATAAATTAAAAAGCACGAATTGCACGTACATATCCTATTTCAAAACTTTCGTTCTTGACGCCGTAACCAGTTGCCCCATTATTTAAAGCCTGCGCCCATGCATAGTATTGATCTACATTCGAAGAACTCCAGTAAAAGTGGTCAACAAAAGAACCTAATATGTTTTTATGTAAAAATATCTGGTTTAATTCATCTTTTGATGGTAAAAACCAGTCGCTGTATCCGTTTAAAACAAGATCGTCACAAATACGGGCGGCTATCCCTATTTCACTACAACCGTTAATAATTGCATTTGTATTTGCCTGACCTGCTCCTATGTTTGTGGATGTCCCTGAAATATTAGTTCCATAACAACCCCAATTAACACCGAAATAACCAGATTCAGTTTGGTCGAAAGGGGCAGCAATAAGTCCATGTAGGTTTGAACCATCAATATAAAAGATTATACCCCCTCCATAAGATTGGCCAATATAGAATGACGTTGAGGAAGTTGTTAAACTTACCTCATTTCCGTATGCAGTCCCAGTGCTATTGGTTGCATAAGCCCTGATATGATACAAAGTACTCACTGCCAATCCCGTAAGGCTGCTGGCAAAAATCCCTGTTCCCGTGCCATTGCTGGTATGACTGCTTGATATTGTCGGATTGGATGAGGTACCCCAGCATACCCCGCGGGCAGTTACAGCAGCTCCACCATCAGAGGTAACATTACCTCCGCTTGTTGCTGTGGCTTGGGTGATATTAGTGGCAGCTGTGGTGGTTACCGTAGGAATAACAGAATTTGCCAAGGTGGTAAACGTCAGATCACTTCCATAGGATGTTCCAACGCTATTTGTTGCATAAGCCCTAATGTGATACAATGTATTTGAAGCCAGTCCTGTTAGGCTACTGGTAAAAGCTCCTGTTCCTGTGCCATTGCTTGTATGACTGTTAGAAATTGTCGGATTGGATGAAGTGCTCCAGCACACCCCACGAGCGGTTACAGCAGCTCCACCATCAGAGGTAACATTCCCTCCGCCTGTTGCTGTTGTGGATGTGAAATTAGTAATAGAAGTAGTGCTCACAGTGGCTAAACCGGCTGATGATTGTGTTTTGAAAGAGACTTCACTTCCATAAGAGGTTCCAGCACTATTAATAGCGTAAGCACACACGTAGTAAGTAGTATTAGCACTTAATCCATTGATATTACTAATGAAAGCACCAGTACCGCTGCCGTCTGAGGTTTTTGGGCCGCTTGTGGTGGGTGAAGGGTTGGTGCTATAACATACACCTCGTTCAGTAACAGAGGCTCCGCCGTCAGAAACCACCTCTCCTCCACATTGGGCTGTTGATTGAGTAATAGAAGTTGCTATGGAAGTAGTAACAACTGGAGATGCAACATTTCGTGATGTAAAGGTCATCTCACTGCCATAAGCTGTGCCGTAAATACTTGTAGCGTAAGCCCTCACGTAATATTGTGTGCTCGGGATGAGTCCGGTTGGTGAACTGATAAAATCACCAGTTCCGGGACCGTCCAGGGTATGGTTACCAGAGATATCAGGATGCTGTGTTGTGCTGATACAAACCCCACGTGTGGTGATGGGGGATCCACCATCAGAGGTGATCGATCCTCCGCATTTGGCTGATGAAGTGCCAATTTCTGAAACATCAGAAGTAGTCACAATAGGTAAATTTGGGGTTGTAAAATCAACAAGCTTTCCATAGATAACTCCGGCATCGTTCATCAGAAATGCCCTGAGATGATAAGTTGTGGCGGGCTTTAATCCAGAGAGTTGGCTTTGAAATGGTCCCGTGCTGCTGCGTTTTCCCAGCTTCAATGTAGTTGCGCGAAGGTCAGGGGTAATGGAGAGTGTATCCCAGCAAAAACCATAATCATTGATTTCTCTGGTGCCTGCATCAACAATTTTACCATAAGCCTGCGATAAGGCTTTGTCCACGCGGTCGGTAACAACTAAAGGCTGTCGGGAAAAGTCTTTCTTGCATCCATGAAAAATGACAATAAAAGATAAAACTACCATCAGGAAAATAACTGGAATATTTATTGTTTTCATTTCCTTCATTTTGTCAACTTCTGTTTGTAATTAATTCAAAATATCTTTCTTCAAATTCATCTTAGTCTGCGAATGATCGCTGTCATAGTCAAACAAGAGATCCCCTGTTTTTGAAAACAGCCGGATATAGTTTAGTGGGTACCAGACAATCATTTTTCCGACTTTAATCCCGGTTATCGCGTCCAACTGAATATTTCCATCCGGTAAAACAGAAATTCTTATTTGGGAATTATTGGTGAGTTTTAATTTGCCAAAAAGCACATCACTGCCATTTTCAGTTAGAATAGTAATAATATTGTTCGAGTTTTTCATAAAAGTAACTTTTCCAATAAGCTTATACATATTCGGGCATTTTACTTTAAATGCAGGGTTATACTTGTCGAATGTTTTTTGAACTTCCTTGCCAGGGAAAACCATCCCTGGGGTTTTAATGATGTTGGATATGGCAAAAAGTCCGGCTACAGAACGGTCAGTTTGCTTTGCAATAAACAGGTCATTTTCCTTCTTTAGTAACTCCGGATAGTTCATCTCGGCCATCGCGTTTACGGCAAGGGTGGTTTGTTTTGGAACAAGCGTATTCTGCATGGCTCCATTGAAAACGACCGAAGTATCTGTCACAAATAATCCATAACAGGCATAGGAAGAAGAATATTCAACAATCCGGGTGTCTTTTTTTCTACCCTTTAAATCATAACCCAGTGAATAAATCAGCCCGGCTCCCTGCGGAATTGTATCAAGACCTGCATTGGTTATCCAAATTTTATCACCGCTGGGAGCATATTTTGCCAAAAAAACATCACTGCCTTTTCCTGATTTCATTTTCCCGAAATTGCCGGTAAAAGAACCTGCTAAGTAAAGGTTTCCGATTGGATCCTGCTCCAGCGCCAAACCAACTGCATTGCCTGAACATTTTAAATTATCGGCCCATAACAGATTCCCTTGTTTATTTATTTTGGCAATAATATACGATTGCGCATCCGGTGCACCCACTGCTGAAAATGAACCAATGGTTAATGAACCGGAGAAATAACCGGTTACGTAAAAGTCACCGTTTTTATCAATGATCAGGTTTTGTGTTGATCCCGTTTTTTTTATTCCTGATTTCATTGCAATATTCCATGCATAATCACTCGTAAGCAGTTGCTGATCTGCATTATTCATGGTAATAATTTTTGTCTCCCTCAAATTCACGACAGGCATTGTTCTTCCGAAAGGTGCATTTATATATGTAGGATCGGCAACAATGAATTTTTCGCCGCTATAGGTGATGTAGTCACCTGGTTCTTCTTTGCTAAAATGAACCGCAGTAAACATATGATTAGGAGACTCAAGGCCTATTACCTCTAATGCTAAAAGATTCCGGATCATGTATGAAAATAAAGCCGAACGGTCTTCACAGTCGTTGGCCGGGTAATAAAACAGCTCCTCGGCAAAGAAAAATTTCTCACGTCCAAATTGTTCCTGATCTGTTTTGTATTCAAATGCTGTTTGTACAAAATTGAGAATGATATTAACCGCATCTGGTTCTGATAAATTCGCTAAAATGGGTTTGAAATTATCTGCAATTGTTTCTTTTGTATCCATGGACATGGCAGCATTGAAATATACCTCCATCTCTAACTGGGGATAATTCCTGTAAAACTGCATAACGCCCGGGTCGTAAGCAATTTCGAAGGAGTAGGTCTTACCCCGATATGCATAAGGAATGGTTTTCTTTACCGGCTTTAGCCCAAAATTCATCGGGCTTTTAATATTAAAATCGATTGGGGAATTGGCAGGATCATAACTTTTATCATAAGTCATGATATTGTTACCTTCAAATGGGCTGACAAAATAGTAGCTAAGATTATTGATCGTCAGGTATTGTTTTGAATACAAGGTATTGTAAGAGGGAAGCAATATCGCAATCTGATTTTCATTATAGGCTATCCTGGCATCATATCCGGTGCGCACCATCAGGAACCATTCAAGCAAACAGCGGGAATCCTGATGCTCAGGCATCGGGAAAACACTATTCGCAGTTTCCTGCACCAGCATAAAATACCCATAATCGTTCACGTTGAACCGTGCTTTAGCTTCCATTAGCTGATTCACAAGACTGTTGTAGTTTGTTTTACTGGCATTGTCCCAAAAGGTGGTGATGGCTTGTTTCCCCTTTTTACTTGTTGCACAATTTTTAAGATTCTGGTCAATATCAAGATAGACCTTGACGCCAAAAAAGTTGATAGATAATGCATCTTTAGGATAATCGGCTGGTTCCGGCTTTTGGATTACCGGCAATTTTATCACAACAGGAATTGATGGAGGCACATTCAAATGTGGCGGTATAACCGGCAACTTGCTGAAAGGGACTCCAGGTACAGGCTTGTATGCCGGAATCGATTGCGGCTTAGGTTTCTCAGGAGCTTTCTTTCCTGAAAAGACCTGAAAATTTTCCCATTCCTTTTTCAGATAATCCGAGTAGTCCTTGTCCTGTTTTTTCACATAACCGGAATAATCATCACGCAGTTTTTGCAGCATTTTCTGCTCGTCGGCCTTGAACTTATTAAAATTTAATTGTTCTTGTTTCTGCCATTCATCATAGGTTTGCGCCTCGGTCGCACCAAAAGTTAACAACAGCATTGCGAGTAAAAAAAACTTTCTTAAAGCTTTCATTTCTGACTGGTTTTAAATTCTGAAATAGTCATATTCACCTTCATCCTGTGGTTGTTCATGTCAATGTTTTTGATTCGCCACATAAGTTTGGTCCGCGATTTTTCCCTGATAAGTTCATTGGATGTCATCTTTGTATTATCTCTCACAATCTGTGAATCCTTGCTTATCATTTTAGCTTGCAGAGAGAGATGCTCCAGTATCTGGCTTGCATATGCTATCCAAAGCCCTTGTTTGCAGGTGGTTCCTCGGATATTGGTGCTGTCTGCCTCATCTACTGGAATGCCGGTAGCGTAATAAAACTCGTAACGATTATAAACAGCCTGGCTTTGCGGATATAAGCAGCGCATACCAGTGGCTTTTCCGTTAATCTGATAAAAGGAACTTGCATCCATAATGAGTAGTTTATCAGCATTTTTTTTCTGAATAGTGATATCGACCTTTGTGGACATCCTGTTTCCATTCATGATATCCGATTCATTATTATACAGAACAGCTTCTATCCTGATAGGTTTAATTTGTTGCACCTCAGGATTCTTAATAGGAATACCCAAAAGAAGGATTGCTTCAGAGCTGGGCAGGATTGCAGAGTTGAGAATGGCTGGGGCTGAAATACTGTCAGAAAAGTCAGCAATAAAGCGATAGATTTCTTCATATTTCGATTCAGAACCGCCTGCTTTTCCTTGATTGTATAAATCGGAGAAATGTTCACAACCTGTGCCATTGGCTAATGCGCCAATGGCTGTTGCACGATAAAACGCCTGCTGGCGGGCAGTAGAATCGGCAAGCCCGGGATCTGAAATCCCAAACACAAAGAGTGTATCTCCGTGCATGGGAAAAGATCTGTTCATCCACGCAGGAATGGGGCTAAGGCTTGTTGGAAGCAAAGATGTATCCGTGCTTCCTATACCGTATTCAGCCATCTCTTTCTCAAATTCCCCGTAAATGGCTTTTGGGGTCTGAGGAATGGCTGAATATGTAACCAGGAGGAGCAGGCATAATACAAGAGAAAGCCGGCTATGCTGACTCAATTGTAGTTTAAAACTATAACTGACAAGATAAATCATAACCCGCTTCCCCGAATTAACCGGCAACAATGCCGTATTTACTGAAAGGCTGTGTTACTGAGGTGCATCCAGTTTATTCATCTCCTCTTCAAAAGTCTTTTTGAATTTTTCGTAATTGTAGTCAACTTTCAGAACCTGATCGTTGGAGAGCCTGCTGTTAAGGCCGGCCAAAACATCATTGCCAGCCAATTCAATAGTACAGTATGTTTTATAATTTCCTTCCTTGGTTTTGGTTTGTTTGTTGCAGATTTCAATAGTACCACTCAATTTTTGTTTCACCACTTCGCGGGTTAAGGTCTCGTAGCGGCCCAGCATTTCTTCCTTTTTGTTTACTTCTGTCGATTTTCCGTAGTTGTCAGTCACAGTCTTAACTAATGTTTCGATCTGTGCAGCGAGTTTAGAGCGTGCTTCTGTTACTGCTTTTTTCTCCGACATCATCTGGTCCATGCTTTCGCCCATGGC
>CAZEDO010000152.1:0-6443 GCA_964511085.1 uncultured Lentimicrobiaceae bacterium
CCAACGACCCGTGTGTCCTTGAACTTGGCGCTGGCTGGCGTATCCCAACAAATACCGAGTGGACCAATGTGGATGCAAGTGGAAACTGGACAAACTGGAATGGCCCGTGGAACTCTGCGTTAAAAATGCATGTGGCAGGAGAACTCATGGGTGGTTTCCTGGAAGGTCGCGGCATTCAAGGCTACTACTGGAGTAGTGCGCAGGGCGCTGCAACTTATAGCTGGTATATGAACTTCAACAGTGGGGTCAGCGACGTGGGTGGCAATTATAAGGATGCAGGCTCCTCCATCCGCTGCATTAAATAATAATAGTTGAAAATTAAATATTGACTCTATAAATAAATGCCTGTGAAATAAATCGCTAATAGTTAATAACCCTAAAACCAAATAAGCATGAAAACAAAATCTGCTTTATTTGCAAGGGCTATGGCAGCCTTCGTTTGGTTCTTTGCGAACAGTCCTGTTCAATCGCAGGAAATTCTTAGAAACCCAGCTGAGATGAATTTTCATGGTAAAACAATGAATCTTCAGCACGAAGCCCGGGGGCATTATAGCGCCTTTCCAGGTCAAACAGTGGATGATCAGTCACTTATGAAAAAATATTTACGGAGTGATAATTATCATGCAGATACGCTGCTCAAATATTCCATAAGCAGTGGCAGTGAAATAGTAGTAAATACTTATAACGACGCTGGTAAGATTTTGTGGCATAACGGGTCATTTACAGCACATAAAATTGAGTATTGAAAAGAAGATTTTGTTGCAAATAATTTGGATAGATAAACGCAACTGATAAAGCGATGAGCACAATACAAACTATCAAAGATCAAAATTACCTCCTGATCTCTTTTTATGATGACAGCTGAACACAAATAGCTTGCAGGATTACTTGTATTCTGTATGGTTCAATTATAACAGATAAAAAGTGCCTGCTTTCCCAAGAATTAATTTTTCAACTAAATACTATTTTCAGGAACGCAAAAAATTATTAATCTTAAAACAAGTAACATTATGAAAACAAGATCATTTACACTCAGTATTTCAATGTTGGCATTTATTTGTCTGTTTTTTTGCAGTTCAGCCATCTCAAAGGAAACCAGGAAAAATGTCTCTCCATCAGATTTGTATAAAGCCATGATGAAAAAGGCGACAAAAACTGTGGGGCGTTATGCTACTTTTCTAGGTCGGCATGATGACGACCTGTCTCTTTTGAAAAAACGCGCAGATAATAATACTTTCCGCACTGACACCCTGATCAGGTATTCCGTTTATGGCGGCAGCGAAAAAACAGTGAACACGTTTGATAACGATGGCAGGTTATTAACATCATATATTAAGGTTTGGATCATCGACAAATGGGCAAGCGAAAATGTAATCACAAATGTGTACGATGCTGATGGAAACCTGCTCACAGTAACCAATCAACTTTATCGAAGCAATACATGGATAAATTACAGAATGCTTACGCATACTTACGACGATACCGGCAACTGCTTGAATACTCTTGGGCAGCAATGGGATGGAACTGCATGGGCGAATTATGGGCAGTCGGATTATACCTATGATATAAACGGAAACATGTTAACTGAGCTTTTCCAGGAATGGGATGGAACAGCCTGGGTGAACAATACGTTTAGCACTTACACTTACGATGCAAGTGGGAACGTCCTTACAATGCTCGACCAATATTGGGATGGCTCTGCCTGGTCTGATAATATTCTGGATAGCTGGACATACGACGGAGCCGGACACATGCTTACATACCTCAGCCAGCAGTGGGATGGCACTGTCTGGTTTAATAATTACCTTAGAACCTATACTTACGATGGTAACGGGAATGTGATATCTGTACTCGAGCAGAATTGGGACGGCGCAGCATGGATAAACGTAGCATTATTTACACTTACATATAATGCAAATAACCTTCCCTTATCTCTTCTTTATTCAGAATCCTATGATGGTGTAACCTGGTCTGATATGTCGAGAAGTGAATGGACTTACAATGCAAGCGGAAACCCGCTTACGTTCAAAACCAGCATTTCCGATTGGGAAACGGGGGAATTGCAGAATTATACCCTTACCGAATACACTTACGAGGATGGTATTATCACAGCGGATGGTTTTATCTGGACCGGAACTTCATGGACGATCGGCGATGCTTACTTTCCGGTGACCGTCAATGAAAATGGCATTGAAACTGAGTTTTTTAACGGCGGACCTTCCGTTCGTGCTGTAGTACACTATTCGTCTGCTTTAATTGGTATCACTGTTCCTGAAGGGGATGAGTCCGGCTATTTTACAATCTATCCAAACCCTGCTGATGACTACCTGACCGTAATTCCAGCAAGCCCGGATGTGAAAACCGGAAAGGTTCAGATGTTCGATCCTTCAGGAAAAGAGCAGCAGATTGCTTTGATTAACAATCGTATTGATCTCGGAAAAATGCAAAAGGGAGTGTATTTTATCAGAATTACAACACTGGATGGTCAGACGCTTGTCAGAAAAATTGTAAAACAATAATCAATTTTGGCAGGAGCAGGGACCGGTATGGGCGACCATGCCGGTCCCTGTTGTATTAACTGTTTTGGTTATACTGAGCAGATAATTACAATGCTGTTATCATCGAAATTTCGGGATAGAAAGGACCAGATCAAAAAATACATATGGAGCTTTGTACAACCGGCTGGCGCATTCTATGACTTGTACCGGTTAAATAAAACAGTTTGTAACTGCGATAGAAGAAAACCTGCTGGCGCGTTTAGCTTCGCTGAACTCAATTCGTTCTGTTGTAGCGCGTACCAACGAATGGCCCGTTTGGAACGGGCACAAGAGAAAATAATTACTTCATAAAACAGCTTTAAAACCCGTGAATATTATAATTTGTTACGACACTCGTTCTTTTGAAATGAGATAATTAACAGATAATTTATCCTTAGTATGGGTAATAATATCAGATATTTTATACTGTGTATGAGTAAAATTATCCGATAATCTGCCCGCTGGCACCTTCTGTGACTTGTGCCAGTTATGTTCCCGTTACTTGAGTTTACCTTTGGTGAGCGCTGTGAGGATGCAAACACTGCGGCTTACTTTGGCTCCGCTCAGTGACCAACGCTTAAAGTAAAAATGCAAATCAACCGTTCAGCATATTAAATTCCCACACCCCTTTTAATTTCCGGCTGAAAGGTATTCAGCTACGCTAAGTATATGCTTATGTACTGTTGGAAGGCAACAAATGAAAGTACCAGAATAGTTCTTTCTTATTTTGAACAATTACAAATTAAACTGAAGTACTACTGGTTCTTTGAATATACATTGCATTAACTATATATTTGCCTGCTGTTAAGTTATTATTCCTCAGCAGATGCTGATTAACTACTCCCGCTACTTTTAACTCGCCTGTCTTCTTTACCATAATTAACTCGGCTGTAATTATAAATTAATTTCCTGCTGTTGACTGGATGGCAGAGTTTTGACCATAAAAATTGAAGATAATGAAACACCTTTTTGTTCTTTTACTGTTCGTAGCAGGGATAAATGTATCCGCTCAGGTAGCTATCAATGACGATGGAAGTGCCCCTCATAATTCAGCCATGCTGGACGTAAAATCATCAAGCAAAGGACTCTTGCCGCCCCGGATGACACAGGCGCAGATCGGATCAATCATAGACCCTGCCAATGGATTGCTCGTGTTTTGTACAACTGACAACAAAATGTATATTTATGTTTCAACAGATGTGCAATGGAAGGAAGTAACATATGGTACAGGAACAATTACACCAGGTTTTTTATGTGGGGGTACCATTACGATCAGCCATATGGAAGGAAGCGTAGCACCGGCAGCTAAAACGGTTACATATGGCACAGTTAGTAATATACCCGGCGAACCTTCGAAATGCTGGATTACAAGTAACCTTGGTGCCGATCACCAGGCAACCGCTGTTAACGATGCTACAGAAGCATCTGCTGGCTGGTACTGGCAGTTTAACCGCTCGCAAGGATATAAGCATGATGGCGCAACTATAGCACCAAATACAACATGGATAACCTCAATAAATGAAAACCTTGACTGGCTGTCTGCAAATGACCCTTGTGCCCTTGAACTCGGCATTGGCTGGCGCATTCCAACCATTACCGAATGGACAAATGTAGATGTAAGTGGAAGCTGGAATGACTGGAATGGACCTTATGGCTCTGCTTTAAAACTACATGCAGCCGGGTACCTGAACGACAACAATGGTTCTTTGCAGAGTCGCGGTGTATTAGGACCCTATTGGAGTAGTACCCAGATCAATGGCATTTCAGGTGGGTGCTTTTACTTTTTAAATAGCTACAGTGACCCAGCCACCAATTTTAAGGCGTTTGGTTCATCAATTCGTTGTATTAAAGAGCTGTATTAGAGAATAGGGAAGAAGTAGAATTAGGGGTAAAGACATAAGACCCTATATTTATTGATTCATTAAAGAACAGTTATTCTTCAGAATGCCAACCCAAATATTCAACCGTGAAAAAATTATCATATTTCCTCATAATATTTCTGATATATAGTTGCACAGCTTTCTCACAGACAGCTGTTAATACTGATGGCAGTCCACCTGACCCTTCCGCCATGCTGGAAGTGAAATCAACAAGCAAAGGAATGCTGCTGCCCCGGCTTACATTGGCAGAAATTGTTGCTGTGCCAAATCCAACAAGCGGTTTGGTTGTGTTTTGTACAACCGATAGCAAGTTATATATTTATAATGCTACAGCCCTGCAGTGGAAGGAAGTGGCTTTTGGAACTGGTGCAATTTCGCCACCACCTTTTGTATGTGGCAATTCAATAACAATTGACCATGTGGCAGGAACCGTAGCACCTGTTAGTAAAAGTGTTACTTACGGTACAATTACAAATATCACAGGAGAACCTTCAAAATGCTGGATTACAAGCAACCTCGGTGCCGACCACCAGGCAGCCGATGTAAACGATGGTACCGAAGAATCCGCAGGTTGGTACTGGCAATTTGATCGCAAACAAGGTTATGAGCATGATGGGACTACCCGTACACCAAACACAATCTGGATAAGCAGCATTAGTGGGAATACAAATTGGAATGCTTCAAACGATCCCTGTACCATTGAACTTGGAACTGGGTGGCATGTTCCATCTGCGTCCGAATGGGATAATATAATTAACAGCAATAATTGGACAAATTGGCATGATGTATGGAACTCTGGCTTAAAAATCCATGGTGCAGCATATCTTGATCTTACCGATGGATCGCTTACTGAACGTGGCGTTGAGGGCTATTATTGTACGAATACAATGAGTTCTCGTGGTCCGGAGTATAGCTATTTCGTGTATTTTAACGATTTTGCATGTTATATCACTGATCGTGGCAATAGAGCGGACGCCTATGCAATGCGCTGCGTCAAAGACGAAAGCTCACCAATATCATTACCCGCAGTTACAACATCTTTATTGACTAATATTACGACTACCGCGGCTACAAGCGGAGGCGATGTAACTTCTGATGGCGGAGCAACAGTAAATGTTAGGGGAGTCTGTTGGAGTACTTCATCAAATCCAACTCTCGCCAACAGCTATACAAACGATGGTAGCGGAACAGGAACATTTGTCAGTAGTATCACTGGCCTTGCAACTAACACACTCTACTATGTTAGGTCATACGCAACTAATAGCGAGGGAACAGCTTATGGGAATGAAGTAAGCTTTACAACCTTACCAGTTTTTACCTGCGGTTCTTCCATTACAATAAACCATGTAGCAGGGTCAGTAGCACCTGTAACTAAAACGGTTACTTATGGCACGGTAACCAATATCCCCGGCGAAACCACAAAGTGTTGGATAACCAGTAACCTGGGTGCCGACCACCAGGCAACTGCCAAAACTGATGCCACCGAAGCCTCAGCAGGCTGGTATTGGCAGTTTAACCGGCAGCAGGGCTATATGCACGATGGTTCAATCCGCACACCAGCCATTACATGGATCAGCAGTATAGACGAAAACAGCGGTTGGGTAGCCGCCAACGATCCATGCACCCTTGAATTTGGCAATGGATGGCGTATCCCAACAGGCACCGAATGGGGCAATGTGGATGCTGCAGGAAACTGGACCAGCGCCAATGGTCCCTGGAATTCAGCCTTAAAATTGCATCAGGCAGGATCCCTGCACTTCAGCGATGGCTCACTCCAAAGTCGTGGAACCGGCGGCAGCCAATGGAGCACCGATATGGACTTCACAACCACTGCATGGCTGCTTGGTTTCAGCACAGGCTGCAACATGAACAGCTATAACAAGGCGTTTGCCGTCTCGGTCAGGTGTATTAAAAATTAGTGTGAATACTTGTGCAATCCATAGAGTAACTTCAGGTTTCTCATTTATCGCCTTCTGTTACTTGTGCCAGTTAAATCAGTGAGACTATGATTTTGAGTAGCAAAATC
>CAZEDO010000153.1:0-6421 GCA_964511085.1 uncultured Lentimicrobiaceae bacterium
AATCACTGGCCTACTTTACTCCGGAATGAGTGGCCGACTTTGTCCGGAATAGTCATTTAAATCAACATTAGTTTAAAAATATCAAAAGTTATTGTGCACCTTTGTATTGAAATTTACAGATATGGCAATCAAAGCAGAAAAACCAAGAATTATTCCTGAGGAAGATTTACTGCAGCTTCAGGCAATATCTTCTAAACTCAAACAATTACGAGAGAAAAATTGGAAATTTGAAGCTTTCGCCAAACATGCAGGTGTTCACCGCACAACATTATTTAAGATTGAAAAGAACGGTCTGAACCTGAACTTAACAACTTTCTTGAAAGTTCTCAGAGGTTTGGATATTACACCTATTCAGTTTTTCCAATCTCTTGAAGAACACACTTTGGAATAATCTTCCGTAATAATTGCTTGCGAAACACCTGCGTAGGCAGCACATTTTGCAGCACATTTCATCAAAATACTACAGTCTTACCTATAACCATCTGTTTTTTAGCGTTAAATCAGGCATTGGAACTGATTCATGTTTGGTGTTAGAACATGTAAGTCTGCCATAGAATTGCTTTCCATGAGGTTTATTTGGGTTTTGGTACATCTTATTGCTTCTTTTATAAGGCGATGGCAGTATTTATTTTCACATCCATATATATACAGCATGTCGAAGCATAACCATAGAACTCATAATCGTCATATAAATCAACCGTACAAGTGCATTCCTGATCATCAGGTCAACCGTTTGGCTTGCATTGGTGCATTCGTTCGTGGAATGAGATTAGCTGATGGCTTTAGCCAAATTGAAGCTGCACAGGAAATAGGTATAGCAAAATCAACAATACAGGCTGCTGAACATGGTGGAAATATTACCCTGCTCACCATTTTCAAGATTATCGATGCTTTTGATATGACCCTACATGAGTTTTTTACCGAAATGCAATGAGACTTCCTGTGCTAAACCACTTAGGAAACATTGCGATAATCGGACGTTAATGGCTAATACAACTCCATTTGGAAATATATTATCAAACTGTAGGCATTTACTCCACAAAGGAAAAACAAACAATACCCTGTACCTAATTGAGAATCATTTTTTTCATTTCTGAAGACCTACTCCCCGTTGTAATTTGGTACAGATATGTACCAGAAGGTAAATTGGAATTGTCGATTTTTATACAACCTGACTGCCTGTCAACGGTTAAGGTCTTAACCACTTCACCTTGAATGTTATAAAACACCAACTGCCCCTTAGTATCACCTAAAGGTAGTTTGAAGGCGATATTTGTTTGTCCATCATTTGGATTGGGGAATGCTTGTGCTGTGCATAGTTCAGGATTAGTGGTTTCAAGTTCCGATGGTGTAGAAAATGGAATCCCCACAAGGCTGTATATTTTAGCTTGGTTATCTCCCGTTACTTTATGCTCCATCTGAATGTGCATTTTTGTGCCATTCGCTGTGCTGTATATATTAGCACTTATTGCATTATAAACACTATCTCCTTCTGAAAACATTAACGAACCGTCTTCATTATAAATTTTTACAAAAGTAAGAGCAGGATCGGTCACCATATATTCAAGCGATTCATCCAAGTCAAAGAGTTTCTCTGATATATTACTAACCCAAAAATAATGATTTGGCTGAACAGGCACATTAACTTCTTTATATAATGTGTAATCAAGATTATACAGGAAGAATTTATCATTGTTACGATCCATGATAAACCATTTTTCGCCATTCGTTGCCAACTTGCAAATAACAGGATAGGTCCGATATGGCACAGTAAAAGTGTGTTCCAACACGATTTGAGCATTCAACATCAGTTGTGCGAGTAAGAAGATTGTTGTTAAGAATTTTACTTTTTTCATGGTGTATAAGTTTAGTGGAGGGATTGATGATCAGTTGAACGGTTTGTAAAGATCAAAAGTAATTATGATTTTTCGATTTACAGCGAAGATTCTAGCAAAAATTACTATTTCTCAAAATTGGACAAAAATGTGGATAATTGCAAAATACTATATTACTGACTTTCAACATAAAGTTTAAATCCAAATTGGTATGGTTGACTGACATTTTACTATACCGTACTTAAATCATGCTCTCTGCCTAGCAAAATTACTCTTGGCAGTTAATCATCACAATTCATAAACTCTTCACTGCACGCATTCTAATGATGTTTATTTATAAAAACAATCAACATGTAACAGGTGCAAGTGTATACCCCAATTGATTCATGTAATTTTCAGGAAAAATGAATGGTTTCGGTTTCGCTTGTGACTCTAATTTATTCATGGTCTTGCAAATAAAGAGTGCTATACTTTCTTCAACATTCGGCTTTTCAGGTGTTGGATATCGACTGTTCATAGAATCCATCCTTTCCAAGATGTCATCGGTTCGATCACCGTTATAGGTTTTATTAAGTTTATTAATCATCTGAACAACCTGAGCATTGTTCAGCTTCATTCCATTGATTAATGAACTTATTATCGGTAACAAATACTCTTTACCTGATTCCAAATATTCGATATAAAGCAGATGCATAGATTTCTCTTCAGAATTATTTGTTTTGTAATGGTGAGATTGTTTAGTAACGGGATATGTAGGTAAAACCTTGACCTGAGAACAGTAATCTCTTAGAATAAATATTTTATCATGTTTTTTATTTCGTTGATTGTCAAACCTCTTCGTCTGTAAATCTTTGAACGTGAGCTTTGTTTTAACAGATTCTACGAACAATGCCATCAGGGTTTCAACATTCTTTAAGGTTTCCAAATCTATTATGAAATGTTTTCTTGATATTAATGATTTTAAATAATTCCATTTCAATCGGCATTCGACCCTGTAAATATCAATATCACCTAACCCATTCGCAGTATAAAAGTCCGTGATGTGTTCTTTTGCATAGCTTGATTTGTGATAAATTGAGATTAAATTATTTACCCCTCTGACGTTGTAGCTTGTGCCATTTTCTATTATATCTGTCTTTATATTCGGTGATTGCAAATACCTTGGGTGCTGTTCATGTGGGTAATTTGTCGAATTGCGATAATAGTCGCCATACATGTGGATCATGTTTGCTGTGGTATCCATTGCAATCTCAACCTGTTTAATATTGTTGCATATCAATCCTAATTCCTGCTCAACAATTTTGTGGATATCATACCACCAAGTGGCATTTTCAGCGTAGAAAGTATGATTGTCCATGTCAAATTCAACCATACCCGTATTCATTTTTGAACCCGTAAGTAACTTGCCAACTTTACCCCCATTAAGAAAAACATCAAAACAATGGTAATAAGCATTACTGCCAACGGAATTTCTGTTAATTCTTAATTCGATGCTTCCATGTTTTTGTGCTTCAACAACTTTATCGGGATCACGAACATCATGAAATTTTGATGATGGTGGGCATTTTAGTGTTGTGTACAATTTATCTAAATGAATGATACTGAAAGGACTTCCTAGTTGAGTATCTGATATTAGGTTAAAATTCAAATCATATGTTTTTGCTTTTAATGTTATTTTTCTGTTGTAACTTCTCTGAAAAGCATTATCATTCTCCGCAATAACCTAGACAGGTTATCGCCTTTACCCTTCAACAGGGTATTAAGGTACTGATATTCTGCATTTGATAGTCTGATGCTGATTGTTTTTTCCAATCCATGTAAATCATTTTTGCGTGTCATTGTCTTACGAATTTTCCATAAATACTCTGAACATCGTAATTGTGATCAAATAAATTTCTTACATCGTAAAGAAGTACTCGCTTAATAGCATAGCGAATATTTACGAAGATGGTTATATCTGATGTGCCAAATAAAGATCAGAATTTGTATCCATCAAGGTAAAACCTCATCAGTTGTTATAAAGAAGCATTTTCAGGGTTTCTAATTAACGATTGCCAAGAAATCAATGTATGACCCCATTGAGTGCCGTGCATTGCTTAGATCGAATCTAAATAACAACATTACCACATTCGATTTGTTAGCATTCTCTACGAATCCCAAATGAGAGCCGTTGGCAATGCTGTAGAATTATTGAAAAACTTTGATAAGTCAGGTGAATGAACCCGTTGACAATGAAAGGAAGGAATGAATATAATGTATGTTGTTGATAATAAATAACATAAACACCACATCCTTATCTTTCCGCTCAAAAAAAACACCTCCATCAAACTTAATGATGGAGGTGAAGTTGTAAAAAAGAAGTAGTAAAGTGTGAGTAAAATCAATGGAATCCTACTCTTTTTAAACTTATCAGCGCATATTTAGCGCATATACCATTGTATTACGCTGATATTCAACTTATTCAAGTCGGGGTGAGAAGACTCGAACTTCCGACCCCTTGCACCCCATGCAAGTACGCTAGCCAACTGCGCCACACCCCGATTATTCCCGGATGATTTTCCGGTTTGAGAGTGCAAATTTAAGCAATTTTTTAATCTTTGCAACCTCCCGGCAACAAAAAGTCACCCCTTAATTCAGTTAGCAAAAGCTGTCTGCAATAGATCATTTCTACTTTAATTTTTTCCATCTGTGGCAGTTGGCTTCAGCCAACTGCCACTCCGGATTCCCACTGTTTACTCGGAATAAACCAGGCGGAAGCCCAAGTAGCCGGAGAGATTGCCCGGGTCATCGTCATCGCGGCGCACCGCCCGGCAAAGCTGGGCATCATCGCCCCAGCTACCGCCGCGGATCACGCGGTACAATCCCGTTGCAGGCCCCTGGGGATTGGAAGTCGGACTGTTTTGGTAATAATCCGCCCCATACCAGTCGCTGCACCATTCCCACACATTTCCGCTCATGTCAAATAATCCCAGCTCATTCGACTGCTTCTGTCCTGCCGGGTGTGTTTTTAAACCTGAATTTTCAGAATACCAGGCCACATCGCCAATGCTGTTACTTCCGCTGTTGGTAAATCCAATGTTTTTATTTCCTCCTCTGGCAGCATATTCCCATTCCGCCTCTGTTGGTAAACGATAATTCTTACTGGTTTTCCGATTCAACTTCTTAAAAAATTTCTGAATATCATTCCACGAAACCTGTTCAACGGGGCAATAATCACAACCGGAAAATTTTGCCGGATTACTGCCCATTACATCCCGCCACTGCTTTTGTGTTACCTCTGTTTTCCCGATGAAAAAGTCGCCCAATGTTACCGGATGTACCGGTTTCTCATTATCGTACTCATTGCTGCCCATTTGGAAAGTTCCGCCCTGAACTGATATCATTTCAAGGTTGAGACCAGAGGCGGTTTCAATAAAATTGGATGTAATGGCAAGCGAAAAAGTTGCAGCTCCTCCCTGGCTTACCTGCACATTTTTTTCGGCTTTTTTGCCATTGCTTTCAATACGTAACTTGTGACTGCCGAAACTCAGGTTGCCGGTATAAGGTGTTTTTCCGGTGGACTTGTCGTCAACAAATAAATCTGACCCGGTTGGGTTGCTCGTTATTTCCACCTGCATCCCGTTTTGCAGGGTGGCGTTTATTTGCGCCATCTGGCCTTCGCTGATGGTAACTTTTTCGTAGGCGGTAGCATAACCGGGCAGGGAGAGTTCCACCGTATAGTCGCCAATCAAATGATCCTTCAGAGTTACCGGCGTTTTACCCAGCTCTTTGCCATCAAATTTTATAGTAGCATCAAATGGAGTGGTTATGATTTTCAAATTGCCCGTTTTGGGTGTCGGGTTTAGTTTAACGTTCAACGGCTGGCCTACAAAAACAGTTTGTTTTTCGGTGGCAGTGAGATGTTTGTCTAATCTCGCTTCAAAAGTATAAACGCCGGGGTTCAGGCGGCCCTGCCAGGTTCCTTTGGTTTTACTTTGTCCGTTAATATAGATGTCTGCCGCAGGCTCGGAGGTAATCGTTACCTGGGCAAAGGTTGGATTCATCGTGACAGAAAGCTGGTTGGTTTCTCCGGCTGCAAGGGTTACGCGCTGGGAGGTGGTTTCATACATGTCGCGGTTGATGGTAATATTATGGTCGCCTGATGGAACCTTTTCAATAGTGCAAGGCGTAACCTTTCCGGTTTCTATTCCGTTCAGGCTCACATTGGCACCGTTTTCGGGTAAAGAAGAGATGCTCAGCGTTCCAAAGTTTGGCTTCATCTTCACGTTCATCACCTGCTTTTCGCCACCGGAAATTAAATTGGCTATGCCGGCATCATTGATATACAGTTCTTTTGAAACGCGCCAGGTATATTTGCCCGTGGGAAGTTCGTTCTGGTAGGGAGTTTTTCCGGCGGGCTGGTCGTTGATATACACATCGGCACCGGCAGGATCGGTAGTGATAATCAGCCACTGGGTTTCAACCAAGGCAGGTTCGATGGTGGTAACTACTTTGCCGGTTGTAAGTACCATTTCGTAAACATCGCCGGCTGCAATAGCCATCGGATATGGATAGTTCCGTAATTGCCCGAGTTTCGGGTGCATGAT
>CAZEDO010000154.1:0-6346 GCA_964511085.1 uncultured Lentimicrobiaceae bacterium
AAGTGATAAACATCGTTTTCAATCTTTTCCAGGCGATAATTGACAGCATGACCCTATAAAAGATATTCCTTCAATATTTTATTTGCCCATATACGAAACTGTGTCCCCCGGATAGAATTAACTCTGTATCCAATAGAAATAATCATATCCAGGTTATAATGATCAATGCTTCTGGAAACAATTCTGTTCCCTTCTGTTTGAATTGTTCGGAAATTCCGAACAGTTGCTATAGGCAGTAATTCCTTTGAAAAGTAAATATGCTTGATGTGTTCGCTTACATTTGCCTTACTTGAAGAAAAAAGGCTTACGATTTGAGCTTGAGTAAGCCAAATAGTTTCATCTTCAACCCTTACTTCTATTTGGAAATCGGCAGTATCAACGGATTTATAAATAACTATTTCACCTTGATCCGTCGAATAAACCGTTTTAATTTTTTACTTCACTTTGAACTATCAGGTATTCTTTGCGATATCAGTATTACCTGTGCGGCATCGGGAAGTGGAGCGTGGTAACCACTACAAAAAAGAAGGCGAAGTGGAAGGAATTAAAGAGCATTCTTTGAACTAAAAGTTAAAAGTGAATAGTGAATAGTGAAGAGGCGGAGGCTATATTACTTTATTATTATCCAATGGCCGCCTTTAGCAGGACCGATGCGGGTAATAATACCTTTCAATTTAAGCTTTTTAATATTTTCCTGTATTTTCCTGTGCGACAGACCAATAATTTTAGATATTTCGAGTGCCGATATATTAGGATTAACACGAATACAACGTATGATTTGTTTTTGATTTGTAGTTATATTATCTACGACCTTATCTACGACCTTATCTACGACCTTATCTACGACCTTATCTACGACATCTGATTTCTTTTTAGGATCACCTGATTCTCTTTTGATGGTTACTATTATGCCACCCATAGCAGCACTAAATTCAGGAGCAGCCATCCCTGCATTGGTAAAACCATTAATAATTTTTGCGATGCCCCGGCCCCATGCTTCAATAAATCCGGCTTTAAAGAAAATATCAGCTATGTTTTTGTTGGCGGGCCGTGATGGGTGTTTCCCAAGTAGGGTTTCAATAGTAAAATCTTCGGGTAAGCGCCCTTCGTTCCAAAGAATCAACTTATCATTATACACGCTCAGTTGAACAGGCGCTCCGGTATAATCTTTATGGATGATAGAATTGAAAATGGCTTCACGGAGTGCTTCTTCCGGAATTTCGAGTTGCTCTATACGCTGCAATCCTTCATAATGGATAGGTGAAATCAGATATTTGGATTTAAGTATATCCATCACTTTGTCCGCCATTTGCAATATATTTCCCTCTACAATGTCCTGGAAACGCAAATCATCGTCGCTATCAATAAAACGACCGATTTTGAATGAAACAGAAGGGAAAAAGCGTGAAGGTCGTTTGCCAAATAACAATAAGGCAGCATTTTTCAACTTGTGGCCATCCGTTACCAGATCCAGATTTTCAAGTGTCGTTTTTAAATCATCATTTCCGATATTTTCGGCTAAACGTTTACTGTTAGAAGCTTTTTTGATGAAATAGCTTAGGGCATCAGGATCAATGTCCTGTATATCAGCATTATAGCAAGGTAAGTCATCCCATGTGCGCCCGAGACGTTTGAGAAGAAACTGATGCAATGCATTCCCTTTCAACTCTTGTTTAGTGCTTCCAGTCCGGAAATGATATATACCTTTATACGAAACGGGTACACCGGAAGGAGAAACAATGATTTCCAAATACTTTTTACCTTCACGAACTAAAAGGTTCACATCAGCAACAATTCCCAGGTAGTTAACTATTTTATTCGGAATGTCCTCCATCAACTTTTGAATATCCGGCAGACCAACAACCTTACCGGTATCATCAACACCAATGTATATTTTTCCTCCGGTTGCATTAGCAAATCCCGATATCCATTTCAGGTATTCGTCGCGCCAGGAAGTTTTATACTCAATATTTTGTGATTCGATCATTGATATCTGACATTGAATTTTTACGTCCTAATCATTAGCAAGAAATAGGGGTTGAAACCACTACAAAAAAGAAGGCGAAGTGGAAGGAGTCATTCTTTGAACAAAAAATTAAAAACTAATAATGAAGTGCCTAAAGTGCCTAAAGTGCCTGGAGTGCCTGGAGTGCCTGGAGTTAAGGTAAAAGTTAAAAGTGAAGAAAGTGCCTATAGTACTTGGAGTGCCTGGAGTAAAACAACTAAAAGTTAACTAAGCGAAGCGATCTCACGACCGAAGGGAGTAAAAATTAAAAACTAAAAGTTGGGATTGTGATTGGGAAATTGATTCTGTTATTTATCAGGATCTGCCAACGGCTAATGGCTAACGGCTAATAGCCATTCGGCTTTTGGCTTGATTCAGTTTTTCGAAAATGGATTCTGTTATTTACCAGGATATGCCAAAGGCTAACAGCCATTTGGTTTGTTTCGGTTTTTGGAAATGGATTTTGGTTTTGATCGGAAGTTTGTTAACAGCCTTTTCCTTTTCTGATTATTTTACATCGGGTGCCATTTTGCTGTTTTCAGTATTTAAACCAATACGTTTTCTTTGATTTTGTTCAATTTGCTGTTTATCCGTATCTAAAAGATAGTTTATTTCTTCGTAAACATCAGTAAATTTGCCTTCAATTTCTTTTAGTTTCTCTGTTAATTCTTTGAAGGTAAGGGTATATTGTCGAATCATTACAAAGGCTCTCATTATTGCTATGTTTACATTTATTGCCTTTTCTGAATTTAATATACCGCTTAACATTGCCAGGCCTTGTTCCGTAAAAGCATATGGCAGCTATTTCGTGTGTTTTCCTCTACCTTTGTTTAATGTTTCATTTTGCAACCTTAAAGCATCTGAAGTTTCAATCTGTAACCTCAAACTGATCCACTCTTCGCTTGTGAGTTGGAACATAAAGTCGACTGGAAATCTCTGTGAATTCCTTTTAACAGCCAGATTCAAGGCTTTGGATTCTACTTCATAAAGTATCGCCAGATCGAAATCAAGCATTATTTTATGTCCTCTGATCTCATGGATTTTATTTTGAATAACCTGGAGATCCATCATGTATTGATGTGTTGGCTTAGAGAACTAAAAGTTATAAGTGAATTAAGTGCCTGGAGTGCCTGGAGTTTAGAGTGCATGGAGTAAAACAACTAAAAGGTAAAAATTAAAAACTAAAAGTTAGTAAGAATAAGCTGTTGGCGTTTGGCTTTGCTTTGGTTTTCAGTAAATGGATTTTGTTGTTTAACTGGATTTGCTAATGCCAAATAGCTAACGTCTAATAGCCATATGGCTTGTTTCGGTTTTCGAAAAGTGATCTTGCTTTCTAAACGGGATCGGGCTAACAGTTAATGACTATTCTGCTTTTGGTTAGGTTCAGCCCATCGGGTTATAAATTCTCAGACTGGGTTCGATATTGGTAAAATCGGCCACATTTGCAGTAATAAGTTCCATTTTAGAAATTACTGCTGTCGCCAGAATAATTGCATCGGGGAGTTTTATTTTGTATTGTTGCCTGATTGATATTGCTTTTTCGACGATTTCAGGATTCAGATCAATTACCGGAAAGTATGTGCATAATTTTCGATTGTTCCTTTTTCAGAATTCCTTTCAAATTTGAATCCCATTACTTCCATGCAGGTGATCACGGATATGAATAATTTAGCTTCGTTTAAAGCAACTTTTTCAAACTCCAACTTTCGTTTTGAAAGGTAGATTAAGATATTTGTATCAAAGAGCTTCCCATTCATCGCGCAGATTATTTTGCCATACTAACGGATTGTTGATATTGCGAAACAGGCTATCCGGCTCTATAGCATTGAAAAAAATATTTAAGAAGCACCAATTGATTTGCCTCCTGTTGAACAGGCAGATCTTCTTCAACTTTTTTTACAAAGGCCATTGATTTTAATAGCTTTGTTAGAAGTTGCGCATTTTTCCTGTTGTTAACTGTGATTCTTATCGTTGTCATTGTCTGGTAATTTTCTAAAAAAAGGTAATACTGAGCGGTTAATGTTGCAATTTTTATACTGAGAAGTAGTTGTTCAGCAGTGGTTGTTGTGCTGTGTCGAAACAAGTCGAAGAACAACTTTTCAAAGCTCCGCCCTTTCAGTCACATGCCTGTTTGGTATATAGCTTATAATCAATGTTTAATAAAAAAACCGAGGCTGCCCGTAAAGGAACAACAGGGGTTTCTTACACATCCCGTTTCCAGAGGAGGAGCAGGTCTTCTTTGCCGGATATGGCAGCCAGGGTTTTAAATTCCACCGGTGCTATCAGGCTGTAAATTATTTTATACTTAATAAATTGCCTGGCTTTTTCGATCAGTTTATCCAGGGCAATGGTATCTATGTTTCCACCAACAAGCAGCATTTCTATTTCGGTGCCAGCCTGTCCGTGTGCAAAAGCACCCGTGAGAAACACCTCATCCACTTCGCCTATACGTTCAATTACGCGTTCAACCAATTGGTCGAGACCAAGGTGCTTGCGCAGCAGGCTGTTAATGTCAATAAAAAGCGGGTGAAGGGTGTTGGCACTAAACACTTTCCGGTTTCCCTGTGCTTCAGAAGTCAGTAATCCGGCTTTTTCAAAACGGTTCAACTCGATGCGGATAGCATTGCTGCTTTCGCCAAATTCCGAGGCGAGTCCCCTCAAATGCCCATGAGTGTTGCTATTCAGGAAAAGCCTGGTAAGCAGTTTGATCCGCATTTTGGATGTTATGAGTGAGTTGAGCAATTTAGTATCCTAGTTTTCGAGTAAAAAATTACTCAATAAGTAATGACATTTGCAAGGATTATTATTAGCGCAGATGTTTTGGATTTCTTCTTTAAGGTTAATTGAGCTTAAATAGTAATCTAAAAATTTGTTAAGGATTACTGTAATTTATAGGTAAAGGGCTCTTTGCATGTTCAAGGGACAGATTGGCAGGGTTTGAGGATCAGGCTTGTCACATATATCGGCAATACCTTATTATTGGATATAAATATATTCAGGTTTGTCCAAAACTCAAGACTAATGACTAATCACCAGTGACCAGTCACTAATTATTGATTCCATGCCAAAGATTACTCAATCCTGTATTCCCCATAATTAACTTTAGAACCCGCCAGGAGGTATTGCTGATTGAATAATCTTCAGGTAGCTGATTTGTAATTGTAGATTTATGCTGCGCAATTGACAACCTTACCGAATCCAGCACAATCTCAGGATTAAACCCGGTAAGGATAATGCTGCCTGTATCTTGCGCTTCAGGTCTTTCCATGGATTGTCGCAGCGAAATGGCAGGGAAAGATAGAATAGAGGATTCTTCGCTGATGGTGCCACTATCGGAAAGCGTACAACGCGCGTTCATCTGCAGGTTAATATAATCCATGAAACCAAATGGTTTCAGCCATTGAATGCGTTGGTCAAATGTAGCTCCATCAAGTGCTTCAAGTCTCTTTCTGGTGCGTGGATGGGTGGATACAATTATTGGGAGATTATACTCTTTCGCCAGTAAATTTAATACCTTGATTATCTTTTGAAGATTTGCAGGGTTATCCACATTTTCTTCCCGATGCGTTGAGACAACAAAGTAGTTTCCGGTTTCAAGTTTCAGTTCTGACAGGATATGAGATTGACTGATCTTTGGTTTGTAATAGTCCAGAACTTCTTTCATCGGGCTGCCGGTTAGGTAGATGCGGCGGTGTGGGAGTCCTTCAGAAAGTAAATGCCTGCGGGCATGTTCGGTATATACTAAGTTGAAGTCAGCTATGTGATCTATAATTCTGCGATTTATTTCTTCGGGTACATTGAAATCGAAACTACGGTTTCCGGCTTCCATGTGAAATACCGGGATATGCATGCGTTTGGCGATATAAGCCGATAGACATGAATTAGTATCACCCAGAACCAGCAGGGCATCGGGCATTTCCTCTTTCAGTACATCTTCAGTTTTGCGGATAATATCGCCTACGGCAGCGCCGAGGGACGAAGTATCAACATTCAGAAAGTGGTTAGGCTTGCGAAGTTCCAGATCCTCGAAGAAAACCTGGTTGAGTTCGTAATCGTAGTTCTGGCCGGTATGAACAATAACCTGGTTCAGATGCTGATCGAGCAGACTTATCACACGCGACAGCCGGATAATTTCGGGCCGTGTACCTACGACGGTCATTACTTTGAGGGTGGATTTTTGCATATAGCTGAGTTTTTATTCTCGCAGATTTACGCAGAATTAATTCACACAATTTCTCGCAGATTAATGTGGATTTAATTCGCAGATATGCGATGAGAATCAAAGATTATTTACAATTCGTTTGATTGAGCTATTAATATCTGAATGTTGAAGTTAATTAG
>CAZEDO010000155.1:0-6185 GCA_964511085.1 uncultured Lentimicrobiaceae bacterium
GACATCGGATAGTATATACCACCTTTTCCAACAGGCAAATTATATGTTGAACCTGCTGCAAGTGCTGCCGGTAAAGTCCAGCGAACAGGCCCGCTGATGTATGATAATGTTGAACCACCTGCAATGCCGGTGGTTGCCGTATTTGTAACCGAAAGTAAATTTGCACCAGTTGTTACGAATAAGCCATTGGTCAGGGTGAGCATTTGTCTTATCGTCACAGGGCTTGCCAGTATAACATTCCCTGCTGCTTTATCCACGATTACATAATCGAAAGTTTCGCTGCCGGTGACTGTAATGGTTTGATTTCCGCTTGCGCCGTTGAAGTAAACAGCCCTGCTATTTGGCGCAAAGGTTCCGGTGGTATGTGTCCAGTTACCAGCCACTTTGATATCGCCAGGAGATACCTGCGACAGGCTCAGATTGCCCGCCATTGAAAGGTTGCCTCCGATATTAAGCGGAACTGTCATGTTATTACCAAGGTAATCCATATACAGGCTTGAGCCAGCGTCTATCGTGAGACTCCCGGCCATGTTAAATACAGTACCTGTAAATGAAGCGCCTCCGGGATCCAGTATAGTGTTGTTACTGATTTGCACATTGTACGGATAGGCATTTCCGCTGGGCTGGCTCCATTCTACCCTGCGGTTATAAACGCCACCTATAAAATATTGTAACGTGGACCCAACAGCATATGTCGGTGCATTCGTATTAACATAACCACGTGCCCTTAACTGCAAAATGCCATTTACTACTGAAGTTGGGCCAAAATTGACTCCAACATTATTCGTCCCGGTTGCACATTCAATTCTTACATTGTTAAATCCGAGAGTTCCTGTAACAAAATGCGTCATATCTGAACCCGAAGTAAAAACTACCGTACTTCCGCCTGCGCCACTGGCCCATATGCCATTGTTAGCTAATGTTGTAACTGAACTATTGTTACTAATGGTCAGTATCCTTGCAGAAGCATCCGAAGCAGTGAATGTTTTTCCTGCATTAATTGTTATTGAACTAACTGTTGCGTCCTGATTTAATGTTACGTTATGATCTATAATTACAGAGGCTCCCGAAGGCGGAACACTCCCGCAAAGCCATGTTGCCGGCACACTCCAGTTGCCATTCTGAGCGGTAATCCACGTGTCAGCAACTGTATATGAGTAATTAGCCCCTGCATTGTTATTGAGATTAATCGTGTACCAGTCCGCATTGGCACCGGAAATAGTAAGTCCATCACCGGATGTAAATACATAATACTTCACATTCGCAGAAGCTGTATTAATACCGGAAGGAATTGAAGCAGTATAACTTGTTCCTGATCCTGTCATGGCAACAACAGTTGAAGTTGCGAAGTTGTCGTTTGAATATCTTAGATAAACTCCCTGCCCTGTACTAAGTGCTCCGTCTAATGTTGCCGTAATTGCAACGCTCTGGCATGAGTTTACTATTATTGGATTCTGGCTTACGTTACTTGCTGTTCTTACAGCACCCTGAACATTGAAAATGATAAAATCAAAACTTGGAGTGGCACTTGCATCTTTTGTTTTGAAAATATAATTGTGTGTCGTACTGGCAACATTTAAATACATGGCACCAGTCGTAGTGCAAGTCCCATTTAAATGATATGGAGTATTTGGTGTGACTATCGCATCAGGTGCGCCTCCGGTCTGATTATATTGTCCTGTTGTTCCACCAAAATCAACACCCATTCTGAAATATTGAAAACCGGTACCATTGGCGACAGCAGTAAATTTATAACTACTTCCTGCTCCAGATGATAAATAAGAAAAGTTCGAGTTTCCTGTAGGACATGTCACTCCGCCCCAACCTGAAGCAAATCCAGATCCTACAATTGCATTTTGTGAATAAACAGATGAAAATGAAATGAAAATGAATACCAACAACACACAGAAATTCCTGAACCGGGACATGATTTTCACCATGCCGGTAACAGCCAAAGCTTTAAATTGCCAATATGAAGGGTACAAATGCTTCATCCTGACAATTTAGGGACCAAAAAATGCTGTAAATAAGCCAAAGTCATATCCTTAACTTCCTGTAATTAAACTAATTATCTGATTGTGCTTCCGGGTTTGCTTTTCAGATTGCCGGGCCTTAACAGTTTTTTAGCGTTGTAAGTGAGGGCCGTAGAAATTAAAAGGAGGTATTTAATAGCACAACCTGGTAAAATTTCCCCGAAAATTATGCCATACTTTATAAGTGTTTTAATACCAGTGATATAAGTGGTAAATTGTACTATTTTTCCACCAAATCATTCCCAAAATGGGAGGAGTGTTACCGTTAAAGTTCAGTTTCATTTTTAGTAGCCAAATCAGCATATAAACAGGCTTTTAGTCCAATTGTTTGGAATCGTTATTAATAAATATTTCTTACCCGCGGGAGCAGGAGAATTTGTGTATTTTGTTAATACAATCCAAATGAAAAGGAAATAGGGGGAAATGAAAATATTTTTGGGTTTATTAATAGGGAAGGGAAAAATGTGCCGGGTGAATTGTGCCGGGTGCCGGGGAGATTTAGGTTAAATGATTTGCTGATATGCTGATGTGCTGATGTGGTGATGGGTTGAAGGGTTGATAGGTTGAAGGGTAGAAGGGTTGAAGGGTTGATCGGTTGATGTGATGAAATGCTGATGTGCTGATGCCCTTCGACTGCGCTCAGGGTGACAGTTGAAGGGTTGATGTACTGGTATGCTGAAGTGTTGATGTGCTGATGCCCTTCGACTGCGCTCAGGGTGACAGTTGAAGGGTTGAAGGGTTGATAGGTTGATGTGGATGATAGTTGGTTATGTCCATTGTCACCCTGAGCGGTGGTTGTTGAACGGTGTCGAAACAAGCTAAAGTATTTCGCAACCCAGAAGGGCTCACTGAAAGAAACTCAAGTAGCCGGAGTTTAACTAGTTCTGTCAAATAAAATTTATCCTTTGCCTTTTGCCTATTGCCTTTTGCCTATTGCCTTTTTTCATTACTTCCCATTGTCAGTAAGAAATTCTTCGGCATTACGTGGGGTAACTACATTAAAAACCGAATTGGGATAAGCATTAGCGAACGTTTTAGATAAACGGGCTTTTGCTTCCGGATTCCATTTAAACTCCCATGCAAAGAAATTCCCATCCTGTTCTTCAACATAGTCAATTTCCTGTTGGTCCTGGGTGCGCCAGAAGTGTGCATTTACCCACGATCCTTTATATGCGTTATATTTCCGGCGTTCTGCCATGAGATAATTCTCCCACAGGGCACCTTTGTCGGGCCTTAATTCGATTGGGCTAAATTGGGCTATGAGCGCATTTCGCACGCCGTTATCGTAGAAATATATTTTTCGCCCACGTTTAAGTTCTTTTCGCAGGTTACGGCTAAAGGCTCCCACGCGGAATATTACATAAGTCTTTTCGAGAAGGTCAATATAACGCTCTACGGTTTGGTTATCAAGGCCTATGGTCCTGCCAAGTTCATTGTACGATACTTCGTTTCCGGTTTGAAAAGCCAATGCCTGTAAAAGGGAGATAAGTTTGGACGGTTTTTTGAAGCCTTCAAGCATTAGAATGTCTTTGTACAGAAAGCTGTCGGTCAGCTGTTTCAAAATGTCTTTCTCTTTTCCGGGGTTGTTTACTATTTCGGGGTAGCATCCATAAATCAGCCGTTGAGGTATCATCCGTTTTTCCTCAAGCAAGCCATGGTGTGCAACCATTTCTCCAAACGACAGCGGATATAGAAAATATTCCCATTTTCGGCCGGTAAGAGGCTCCTGGGTCTTGTTTGCCAGTTCCAATGCCGAGGATCCGGTTGCAATCAATTGAATATCATTAAGCTGATCGGTGATCAATTTCAGCGAAAGTCCGATATTTAGTATCCGTTGGGCTTCATCAATAACAATAATCCTGTTTGTCCCAAAAACCGATTTCAGCCTTGTGGAAGACGCGTTTTCGAATAACTGCCGCACATCGGCTTCGTCTCCGTTAAGCCACATCACATCCTGCCGTTCATCGAGTATCTGGTGCAGCAGCGTCGTTTTCCCTGTTTGCCGTGGCCCAAAAAGTAAAATGGCTTTTCCTGTATTGAGTTTGTCGGTAATAAGCCGCATGATCGCTCTGTTTACCATTTTATGTCGTTTTAGATCGCAAAAATAACGTTATTTTTGCGATTATAAACGCTGAATACAAAAAATAGTATGATTTGAATCAGGCACGTTTGTAATTAGTGACTGGTGATTACTCCTTTCGGTCGTGAGCCCCATGCGCTGTGTGCTGGCTTCTGAGGGTGACAGTTGAAGGGTTGATTTACTGATATGTTGATATGCTGATGCTATTCACAGAGCGGTGGTTGTTGAGCCGAGGTTGTGGAGAGGGACTAAGCCTGGCAGTGGAAGCCTACTGGCATGCCCGTCATTTGAACATTCTTTCATCTTGATGAACTTGATGAACTTGACGAACTTTCTACTTTTTTATGAACTTGACAAGCTTTCCACTTGATGAACTTGACGAACTTGATGAACTTTTACAGTTGAAGGGTTGATAGGTTGATGAGACCTTTGTCCCCATGAGTCGATATTCGGCGTATATATAGGAATACAATTCCGTAAAATGGCGTAAATAATGGAATTAAAATAACAATTTCAGAAGAAATAACTTATTTTTGCTGTTGGAATAACCAGGTGCCTGCCAGGGGGTAATTACAGTAAATGTTATGAAGAACAGGAAAATAGCTGAATTGATACTACAGAGGAGTGGCTCGAAAACCGGACGTCTCATTGTTTTAACAGGATCCAGGCAGACTGGCAAAACTACATTGGCACGTAAGATATTTCCGGATTACGAGTATATTTCGGTTGAGGATCCGGTAATGCGCAGGGAATATGCAAAAATGACAGCATCACAATGGAAAGAAATTTTCCCTTACGCAATATTGGACGAAATTCAGAAGGAGCCTTCATTAATTGAAAGTATCAAGTCAGTTTATGATCAATGGCCTGAACCAAGATATATCCTCTTAGGTTCGAGTCAGTTGTTGTTGCTCGAAAAAGTGAAAGAAAGTTTAGCAGGCCGATGTACAATTATCGATTTTTTCCCTTTAACCCTGCCCGAACTCAGAACACAGTCCTGGGATGATCCTGTGAAGGATTCATTGTTTCAGATGGAACTGAAAAATGAACAATCCCTTTCATATCTGCCTTCGTTTCTGATGGACAAAGCACTGGTGGAAAAGCAAAAAGCCTGGGAGCATTATGTGAAAGCAGGTGCTTATCCGGCAGTATCAGATACCAGGTTGAGCCTGGACGAAAAACATGCGTGGCTGCAAAATTATGTGCGTACTTACCTTGAACGTGATATCAGGGATATTGCATCGTTTCGCGATCTGGAGCCTTTTGTGAAATTGCAACGCTATCTGGCAATAAACACTGGTAATCTGGTAAATGCAACTGCAATAGCCGCTCGTCTGGGCTTAAGCACCAAAACTGTTCAGCGGTATATCCGGTATTTTGAAATAAGCTACCAGGCAATTTTACTGCCGGCATGGTCTCAAAACGCGAACAAGCGTTTGGTTAAAATGCCTAAAATACATTACATGGATAATGGAATTGTTCAGGCTGTTTTGCAAAAGCGGGGAGGATTAACCGGAAATGAGTTTGAAAGCCTCGTGATAGCTGAAATCTACAAACAAATTCAAACCATCCGCGCCCAGGTGCAATTGTACCATCTGCGAACGCATGATGGGAAAGAGGTGGATCTGCTGATTGAAATGCCGGATTATTTCTTTGCTTTTGAGATAAAAATGACCGATAAAGTCACAAAAGCAGATGCAAAACATCTGACTGGTTTAGAAGATATACTCACCAAACCTATAAAAAAAGCCTTTATATTGTCGAATGACCGCGAAACGAAATATTTTGGCGAAAATATAATTGCGATGAATGTTACAATGTTTTTGGGATAACTGCTGTCACCCAGAGAAGCCAGCACTGAGCGCAGCCGAAGTGGAGTCGAAGGGTTGATGGGTTGATGTGCCGCACTGAGGGCAGTCGAAGGGTTGATTTACTGATATGCTGAAGTGCTGATGCTATTCACAGAGCGGTGGTTGTTGAGCCGAGGTTGTGGAGAGGAACTAAGCCTGGCAGTGGGAGCCTACTGGCATGCCCGTCATTTGAACATTCTTTCATCTTGATGAACTTGATGA
>CAZEDO010000156.1:0-6044 GCA_964511085.1 uncultured Lentimicrobiaceae bacterium
TCACATCCTGGAACAGAATGCGTTTGCCGAACTGGATGCCCAGGTTTGAGACTGTAATCATATTATTGTTGAATATCAGATAATTGAAAATACAAGGTACAAATAAGGTACATCTTGAGAATGAAAATTTAATTAAACGGTATAAAATTAGCGCAATTACCCCTCGTCTTTACAAAGCTGAATCTGATTTGAACTGAGATTTTTTGAAATCAATGCAAATTCACTGCAATAAGACTATAATGAATATTTTAAAGTACAATTGGACCTACCGGAGAACCTTACTATTTTAAAGATAAGTTGACGTTTTTATTTCTCTGATAAGAAAACACATACAGTAGTTCATTTAAATCCATTTGCATTAAACAACCTAAAAAGGATATAACAATTTTTTGACTTTTTATTTTTTTATATTATATTTGAAGCATTTATATATTATTATTAAAAGTTTCCTTTACTCTTTTATTTTACAGAAAACAATTCAACGGCCTATCGTTTTTGTCCTCACGATGTATTTCTATATAAGACCTTATCAGACATCAAATGAAATTTATCCTACAGCAATTCTTACAATAATAAATTTCTTTATATGAGTAAAGTTTTGAAAATATTTTGTATTTTAATGTTGGCTTTTTTGCAGTTAAATGTAATCGGACAAATTCCGAGTAATTTATCTGCAGCAGGACGTGAATTATACATAATGAGATCTTTACAAAAATATCCTTCTGAAAAGCAAGATAGCTTGAGATGTGCTTGGTATGGAGAATGTAGTCAATTAATTCCACCTACAGGAAATCCTAATAATCCAACATGTACTTTATTAAAAAGAGTTTTTGGTTGGCATACTGCAGGTACTTCTTCTAGTAGCTATATATGGCAATCAATCTCAGACTTGTCATATTTTTGCTATTCAGTTGACCCTTATAGTGGCAATTCCTTATACCCTTCTGATGGCGCAAATATTGCGAACTGGCAAAATGATCCTGTCATTATTGCCGCGCATAATAATGGAGTTAAAATAAATCTTTGTGTTTTTCTTTCATCCGGTTATTCTACATTTTTCACGAATTTATCTTATCAACAAACACTAATCACAAATTTGATTAATGCTGTTAGTGCCGCCAATGCAAACGGAGTGAATATTGATTTTGAGGGATTAAGTATTACTTCAACTTATCAACAACAATTTATTACTTTCATGTCAAACTTGTCAACTCAACTCCATAATTCAATTCCAGGTTCAGAGCTCACAATGGATTTTATGGGATCATGGAGTTCATTATATTCGTTTATTAATCAATTAATTCCTTACGTGGATATTTTCATAATGATGGGTTATGATTATTATATTGATGGTGGTAATGGAAGCCCATGTGGTCCTGTGGCACCAACATATAGTTTTAATGGTGGAGGTAATGTTTCAAATGATGTTAACAACTTTCTTAAAACTATAAGCCCGGATAAATTTATTCTTGGAATTCCATACTACGGTCGGACTTGGCCAACTGGTCAATCAAATTGTTATATTCCCATGTCAGCAATTGCTTCTGGTAACGCATATTATTATAATAATTATAAAAATAATTCTTCCCACTATTTTGATAATCCATATCGAGATCCAGCTTCCTTGAACCCTTACTTTTGCTATAATTATCAAGCAACTACATGGAAGCAAGCATTTAATGATGATATTGTCAGTTATCAGCAAAAGTATAATTTAATTAAAGAAAGAGGAATTGCCGGAGTCGCGCTTTGGCGTTTAGGATTTGATGCTGGTTTCTCTGATCTTTGGAATTTGATTAATGATAATCTTTCTGCATGTCAAATTACTGCTTGCTCAAGTGAAATATATGACATGGGGGGTCCTCAGGGGAATTATCACAATAATGAAGATTATACCTTCACTATTGCTCCCACGAACGCAACTTCAGTTACACTTTCATTTATATCATTTAGCTTGGAAAACAATAATGATTATCTAAAGGTTTATAATGGGCCTTCTACTACTTCACCTCTTATATCTACACTTACAGGTAGTTCTCTGCCTGCTTCAATTACGTCAACAGGCAGTTCACTTACTATGCAATTTCATTCAAATTCAACAATAACTCAATCGGGATATGATGCAATTTATACTTGTAATACTTCTGGCGGCGGGCAACCCGATTTAACAATAGTAAATCAGGCTGTTAGCAGTTCGACAGTCGCTGCAGGAAGCAATATTACAGCATATGGTGCAGAATCCAATTCAGGTAATGCAAATGCAGGAGCAAATATTATTTCCTTATATCTTTCATCAGACGGAGTCTTAACTCCAGGTAGTAATGGAGATATATATTTAGGTTTTATTAATATCCCTTCAGTTCCTGCAAATGGTAGTAGTATTGTTTATTCTGGCAATATTCAGATTCCCAACGGGACTGCTCCAGGCAACTATTATCTGTTTTTCTGGGCAGATGGAGGGCAGGTCATAAGTGAAAGTAACGAGTCAAACAATTTTGCGACAGTTCCAATAGCAGTAATTTCTTCGACTCAGACATATACTATAAATACATCATCAAATCCTACAATCGGAGGAAGCACTTCCGGAGGCGGAACTCTTCCCTCAGGTCAACCTGCAACAGTCATTGCAACAAATAATCCTGGATATACTTTTCTAAATTGGACGGAAAATGGGAATCAGGTAACATCTACTCCATCTTATACTTTTATTGTAACAGGAAACAGAAATTTAGTCGCGAACTTTACTAATTGTAGTTACACATTAAATTCTTATAGTGTTACATTGTATTCTCCTGCAACATCATATAGTTTTTGGGTTTACACAACTTCATTTTGTAGTTGGATGGCTTCTACAAGTGGTTGCAGTTGGTTAACGTTTACTAATTCTACTGGCACTGGAAACGGAATGGTAACTTTTAACATAACTGAAAATACAAGTTCATCAGCGCGAAGCTGCAATATTACTGTCGGTGGTCAAACATTTACGCTGACACAAAATGGATATTCCGGACCTTGTTCAAGTCCACCCATTGCTCCATCAAATTTAGAGGTTGTTGGAACAATAGGATCAAATATATTATATGTTGGTTGGTCTGATAACTCAACAACTGAAACTTCCTTTGTAGTTGAGCGTGCTCCAACGGTTACCGGTCCTTTTACAACTATTGCAACTCTTGGGCCCAATACATCCGGATATGCAGATTATAATGTTATTGGCGGAACAAGCTATTGTTACAGAGTTAAGGCATGTTGTAATTCAAATTGCTCAGCTTATACAAACATTGCCTGCCAGACAGCATGCACATATTCCGTTACCCCCACAGGAGTTGTTGCAACAGCAAATACAATTTGCGCAGGAGAAAGTGTCACTTTAAACGTTGAGGGTGGGACCTTAGGTACCGGAGCTTCATGGGTTTGGCGTTTGTCACCCTGTCATACAGGGACAATTGTTGGAAATGGTTCAACAATTACAATTACTCCCAGTGCAAGTGGTACATATGTTGTAGGCGCCGAAAATGCAAGCTGCCCAATGCCAAATACATATTGTGCTGTAAAATATATTACAGTAAACCCATTACCAGCCGCTTCTACAATTTCAGCAAATGGAGTAACCACTTTTTGTGAAGGGAATAGTGTAACATTAACAGGTAACAATGGAGGTATTTGGAATAATGGGGCAACAACTTCTTCAATAACTGTAAACACAAGTGGCGACTATTTTGTAACGAATTCCAATGCATGTGGTAATTCCGTTTCTAATCATATTTTAGTGACAGTAATCCCTCTCCCCATTGCACTGGCTGGAGTTGATGTAGATATTTGTTCAGGAACGAGTACTAGTATTGGTTCAAGTCCGGTTGTAAACTATACTTACAGTTGGTCACCAACAACTTATCTAAGTAATTCTACTATTTCAAACCCTAGTGCTAGTCCAATATCAAGTACTACCTATACAGTTACGACAACAAATTCTTTAGGATGTTTTTCATCTGATCAGGTTATTGTTTCTGTTAATTCTGGCCCTTCAGCAGCTGGAACTATTACCGGTCCGCCAGTGGTGCAGCAGGGCGAGACCGGTGTCTCGTATTCTGTTACCCCAATCGCTGACGCAACAGGTTATGTGTGGACTCTCCCAACTGGAGGTACTATTGTCGCGGGAGATAACACCAATACGATAACAGTGAATTTCTCTGCATCTGCCACTTCGGGGAATATGAGTGTGTATGGCACAAACACTTGCGGAAGTGGCAGTGTATCTCCCAATCTCTATATCAGTTTCGGAGCAAATATTACCGGTGTATTAACCTATAATAATACAGCAAACACAGTGCTTGATTCAGTATGGGTCACTCTAAGGCTGAATAACATAGGCATTGATTCCACCCGAACAAACCTTTCAGGGGCATTCAACTTTACAGGGAAAGCAAACGGGACTTATACCATCAAAGCAAGGACCGGCAAAGCCTGGTCCAGCGTCAACGCAACCGACGCTATCAAAGTCCAGCGTCATTTTGCCGGACTTGAGTTAGTTACCGAACCGGTGAGATTATTGGCTGGTGATGTGAACCTGAGCAATTCCATTAATGCCACGGATGCCATCAAGATCAAGCGCAGATTCTCGGGTCTTGATAACTATTTTGACCGGGGCGACTGGATTTTTGCCAAACCAACAGCAGGAGGAGATACGATTATAGTAAGCGGAGTATCGGTGACCCAGAATTTCTACGGACTATGTGTAGGCGATGTGAACGGCTCAAACATTCCATCCACAGGGAAATGGTTATCTCAAAGGGTTGAAATTGCTAATGAAGGAACCATCGATGTAAAACCAGGCCTGATCTTTGAACTCCCTATAACAGCTAGGAATGTCATGAGTGTAAGCGCAATTTCACTGGTAATTCCTTACCCGGAAGATTTACTTGAGGTAGAGGATGTCCAAATAGGTCAGGGTGTCCCTGTAATTAACATCCTACCGAACCAGGTCCGTGTTGCATGGTCAGAGCTGCAACCGATGAACCTGAAGGCAGGAGAAACCCTGCTGACTCTGAAAATTAGGGCAAAAGAAGCCTTCACAGGCGATCAATCCATACAACTTACTCCAAACTTTGAATCGGAGCTGGCGGATGAGTTGGGTGAAGTAATACCACTTGCAGAGCTGACAAGCCTTATCATAAAACCAATAAATGTTAATGGTATAATAGATTTTGGTGAACTTATCAGTTCCTGCAAAGTCTACCCTAACCCTGCGAAGGATTATATTACGATAGAACTTCAATTGAATTCGACTGCTGATTGCGGTATCGCAATGCTCGACCTTGTAGGCCGGGAAGTCAAAATGATCCCGGTTCGGAAGTTTGAGAAAGGAAATTCGAAAGTGATCATCCAGACGAAAGAACTGGTTGAAGGAATGTATACGATTAAACTCACCTTGACATCAGGCGTTATTCAGAAAGATTATCTGCAGAAGATTGTGGTCAACAGGTAGATCAGGGATAAATATTAATTTTTTAAAAAGGATCAGTGGCAAACACTTGCAGGTACGAGGGTTTCATGGGAAGTTTGCCCTGGGGCGCAAATGCGACCCAGAGTTCGTAAGTATCCATTTTCAGGACGATAGATTGTAATGTAGGGGCATGATCGTTTGAGCGGAACAAGGCTCCGGAAGATTTTGAATTCCCATCCGCAGATGAAAAGCCCGCGATCAGTTTCATTTTTTCTATATCTATTTTGCCTGATTTCAACTGGGATTTATACTGGCTTTTCAGGCTGGACCAGCGTTTGATGTTGCTCTGGCTTTCGGGGTTTTCAACGAAATTTCCCGGAATGCGGTTATCGTTGACCGTGGCAAATGTATTCGGGATCCCCCATTCGGAACCAGCCCGCACCTTTGATGAGGGTGTGCGAAGCCCGCGCACCTTGCTGCCGATGTTATCCTCAAGAACCCCGGCAGAATGCTCATCCGCTAGAAAAATAAGATGGTTGAAGGTATTATAATGTACCCCAATCTTAGGGCAGCGATCCGGTGTTTTTTAAGTTGATTCTTT
>CAZEDO010000157.1:0-6042 GCA_964511085.1 uncultured Lentimicrobiaceae bacterium
CCAATACCGATTGCGTAATGATCGGCACTAAATTTGATTTTTCGGTTGTCAGCAGCAGTGAAACCTGAAGTGAGGGACAAAGCCGGATTCCCGCCAGGGTGAACTTTCATCTGCCCTTCTGCTAAAATCTCATTTTCAAACCTGAACCCTTTGATCTCCAAAAAACCGGATTCCGTTTCAACGGACTGGGTTGCTTCGGGAGTTCCTTCGGTGAGCATACTTATCATGCCGACCATTTCCAGAACTTCGGAAACAGCGTGTGATAATTCTTCCAGAACGAACAACCCACCAATTTTCTTGATTTTTTTGTACTGACCAACCAAAATCCTGATACCGGCGGAACTCAGGTATTGCACTCCAGCCATATTCAGGATCAGGCGATAAGAGCCTTCCCTGACAAGGTTGTTCAGGTAATCGTCGAGATACCCGGCCCAGTTGGCATCAAGTCGTCCTTTGAGGAATATCCGCTGTTCCCTGCCGGGAATATCTTTTCGTATATCAAGTTTATTCTCCATGCTATTTTTATTTTCGAGATGCTGGTTTCATGATTTTGAGTGTAGGGAATGTTTTAAAAATCTGGTCAGGAACAAGGATTTTATAATACTGTGCAGCTTCGAGGCTTATGATGTAATTCGTATTCTCAACAGTACGGTAAGGAATTTCAGCCGGATTTTTGCCTGATAATACGTCAACGCCTATTAGCCCGGCTTCAAAACCAGCCTGAAAATAGTCCCGGCCACAAACGGCAACAGCCCCCTGTTTCATTTGAGGAGTCACGAAACTATAATATGGAATCTTGCTGTCATGCGCTACTTTCAGTATGGCGGCACTTGAACTACCAGTGAGATTATCCGAAATCTGGCAGAAAACTTCAATCCGTTGCGCTACCAGCGAATTGGCTGCGTCGAGTACTTCGGTGGCAGAATTTGCAGGAACGGCTACCAGTTTTATTCCATGTTTCTTAGCAGCTATTTCCAGGTTGCTTTTAAAGGACACCGAATTCACCTCAACGGGTGTAAATACTGTTCCAACCCGCTTTATACCAGGGTGCAGAGTTTGAACCAGCTTAATAAGGCCATCAAAATCGCTCATGGTAGAAACACCACAAATGTTAGGCAGGTGATCCTCAAATGATTTTCCTAATCCGGCTGCCAACGGGTCCCCGACATTGGTAAAAACGATTTTTGCTTTTGGCAATTTCTTCGCCAGTAGCTGGGCTGTTGGGGTTGAAAGGGCAAATACCAGGTTCCATGTTTCATTGTTTACACTTTCGGCAATACTGTTGAGCGTTGCAATATCTCCCTGGGCATTGTAAACTTTAAGAGTGAAATCAATACCTTCCCTGAGTTTTTTTTCTTCGAGCGCTTGGCGTATCCCACTTTCACAATCTTCGGAATTCGGGCTATCCACATAATGAACCATGGCAAGTTTAAACATTGCGCCTGAGGTCAATTTTTGATGGAGCTTGTCTTTACTTATTTTCCAGTTTGAAAGATCAGAGAAAAGCAAAATGGCAGAAACAATTATTAAGGCTAATAATCCGCGGGATAATGATTTCATTGTTTCTGTTTATTTAATGATCCGTGTTGCCCTGGTAGTCAAAGTTTCCGGTACAACCAGACCTTGGTCTGAACAAGCCTTGCGGTTAATAATCAGATCATATTTTATGATTGGTTCGATATTAGGATTGGATGAAACTCTTCCTTTAAGTATTTCCACAGCTTTAAGCCCTGCCTGGTAGCCCCATTGGTCATAATTTGCTCCAAACCCAATGGCTGCGCCTTTTTCGGCCTGCAAAGGATCCGTAACAAACAGCGGAATCTTTTGCCCGGAAGCAAGTTTTGCCAGAACCGGTAATCCCAGGTACACGGTATTGTCCGCAGAAGTGACCAGGGCATCAATATGTTGTGTGGCTAAATATTGGCCGGCTTGCAGGATATCATTAGGACTGGTTACTGATGCGGTAATAAGTGTGATGCCTCTCCTGGAAAACTCTTTACTCAAAACTTTAACCGAATACTCCGCGTTCGGCTCAGCATTGTTATAAGGGATTCCGATGCGTTTCAAGCCAGGGATACATTCCAGCATCATGTCGGCAAATTCACCGACTTTTAATGGGTCGTAAACCCCATAAAGATTAGCAGGAGTACTTTTCAAACCCACCTGTTCAGGGCTAAAAGCAACAGTGAACACAACCGGAGTTGTGCGAATGGTCTGCGCTGCTGCCACCATGCAGGGTGTGCTGTTGGTGATAACCAGATCCACATTTTGTGAATTCAGCGATTGCAGTATCGTGTTGATCATTGAAAGATCACCTTGTGCATTGTTGTCAAGCACTTTGATGTTTTTTCCATCCACAAAACCTGAATCGGACAATGCCCGGAAAACACCGGCTTTGGCAGCATCCAGCACAGGGTCCTGGGTAATCTGAACATATCCGATCGTTATTTTATCCGGAGATGACTTACATGAAGCCAATATGGTCATTGATATGGCAAAGAAAAAAATATTTATGTGTCTCATATCTAAATAATTATAAAATAATTTAAGTAATAGTTGAAAGGCTTCCTATAAAATAGCATTTTTCATTTCCATTAATAAAGTAATTGAGGAACAGTCTTACCCGGAAAATTGGATTCGGAACCCGGCTTTCATTTTTATTCCTCTGAATATTAATTCTTTGCACTTGCGAAAATCTAAGACATTCCTCATGTTTCGCTGTTCATTATCCCAAGCTTTTCAAAACACCAGAAGATCAGCGATAGAACAACCCCTATGACGGCAGCCAAAGCCATTCCTCTGAGCTGGACCGATCCGATGTTGATACCAGCCCCGCTCACGCCTGCTACAAATGTAACCGCTCCCAGTGCCATATTCCGGTTATTACTGAAATCAACCTTTTGCTCAACAAACATCCTCAAACCCTGCACTGCAATTATTCCGTACAAAAGCATTGTTATGCCGCCCATTACCGGTACAGGTATGGTCGAAATTGCCGCCGACACCTTTCCAATGCACGAAAAGGTGATGGCAAGCAAGGCTGCACCGCGGATAACCCAAACGGAATAAACACGGGTAATTGCCATAACACCAATATTTTCCCCGTAGGTGGTATTGGGTGTAGAACCTACAAAACCTGACAAAACATTACTGATTCCATCGCCAAGCAGTGAGCGGTGCAGGCCCGGGTCTTCTATCAGGTTGGTTCCTGTAATCCTTCCGGTTACAATCAGGTGGCTGATATGCTCGGCCATTACAACGATACATGCCGGGGCTATGATAATGATGGCAGTTAAACTGAACACAGGCGCATGAACTACAGGAATGGCAAACCAGCCAGCATTACTGATCGCTGTTGTATCAACCATGCCTTTTGCCATAGCAAGAACGTATCCTGCCACAACCGCAATGAGGATCGGGATCACCTGCATAAACCCCCGGAACATCACCGAGCCAAAAATACCAACACAGAGCGTTGCTAATGAAACAAAAAGGACGTTGCCATCCATCACAAAGGGTTCAACCACTTTCCCGATTGCCGTTGGCCAGGGAGCTAATCCTGCCTGTTGTGCCGCAACCGGCGCCAGCTCAAGCCCTATAATGGCTACCACTGCTCCCATCACGGCAGGTGGCATCACCACATCAATCCAGCGGATGCCCCACTTTTTTACTACAAACGACATGAGGATAAAGAACAACCCAAAAAAGATAAATCCCGACTGTGCATGATTGTATCCTCCATACGAACTGATAATTAACACTGTTGGCGCTATAAATGCAAAGCTGGAGCCCAGGTAGGCAGGTATTCCCCCTCTGGTAACCCATGAGTAAATTAAAGTGCCGATACCGTTCATGAGTAAGGCGATAGCAGGATTAACCCCCAATAAGACCGGAACCAGGATAGTAGCACCAAACATAGCTGTAAGATGCTGGAAACTAAGCGGCAAACTCTCCAGAAGTGGTAGTTTTTCATAAATGCCTATGATGCGTCGTGCCATCGTGATAAAAAGTTAAATGATTCTGTAAGCCCCTATGAATTATGTACTCTTATTCCTGAATATTTCATGTATGGCCAGACTTTCTTAATTAGCAAGGTATTTTGTGGCAAGACAGAGCTTTTTAACAAAAAGGACCGAATTTGTCTTTATACAATATTCGCTCACTCCCACTTCCGTGGCAGGATTTGCCCAATCATATGAGTAGCCGAGCCTTGTCCATGGAAAATGCGTCCATTGTCCGAAATAAGAATCATAAATATTCTGGTTGAACCACTGGGCGTAATCCGGGTCAGCATTTGCGGGAAGGTAGAGCCCGGCTGTTTTATCATCGATTTCAGGATCTGCTGTAGGGCGGAAAAGGTCAGCGGGTTTCACCCAAAGTTCAACAATATAGTTGTTTGTGTTAGTGGGCTGCATACCAAGTAACTGCCTTATGCGCATGAGCGTATCATTACCCTGCATCGCGGACGACTTCAACCTTGCTTTAAATTGTTCCGGAATAAACACCCATATCAGTCCCCAGGAATTAATAACTGAAGTGTCAGAATAACTACCTGGATATTTATTGAAATTCCCTAGCAATACATACTTTTCATTGTTTATGGTTTTCCATTCCAGTTTTGAATTAGTGGAACTGATTGGCCAGAGACTATCACAGATTTCGGAAGAATCTGTGATAATTGCATCCGCAACTGCTGCCTGGTAAAGCTTGTCCAGGCTAACCTGAGCAACTGGCGGATCCTGAACAACATCTTTTGAACATCCCGAATACAAAAGGATTGCAAGAGCTGTGAAGTAAATAACGTGCATTTTTTTCATGTGATTCTTGTTAGAATTGGTCAATAGCAAAAGTCAAGAGACTGTTAAAATTAAGTTTTGATAGACCATAATTTAGATTTAGTAATACTGAGCGGTTTGGTTTGAATATTATACTGCGTGAAGTCAAAGTGTTATGCAACCCTGCAGGCTTAATGAAAGTAAACCCACATAGCCGAGTATTTACAAAACATTTCTCTTCAGAAACCTTTTCATCTGCTGCTCAGGCAAATTCACTGAAATTATTTTACTACCGATATTTTATAGTTTTCCCTGAATTTGTTCATAGTGATATATACATAATAAATACCTGTACTGTAGGACGAAATGTCCAGGTTACAGGTGTTTCCTGTGGTTACCGTCAGCGATTTAATTTTGCAGCCGTAAGCATTGTAAACTTCCACCTTTGCAGTACTGTTTTTGTCGAAGAAATCGATATGGACCTCTTTACCAGCGGGGTTTGGATAAATTACAGCTGCTTTTCCGGCCGATATTTCCTGCACGCCAGAATGATCCTGATAAAAAATAACACTATAGGTATGGGAGGTAATCCCGTCTTCAGCGACTACCAGGGCTGTGGCAGTGCGTTCGGCCACCGATCCCGAAAGGTTGGATGCCTGCGTAAGCTGGACTGTGGCATTCGGGTCAGCCAGGGTAACGCTTATGCCGGGAGGTACAACGGCAGTATCTGCCAATAAAACCGCATAGTTGTATTGGGTAGAAGAAAACGCTGGGTTCAGAGCACCCTGGCTAATATTCAGGTTTAGAAGTGCAGCATTACCGGAAAGCGCGTTGGGATTATTTATATTGACTACACTGCCATTACTGGGATTCCATAAAACAATGTTTGCGGGCAGCGTGCAGGGTGGGTCATTTAAACCAACCTGGCCAACATTTTCGACATTTTCAATTTTAATGACACGTACTTCAATTTTCTCTTTGGCAACACAAACAACCTGAAACCCGGGCATCTTCTCCTGGTTGCGCGTCCAGTTAAAAGCGGCATCCGGCGAATAAGTTGTGTGCAAATTCCTGAGCGGTGCGCCCCAGCTGCCTTCTCCTATATATACAATCCCGAGGCTGTCGTTCCGGATAAAACCACTATCGCTTTCAGCAGCAGAGGAAGTAAGGATAGGCCATGTAAATTTAATAACATGGGCATGCGATTCGGCGACAAGTTTCACCTTATAATCCTGGAAAAGTGATGCCCAGCAATTTATCATGCCAT
>CAZEDO010000158.1:0-6008 GCA_964511085.1 uncultured Lentimicrobiaceae bacterium
TAATTAGAAGACCTGATTTTTTACCTGATAGCTTCAGATAGGTTAGTAATTGTTTGTAATGAACATCTGTAAGTGTTTCAATGGATTTAACTTCAATAATAACTAATTCATTAACCAGGATGTCGATCCGATAGCCAATGTCTAGTTTTATATCTTCATATTAGGAATGGCAAACCAAGCTGAGTTCTTACGTCTAATCCCGATTTCTTTAATTCGTAAGCTAATACAGCTTCATATGCTGAATCCAACAACCCGGGTTCAATTTTCGCATGAATTTTAAATGCTACTCCTCAGATTATATATGAAATATCATTTTCAAGCATTTCATCAATTTTAACCTGCGAAAATCTTGCACTTTAGTATCTGCGGATATCTGCGAGAACTCCTTTCAGACATTTTCAAAAAACGTATCCGGATCATCTGGGCTAAAATGTTCACTGATCCAGAAAATTGTGTACAGTTCTTCGTTACCGATATTCTTAATATTATGGGTGTACCATATTGGCATATCAACAAATGAAGGTTCATTGCCATCAAGTTCAAAAGATAAAACTTCACTTGTCCCTATCCTTCTTAATTCAATGAGTGCTTTGCCTTTAATCACTGCAAAACGCTCTGCTTTCCGCGTGTGGAAATGGTTGCCGCGGGTTACTCCCGGGACAGTAGTTGAAAAAGAAACCTGTCCACCGCTGTTGAGTTTAACAGTTTCTACAAAACTTCCACGTTGATCGGTATTTAATTTGAGCTTAAAGGGGAAAAAGGTTGAGTGATCAATATACGTAAGAAATGTGTTGAAAAGGTTTCGTTCAAAAGGGTTATTAATTGAAGGGATTTCGCCTTTTTCGAAATAATTTGTTTTAATTTCCTGCAATAATTTGAGAAGCTCTGATACTTTTATCTGCGATGTATTTGGAACGTGTACAAGTTCTACAGTCGGTTTATCATAAGAAATCTGCTGCATGAGCTCTATGCGTATGATAATTTCGTTAACCAACTCCGAAACATAAATGAGTTTTATCTCACCGTCAACTTCTATTTTTGGTGTTTCGTTATGGCTAATCTGATGGCAAAATGTAGCTACAACTGAGTTATAATATGGATTGCCGAAAGATCCGAAAACATTTGGTATGATAAGGCCAGTGAACCTTGCATTATTTCGGTTGGCCCATTTTTCAAGCAGCTCACGCCCTTCGCGTTTTGATTTTCCGTAAATGTTATCACGTTCTTCCTGAGTGGAGGAGGAGAACAGAACATGCGGCCTGGAGTTTGTTTTCTCCATGGCATCAATGAGTTGCGTTACCAATCCTATGTTGGTATGATAAATAACCTCCGGATCGTTGTGGCGGTTTACTGCAGCCAGATGCACTATTGCGTCACATTCTTTAACGAAAGACTCAAGTTTACCGCTGCTTTGGAAATAATTATCTTCGAACGGAACTCTTGTGAATTCATCGGGAGAAAGTCCCAAAGTATTGAACAAGTGTGTGCCTACAAAACCTGGCTGACCAGTGATGCCAATTTTTAGCATAATTGATTATTAACTATAATTTTATATTTCACGTAGATTGTCGTAGATAAATTCGCTGATTTTGCAAAAGTATTTTCTGCGAATATAAGTGAGACTGTATGATGAATCACACCTCACATGCCCAATAATCACTCTCAAACCTATACAAATCACTTGCTGATTCTTCCAGGCTCAAATCTGAAAACACCAACAATGTTGAATCAGGTACCAGAGCCTTGAACCCATTTGCATTTCCAGGAGGTACAATAAGTACCTGTGGATTGTCAGAACTTATGATTTGTTTGTTCACTTTTAGTTTCCTGTAAGGATTTTCCCAGTTGTCAATTGTTACCCAGCAGATCAGAAACTTTCCTTTTGTGACAAAAAAATGTTTGGATTCAACTTTATGTCCCTGCCAGGCTCTAACAATACAAGTATCCGGGTGGGTGATTGTATAGAAACGTTTTATTCCTTCGGGATGGAAATCGTTTACAAAGTGGATCGTACCACGATCGTCGGTAAATGAATTTCCTTTGATGAGCGTCATTCTGATTTATTATTTCTCGCAGATATCCGCAAATTATTTCGCAGAGTTTCGTTGATTTATATCATTATAAGTTTTTGTTTAGAACAGCTATTTCTATCTGTGCAAATCTGGGTAAAAATTCTTAAACTAAACACCTAAATCTTTTCGAATTATCTCCAACTTAAGAAGCAAAGCTTTTGTTCCTTCAACATCAAGCCTTTTGGTGTTGTGGGAAGTATAATCCTCCACTTCCGATACTTTTGACTCGCCTTCTGTGAAAAATTTTCCGTAATTCAGGTCGCGATTATCAGCAGGAATTCTGTAATATTCACCCATGTCCGTTGCTTTGGCCATTTCTTCACGGTTTACGAGTGTTTCAAACAGTTTTTCTCCATGCCTTGTGCCGATGACCCTGATTTCACTTTTTGCATTATATAATTCCACAAGGGCTTTTGCCAGAACCTCAATAGTAGCGGCGGGAGCCTTCTGAACAAAGATATCTCCGTTTTCGCCATGTTCGAATGCATAGATTACCAATGTAACTGCATCTTCAAGTGTCATCATAAAACGTGTCATATTTGGATCTGTAATAGTGATAGGTTCACGCTTCTTTATCTGTTCAATAAATAACGGGATTACCGAACCTCTCGAAGCCATTACATTGCCGTAACGTGTGCCACAGAATGTTGTGCTACTCTCAGTCAGGTTGCGGCTTTTGGCAACCATTACTTTTTCACTTAAGGCCTTCGACATACCCATTGCGTTAATAGGGTAAACAGCCTTATCAGTGCTTAATACGATTACATTTTTAACTCTGTTTTCCAGTGCACTGTCCAGGACATTCTCGCAACCCATTACATTGGTGCGGACTGCCTCCATGGGAAAAAATTCGCATGAAGGAACCTGTTTAAGCGCTGCGGCTTGAAAAACATAATCAACACCACGTATGGCATTATCGATACTGCGTTTGTCACGCGTATCTCCTATGTAATATTTTATTTTGTCGTCGTGGTAGAACTGCCTCATATCATCCTGCTTTTTCTCGTCGCGCGAAAAAATCCTGATTTCTTTAATATTAGTATCTAAAAATCGATTAAGGACAGCGTTTCCAAAAGAACCGGTTCCTCCTGTAATAAGCAATATTTTATTAGTGAACATAGTTAGGTGTGTTGGTTACTGTTATTATAGTTAAGTAGATGTGTGTTGATCAAAGTGTTATAATTTAGTCTCAGCATAGGTATAACCTGATAAATTGTTTCAGGATATTTTTATTAAGATGATTTTTATGCCCATTCCTCACCTCTGTCTTTTGAATGCGAGTATTTCTGAGTATTTCTTTTTTATTAACTCTCCAATTATTTGCGAGTATATAGAAGCGCCTTTCTCATTTAAATGAGACATGTCTTTAAACCATTGAAATTGTCCGATAAATCTAGAATCAAAAGAAAAATCGACATAATTTACTTTGTTTCGATTGATGATTTCAAGAGCAAGTCTGGCTTCTGGAGAAGGAAGGCTTTTTTCATTAAATTCGTGAAAACTGGGTGAGTTGAAGATAAATAGAGAAATATTTTTTTCTTTGCATATCCTAATGATATTCTGTAATGCAATTATCATGTTTGTATCTACCGATGAATATGTTGCAATTTGATGTTGAGCAGTAATTTGAGATTGTTTTGCTAACTTGTTAATTTTCATTACCTGACCTACAAATGGAATATATCCGGCAATATCCTTTTTGCGTGCTGAATTTGTATTGAACCATAATAGGTTTATTATATCTGAATTGAATGGATAAATAGCAGACAATAATTTTATTTTTTCAGATGGACTCCTGAGTTGGATAATAGGACGTAACTCCGGGAATTTTGAATAATAGGGTAATAAAATTGATAGCCTGTCATAAGCTCCTTCTTTATATTCGACACTGGAAGGGCGAAATTCAAGAATTATTATTTTAGGTAAATGTCGCTTTGTCATAACTTTTATTTGAGAATATGGCAACAATATACTATGCCCACCATCTATTCCTGCATTATAACAACTCATCTTAAGACAATCTGAAAGGACTCTTGTGTCATAATGATGTTGAGCACGTGAATTTCCAAAAATAAGGATGTCTGTTTTGCATTTTTGCAAAGAGTAATTTAAACATGCACTTTGTCCTGTCTTTTGTGTAAAATATAATTTACGTGATACACTCCCTACAAGTTGATCTGCTAGAAATACAGCTAAAAGAAAATAGAAAATGCACAGAATTTGCGATTTTGTTATCATATGCTAGTGATATACGTTCAGCTATTAAAACTGGAAATAAATAAACTGGCCACCATCAAAAACTCCCACCGTCATTATTAGAATAACCAGCACGGTATAGGCTAACACTTCTTTATACCTGTGATTAGTTACAAAAGGTAATGCACTATGGATATTATATTCCCTCATAATTTCAATAAATAGGAGGAATCCAATTCCCGCAAATCCATATATAAGTTGTTGGTAATCTTCAATATAAATTGATCCTTGAAATGAGAATATATGTTCAACAATCATTAAAGCATCATTAACATTATTTGCACGAAAGAAAATCCATGCAAAACATGCAAGAATAAAAGTAATGCCTATTTGCAAATAATTATGAAAATGTGGAGCACGGTCAAGAAAGATTACATGATTTAACTTTTTACGCCATTTTTCAGTGAAAATAGCAAACACCAGGTAAAACCCATTAATTGCCCCCCAAATAATATATGTCCAGTTGGCGCCATGCCATAGACCACTAATTACAAAAACGAGAAACAGATTCAAGTATATCCGTTGCACTTTTACACGGTTGCCTCCAAGTGAAATATACAAATAGTCGCGAAACCAGGTTGAAAGTGAAATGTGCCAGCGCTTCCAGAATTCTGAAATAGAACGTGAGAAATATGGTCTGTTAAAATTGGTCATTAACTTAAACCCCATCACTTTTGCAGCACCAATAGCAATGTTTGAATAGCCTGCAAAATCGCAGTAAATCTGAAAAGCAAAAAACACAGTTGCAAGGGCCAGCGTTTTGCCAGAATGTTGATCAGCGTTATTATATACAGCATTAACATATATGGCCAGTCGGTCAGCAATCACCAACTTCATGAAAAGCCCCCATAACATCAGTTTTAATCCTTCTACTACTCTAGCATATTCAAAGTAATGCTTTTCGTAAAACTGATGAATCAGGTTTTGCGGTCGTTCTATCGGTCCTGCAACTAATTGAGGGTAAAACATTACATATAGGGAATAGATTCCGAAATTTCGTTCCGCCTTCTGGTTTCCACGGTATACTTCAATAGTATAGCTCATTGCCTGAAAAGTATGGAACGAAAGCCCTATCGGCAGGATTATACTCAGGTTTGGGATTTGATTTATATACCCAATGGAACTTAACAGTTCAGATAAATTTGTATTCAGGAAATTGTAATACTTGAATACTGCCAGCACACCAATGTTTGCGATAAGGCTTGCAATGAGGAAATACTTGCGTTCTTTTCCTTGTGTTTTCTCAAGCCATATTCCGGCAAAGTAGTCAATGATAATTGTAAATCCCAATATCAGAAGATATACTGGGATAAATGCCATGTAGAAATAGCAACTGCTTGCCAGTAGAAGAATCCACCTGAACTTATGTGGTAACAGGAAGTACAGAGTCGTAACTACAGCAAAAAAGAACGCGAAATGGAAGGAATTGAAGAGCATTATTTATATGAATGTTGATATGTGGTTAAAGTGTATAACGCCCCTTAAAACAATATTCATTCGATATAGTATTGTGAATTTGACTGTAGATTGCTAAAATTAATTAAATACTATCATGAGAAAAGGAGTGTTCTTTTGAAAAAAAAATCTGTTGTGGAAATAATGCAGGAAAATGACAATATTGATTTTCACTTATAGTGTAAACACTTAAAAAAAAGTTGTTTGAATTATACTTGCATAAAG
>CAZEDO010000159.1:0-5952 GCA_964511085.1 uncultured Lentimicrobiaceae bacterium
GAAAATAGTGAATGATTGCTTGTGGGAATCATTGAAAAACCCACCGGAAAGAGAGAGAAATAAATAATGGAATAGTAAATCATCATTTTAATCATAAGATTACAACAAAAGATGCAAAAGAGTAAAATTGGTAACAATGTATTTATTCCTATGCCAATGAGCATTTTGGGAGTAAAAGTAAATGGCAGAGAAAATTATATGGCAGTTGGCTGGATTACAAGAGTAAATGCAAATCCACCGATGATAGCTATGGGAATTGGGAATAGTCATTTTTCGTTACAGGGAATTCGCGAAAACGGTGAGTTCAGTGTTAATTTTCCAGGCGAAGATTGCCTTCTTGAAACCGATTATGTTGGAATATTCTCAGGCATTAAAACCGATAAATCAAAAGTGTTCGTTGCTGAATACAGAGAATTGAAAAATGCCCCTTTGATAAAAGAATGTCCGCTTAACCTTGCCTGCAAATTGGTTGATATTATCGAATTGCCGTCAAATTCCATCATAATAGGAGAAATTGCCGAAGCATTTTGCGACAACAATTTTATTGAAGGAAGAATTATAAAATTCAACGAAATGAAGGCATTTTTCTTAACGATGCCCGATAATAAGTATTGGTCGTTTGGCAGCGAAATAGGCAAAGCATGGGCCGATGGAAGGAAATATCAGACGCCTTAAACAAAGGTTAAAAAAAACAAAATTATATCTTATAAACCCACTAATAAAGCTATCTCTAACTATAAAAAAACAAAATTTAAAATGGATAAAAAGAGCGCAATAATTTCGATACTGGTCGTTGCAACATTTGTTGTGACGCTTTTCATTCCTAAATTCTATGCTTATATTATTTACGGGAAAGCTAATTTTAATGCTTTGCCCTTTTATTTCAGGATTTTGTTATGCCATGGGACAAGCCTTCTGCTTTGTTTCCTTGTAACTTTTTACCTGGCGTCGTTCTCTTTTAAAAAGATGCTCGAAATGTTGGGATTGAATAAGGGTATTGGAATAGCTTTTATTCTTGCTTTATTTGCTGCTTTGCCTCAAATACTCGGCATGCAGTATTTGCATGGCTTTAATAAAGAAGTGAGCTTTGCAGATGTTTGGATTAACGGAATACACCCCGGATATAATGAGGAGATTGTTTTTAGAGGGTTTGTAATCGGTATTTTAGTCAGGTATGCAAAATGGCCTGCAATTATACCCATTGTATTATCAAGTTTGTTATTTGCAATGGGGCATTTATACCAGGCAAATAATTTTCCTGAATCAATTGTTGTCTTTTGCACGGCATTTGGCGTAGGAGCTGGTTTTTATATGTTTTATAAGTACACAAACTGGAACCTCTGGTTTCCTCTTTTTTTGCATTCATTCATGGATACCGCATCAACAATCAGTAACTGGCACGGTAATATTACAATGAGTTTTCAGGATAATATTTTTAGGGGAGCCACTATCATATTGGCAATCTATTTATCGTATAGGATATACAAGAAAGAGAAAATGAATAATATACCATTGAAACAGGAAGTGGTATGAGAGGCAAATCGAAGATTGTGCCTGATAAATTAGGGATTTTGCAATTGATATGAAACATGTAATTATTGTTTTCGCAAGTGTACTATTCTTATGGATTGCATTATATAGTTGCGACCTTCGTGCACAAGAAAGAATAAGCCAAAAAAGCAACAAGGAGCAAGTAGCTCCAATAGCCTGGCTTAATGAAACGCAGGGATATCTTGTGGATATCCGCGATAGTAAAAGATATAAAGTTGTTAAAATAGGTACTCAAACCTGGTTTGCCGAAAACCTTGCTTATAAAGTAGATAGAAGTTGCTGGGCTTATAACAATGATGAAAGTACCGTAGATAGCTTTGGTTATCTGTACAATTGGGAAACAGCAAAAAATGTTTGCCCGGCAGGTTGGCATTTGCCCGATGATACCGAATGGGTCATCTTGGCAGATTACCTGGGCGGTGAAAAAATTGCAGGAAGTAAAATGAAATCAACCGCCGGATGGAAGTATAAAGAGAATATTAATACTACCAACAGCAGTGGGTTCAATGCCCTGCCAACAGGCCGGCGCGACAACAAGGGAGGGATCTTTAGCCACTATGGCGAATCTGCCAGCTTTTGGTCAGCTAAGCCTATCGATAGCTTCAATGCAGTGAGTCGCGGATTGCACTATAACAGCGAAGATGTGCACTATGGAACCAACAGCCGTACCAGCGGTTTTTGTGTACGTTGTCTTAAAGACACAGATAAACATTAATAATGACGCTCTGAAAACAGGATTAAGTATTTATAAAAATGAGGCTGCCCCAAATGAGACAGCCTCATTTTATTTTCAACAGATTGCTTACAGCAATCCTCCGTTTTTATAGATAGCAGCCTGCGCATCGTAAAATTTATTGATCACAGTTTTCTTTCCTTTTGATATGTTGCTGAATTCCCCGCTAAGGAAATCCACGCGGATGATGTCGCCTTCTTCAATTGAAGCAGCAGCAAGTTGTTCCGGAGTATATGTGAGGATTGGTAATGCAGCATTAATGGCATTTCGTTCGTAAATAGCACCGTAGGATTCTGCAATGATGCATTGCACACCCAGCGCCAGGAAACAATCCACAGCCTGCTGGCGGGAACTGCCCGCGCCAAAGTTTTTAGCTGTTATTACGATATCGCCGGGTTTAGCCTTTTTGGCAAAATCCTCATAGCCTTTCAGGTTGTCAAAGGTGTACTGTCCCATTTCCTTAATATCGGTAATGGCGAGGTAGCGATTATGGAATATCATGTCGGTATCAATATCGTCCTTCTGAATATACCAAACACGCCCTTCGACCACGGTAGGCTTGTCTGTGATGTGTTTTTCCTTTGCCACAGCAGCCTTTGTTTCCGGTCCTTTACCAAACAGAGCAGGCGAGGAAGGAAGATCGTCAGGTGTGGTAATGTACCCTGCAACTGCAGATGCTGCCACTATAGCAGGCGAAGCGAGGTAAACAAAACCTTTGCCCTGTTTGCCAGCAAAATTACGGTTGCCTGTACTTATGGTAACTTCGTCGGGTCCATTCTGACCAACTTGCCCGGCGGCGCAACCGGCACATCCTGCATTGGAAACCATTGCCCCAGCATCTTTAAAGGTTTTAATGAGACCTTCGCTGAGTGCCTGCTGCCATATTTCGTCAGTAGAAGGAACGATTTTAAGGACAACACCAGGAGCGACTTTCTTGCCTTTGAGGATAGCGGCGGTAATACGAAGGTCGTCCATGCGGCCATTGGTGCAGCTTCCGATAAATGCCGAATCAATTTTGGTTTTCTTCACGCTGCTAATATCCACATCATCATGCGGATGGCCGGGATTGGCAACCATTGGAACAAACTTGCTGATATCAATGTCGAATTGTTGAACGTAAACTGCATTGGCGTCGGCTTTTACGGCCTCAAATTGTTTGCCGGTTTTCTTTTTCAGTTCGGTTAAAACGGCATCATTTGGTGTGATGAAGAGGATAATAGCACCCATTTCTGTTGCCATACTCGACACTGTAATGCGTTCATCAAGAGTAAGTGCATCAATAGCTTCGCCATAAAGCTCTACGGAATAACCAAGGAGTTTATTGGCGCCAAAGATTGAAAGAAGGTTTAGTACAATATCTTTTCCGGATACATGAGCAGGGCATTTACCGGTAAAGTTGATCTTAACGGATTCAGGTACCTTGAACCAGACAGAGCCTTTGGCCCATGCTGCCGCAATATCCTGATCGCCCATACCTTGTCCGAAGGCACCAATAGCACCCATGATATTGGCATGTGAATCGGTGGAAACAAAAGTAGAACCGGGGAAGGCAAGACCTTTGTCAATGGCCAGGTGGGTGCCGATACCAGAATCCACATCATAAATGCGAAGATCGTTCTGGCGGGCATATAGTCGGCAGTAGTGCTGGTTTGCAGCATACTTCTGATCGGAACCACCGGGATTGCAGTCGAAAGTAAAAAAGGTGCGGGATGGATCGTGAATGGAAAGACCATTATCCACAATGTTTTTCACTACGTTGGCACCACCAAAATCGCGGGCGGCGCGGGCATCAATAAATACGTCGATGATATCTCCAGGTTTCACGGTTTGTTGACCGGAATGGGAGGCAAGGATTTTTTCGATGATTGTCATATCACTTTATTATTAGAATTAATTAATGAATAAGTCTTTCTCGCGAAGATTTTTCTTGCTAAGACGCGAAAGCGAAAAGAAAAGTTTCTCGCAAAGACGCTGAGATGCGAAGAAGAAATTGGTTGAGTATGTTTTATTTTGTAGCATTAGTTCAAATGAATGAAACCTCATAAATTGTTAACGACTCTTTTGATCCCATGTTTTATTAAGGCGCTATTAAAATTAACTAACAGCCCAAGTCGTAAATCAGTCAATTTCAGATAAGTTAGTACTTGTTTAAAGTGAACAGATGCAAGCAGATCAACGGACTTGATTTCAATAATGATTTTGTTTTCTACGATAATATCTGCACGGAATCCAAGATCGAGTTTAACACCTTTGTAGTTAACTGGAATACCTTGTTGGCGTTTAAATTCGAGATTTTGTTGGGCTAATTCAAATGAGATAGCTTCTTCGTAAACAGATTCCAGCAATCCAGGTCCAAGTGTTATGTGTACCTGATAAACAATATCAACAAGAATCGTAGCTAATTCATTTTCATCCATAATTCAAACTCTTGTCTTTGTGTCTTAGTATCTTCGCGTCTTTGCGAGAACTGTCTTTTTGCGTCTTCGAGACTTTGCGAGAGATTTATACTTTCAGTCGCTCACGAAACGGCTCAAATGTCATAAAGTCAGCATGATGCACCACATAGGCTTCCGTTGTCCTTTTTACCATATTACCTTCACCTGCATGAGTTGCGATGATATGGCAAACTTCTGCCGGAACACCGCATTGCTCGGCCAGTGAAACACCTGAGAATGGGTGACGGAGAAATTTTCCATAATTGCCCTGAACTGATTTCCCATCCTTCATTTCATATTCCAGAAGTTTACCCACATCGGCAAGGATAGCGCCTGCAATCAGCACATCCATATTCACTGGCAGGTCGTCTTTGAAAAATATGTTCATCTTATCGCCACAACCTTTAGCAATATGAACTACAGCGCGTTTGTGACCCATAAATGTCACTTTCAGATCGGGGCCGCAAAGAAGTGTAAATGGGATAGTGTTCAGGTCCAGAGGTGTTAAAACGCTTTGTTGAAGGGCAAGAGCCCAGGTGTTTGTAGTTTGCGTACGTAAGTTATTATCGGAAATCCATTCCAGTTCCGGCCAGAGTTCTCTGGCCTGATCAATAAATTCGGGTTTGATGTTCATGGTTATTGCTTTTTGTTAGTAAAATTTGGTTTCTCGCAACTTAACGAAGCGTTCTCTTGAGCGCAGCGAATAAAGTAGCAAAGCGAAAAAATTATTGGTTTATTACAATCCCCTTTGCTTAAATAAAACAAAGGGGATTGTTGAGAAATCTGATGTTTAAGATTATTAAAGTTTAGCAATAATGGCATCAGCCATTTGTCGGGTTGAAGCAGCACCCTGGTTTACAACGTCAGCAGAACCAGACAGTTTGAGCATATCATAAGCCATAACCTTGCCTTCTTCCACCACTTCGTTAATTGCTTTACGAATGCGCTCAGCCATAGCTCCTTCGCCGATATGGTCGAGCATCATGCATGCCGACATTACCATTGCGATAGGATTAACGATAGACACAGGGTAATCAGCATACTTTGGTGCTGAACCATGTGTTGGCTCAAACACGGCTACTTCCGGTCCGATATTTGCGCTGCACGCAAAACCAAGTCCACCAACCAGTCCGGCAAAACCATCGGAAACGATATCGCCGAACATGTTTCCTGCAACAATTACATTGTAGGTTTCGGGGTTTTTGGTAAGCCACATCATCTGTGATTCGATAT
>CAZEDO010000160.1:0-5941 GCA_964511085.1 uncultured Lentimicrobiaceae bacterium
AGCCTTGCGAAATATGGAGCGCAGGATACCTTTGCTAAGTGCTGAATTGGCGAAAAATGGAATATGAAACCCTTATATTTAGGAGCAAATATTAGGGTGTAATTATTTGATCTTAATTCTTGGGCATTTCTTTCACAACAGTAATAAGGATATATTGAGTTGCTTCAAGCCCTCCCTGATAAGCCAGGACAAGTATTTCATAAACATTATTGCGGTCTGCATCAGCAGGATTATCAAAATCAGGAGCATCTCTAAAAGACAAGACACCAGAATAGTAATCAATTGCCAGGAGCCTACTATCCGGGCCATCTACTATGGAATACACAGAACCTTCACCGGCATAAACATGACCAACAAATGACGTTCTTGACAGGATATTGAACCTATCAGGGGAAAAGAAAACTGGACCTTCATATATATCAATCACATAAATATTGATCTCCTGATAAGCATACAGACTGCCTTTGGCAGCCCGAACGACTATTCGATATATATTATCAGCATCGGAATCTGATGGTTGTTCATAATCCGGCGCACTTATGAATGATAAAACACCTGAGTTTGGATTGATAGAAAACTGACGATAATCATCAGCAGCATATAATGAATAGGTAGCACCTGAACCTGCATTAACTGTGCCTATAGTTGTTGAGCCCTCGTAGATGGCAAATGAGGATGGTGAAGTGAATAACGGTGGCTTATTAACAAAATCACCGGTAAGGTCAATTACTATAACTGAGCCTAAATCAGAACTTCTTTCAGGCATCACTTAACAATTTGATGTTTGTTATCGTACCGGCTGATGCACTACCTTTCTTAAATGAAACGCGAAGATATGCCCCGCTTACAAGGCCACGGACATTCCATGTGTGAGAAGTTTGACCTGACGAAAGTGTTTTTGCACTATCAGGAACCAAGCCCCAGGAAATTTCATCAATTGATTGATGAAGTTCGACAGAAGCATCGGCAGAATTTAGTCCTTCAATATTAACGGTACACATTATATTACTGCCCGATACGAGCATGGATGGAAAATCAACATTGCCTGTTGCGATCAGATAGTTTAATACGAGAGTTTTATATTTTACTGACATGGTGAATTACTATAAAGGTGAAAGATTGACGACTGGAAAATTCACGACCGGGAGAAGTAAATGATCATAAATATCATAGAAAGTGTCTGCCGCCAGAGATAAAGTGACAGTATCGGTATGTATAAGCGGCGGGTTGAATTCTTCAAGATAGCAATGCAATACTTTTGAAGGGGAGCGAAGAAAACAAGCATCAATCGGGTATTTATCAGGAGCAGCATTGATGAAAAGAGAAACGCCGTCAGAATAATCGAGATTAGCTTTTATTGCATTACTGAAAGTGATAACGCAATCACCGCCGGAATTGATGGTTGCACTGACCAACTGAGGAACAGGGTAAGGATTGAGGTATAAATCAGCCAACGGATGCGCTGCCTGGAACGCAATAACAACGGGTAATGAGGGAGCTATACTATTTGCAACCCTTAAATCGATAGTAGTAAGCGCAGTAAAACTATGGTTTGACAAACTTGATAAAATCTGATCAAGACCATCCTGATTGATTGCCGTATTGCATAGATTGAGATATTGAAGATTGATTAGTTTATCAAGAACAGGGGCTTTGGTCAGAAAAGTACAGCCCCAAAAATTAAGTGACTTTATATTAATAAGGTATTCAAACTCGGGCGGGATGGTAATTGCTGTGCAATGCAAATCGAGATATTGAAGTGCTATCAGGCCTGTAAGATTAGGGGAATTAGAAATACCGGTAGCAAACAAGCTAAGTACCTGGAGATAAGTAAGGCCTGACAAATTTGGCGGATCGAGAAGGTTAGGAGAATTGCTCAGGTTGAGGTTTTTCAATTTTGATAAAGCCACAACTGAATCAACCAAACTATTATTGAAGAATGCGTAAATGCTAAAAATCGTGACCGTAAAAGCACCCGCAGTTTTATAGGGATGAGAATATTGCTGATAATAGAAAGGAACAGCTTCCTGTGTGCCATCACCCCAGGTTATTACAAATTTACCCAAGGATTGAAGAAAAGCATTGAAGTCATAGCCCCATTCCGAATCTATGTAATTTGGGAAATATGCCGAATCGCCCCAGTTCGTTTCAAATGTAGTTCCTTCAACAGGGATTATGATCTTAACCTTGGCAAATGGGTAATTCTGAAGTACGGGCGGTTTTGTTTTTAAAAAACCAGCAATCAATGTTTGCCCTCCTGCCGGATCTGTATAGAAATGATAAATACCGGTTTTGAGATGATCGGACAGTTGTTTTAATTTGAAGGCTGCGGATGCTTTAAGGTCCTTTATAACATCGCTGCGAAGTTTGTCAGGGATAGTAAATACTGCATTGTCTGCTATTTGCTGATTGTAGAGCAACAGTTTTGCATAATCGATCAGGCAAGGGGCAATGTATTTATTGACCAGATTAGAATACAGGGACGGATTTTCACAAATATCATCATATAACTGTTTTGTGAGGACAGGGACTAAAAACTGCTCTTCAGCAGTAGCAATGAAGGTATCCGTAACTTTAGAATCTAACTCCGGAGTGTGAAATTGATGTTCATCTAAGGAAGCTGCTAATATAATTGGCATGATAGCATGTATTAAATTGTTGGATTTGGTTCTACCGGAGCTGAATTGAATGTATTTTTAAGTTGAAGTATCAACATTTTCTGAACTGCGTCTTCCTTATCGTATGTAAGACCTGCATCCCGACGGGCTTCCCAAACGAATTTCAAAGGGTTTATCCTTTGGATTGGAGGTTGATTAATAAATGACAGCAAGCCGGTTGGCAGTGAGAAATATCTTAGCACCTGATCCAGGTGGCGCAAAAAGAAATTCTGCAAAGGATTGATAATCGTATTTAACGCAATTTCATATTCGTTTATAATACGGTTTGCATCAAACCCGGTTTTCTCCCCTGAATATGGAGTGAGCGACCTAAACCAATTGTGAATTGTAACTATGGACAATTCAGCTTGTGTGTGCAATTCCGACCAATTGCCTTCCTCATTTTTTTTGAACTCAATGAATTTTGCCTGTTGCGAAGTCTGGCCGGGAGACAGATCAGCAAGGTACTGGATGATTATATCACCTGCTTTTTCACCATCTACACCTTTAAATTTGGCAAATTCAGCATCAAGCTGTACGGCCTCTGCATCGTCATTTACACCCGGAATGATAAGCAAGCCGGGTGCAGTGAATCCATTTTCCAGCCTGTTTTGATTCCATAAATTAGTAAGACCGGAAATGATGATAGAGCGCATGCCCGGAAAATATGAGCAAAGCCCGTAATAGTAGAACTCAGGCTCATAGTCTTTGATATGGTAAACTGAATGAAGCAGCCCATCAGGACCTTTGCGAAAGTCGGGAAACAAAGGAACAATAGTTAGGTTCTCATCATTTTTACCTTTGAACTCAGACCAGGAAGGATGAATCAATACATCATTGGCAGTAGATGACAGACGGCATTTACTGGCATCTATATGATAGAGGTACGTGAAAGATTTTTTTGTATTGGTAATGATTTCCATATAAGCATTACCAATATTCAGATAATCATGTACGAGGTAACGAAAAACGGAATCAAGGTTTTCGTAAGTGTTATTTGGCGTTTCAATCAGCTTGCGAAGCAGGGTATTTTCTGTAGTTAAACCCTTACCTATAGTGTAAGCCGCTTTTGAATTGAGAATTGCACGATGAACGGGTACTTCCCTGGCTAATTGGTTAAGTTGCGTTGGTAATAGATTGTCCTCCCCGAATGGAATAAAAACTTCGTAATTCGACCGCAAATTAATGTAGTCCGACCTTTTCAGGTTTAAGAGGGGGACGTAATTGTATGCGGAGAAGGTTTTCATTTGGAGTTTGGAGTTGGCCCCTCGACTGCGCTCGGGGTGACAGAACCCCTCCCTAATCCCTCCCGAGGGAGGGACTTACCAACGGGAGGGACTTTGAATGTGCAACAATATTAGTCAATGAAGCCAGCAAGAACGACAAGCTCTTTATGGAGATAGGCTGTTTGTGCTTTGTACTGCACACGATACCTGCGCATCTGTGCTTCCTGGTTATACCAGGTCTCGATCATTTCTGAATCACTGGTTCCGTCAGTAGCGAACAACAGGTTTTTAGCTGTGGTGAGCAATGCACGGTGAGGTTTAATGCCATTTTGTGCAACAGAAATCCACTTATCCCAATCAGGACGAACAATGATCGGGAAACCTTCGTAAGTAGGTACTTTGAGGCCGTTTTTCATGACGGCATCACCCATAATGGTTTGACGGTCTTTTAAGGTATGAATGAGGTTACGCCACATTGTTGCAGTAACCATAAATGCAAGTTCGTACTCGTGCATTTCAGGGGTCACTGCATCAAGCATACTTTCCAGGGTGGTGTCAGCTTCGTTAGAAGCAAGACCACCAGATTTTACGGCAGCAACTACTCCTGTAATTGCAGTTGAACCGGAACCGGTTACTGCTGAGGTTGCAGTGAAACTCTGACCTTTGATCCTGCTAACAATTTTAATGGCAGCAGCGGAAGGATTGGTTACAATGACACCATTTAAGCCGCAACGAGCCTCGATTGCTGCTTTGTGAGTTGCAATCCAATCGTTACAAGTAACGGTGGCAGATGACCTGTAAGCCTGAGCATAGGCTACTCCATTGATCGTAATTGTCAGCAAAGTATCAGTACCGGCTGTATAGGTATGGATTGCCTCTTGTTTTACCTGAGAAGTAGCTGAAGCAACCGGAACGTGCTGGGCAGATGGGATTGTGCCTGAGATCAGGTCATTGATGAAATGAGCCAGGAAACCAGTATAGCCGGTGTAATTGTCATCCGGCGTACCTGTTGGAATGCCTGAAAGAAATGTTTCGGCAATAGGATTAGCAAAGAACATCTGGCGGATAAGGTCGTCCTGACCAGCTTGCGCAATGAGCGGAAGCATAACCTTGTTCCAAACATCAGGTGATTTCATTTGTTCGACATCATCCTCTTTATAGCCGGAGGCGAGAAGTTGTTCGATGATTGCACCCCAAAAAGCACGTGCGTTCTGCTCGAACTCAAGGGCCATAGGTTTCACGGTGATGTCGGTGTATGTCAGATTGAAACCACCTGCGGGAGTGAAACCCGGATTGAGTTTTGGTTTCGTTAACATTGAAGGGCGGGAAATTCTGTTAAGTGTTTCAGTTCCCTTTACATCAGTGCGAACAGTGATAAGTCCGCGAATATCCTCTGCCATGAACATAGGCTGAATGAAGTATTCATCAATAGCCTGACGTTTGAAAGCAGGTGATGTAGTTTGTGAAAAGATATTAGACATGATTGTGTTGTTTTAAGAGTTGATGAATATTTTATTTACCTCGTTTAAGTTTATTTTTCAAATCCTTTGGCATTGCTTCAAGAATCTGTTTTCCGGTTTCATCTTTGTCCTGGTTACCAGTTGAGAGAGCAGGATCAGTGACATTCAATGGAATTGAAGGTCTGGCATTTAGTTGCAGTTTCAAATCCTCAATGGTCGTGTTTGCTGTTGCAAGTTCTGACTGGCTTGTTTCAAGTGCTGTTGCAGTTTCGGCGGATGATGCAATCAAAGCCTGATGTTCAACATTAAGTGCGTCAAAGGCTTCGGTTGTTTCAGTAAGTTTTGTATGTGCAGCGGTTTGTTGTTCGCTGATTGTCGCAAAGAAACTTGTAATGGCTTCTGCTTTCTGTAGTTGCGTGAACTCCGAAACTTCAGAAAAGGATTCCGGGAAGGATACGCAAAGCGCATCAAAAAAAGTATCCAGGATATTTTGTTCTTCTGATAGCTGGGGCTCAGGTGAGGGCTTGGCAGCAAATAACGCTATGAATGCAGCAAAATTTGCTTTTACTTTTTCGGATAGGTTCATTTTAGAGTTGTT
>CAZEDO010000161.1:0-5844 GCA_964511085.1 uncultured Lentimicrobiaceae bacterium
AATCGCAGGAATCCTTGCGCGAACGCGAAGAAATATATTCCACTATTGTAAATCAGGCAAATGATTCTGTTGTGCTCATTGATCCCGGTACAGGTGGATTTGCAGAATATAACAAAGCAGCGTATACATCGCTTGAATATACCTTTGATGAGTTTGCCAAACTCACACTCTTTGATATTGAAGCCAAAATGAAGGGTGATAGTCAAATCGAAAATCTTAAAGGGTTAAAGAAAGATCTTGCAAGCGTATATGAAACAAGCCACAGGACAAAGGATGGCCGCTTCAGGGATGTCCGTGTAAGTACCATGTTAATAAATATAAGGGGGAAAGATTACATGTCCTCAATTTGGAGTGATATCACCGAGCGAAAAGGCGTGCAGGAAGAGTTGCACAAGATGAATGCCGAACTTGAACTACGCGTTAAACAACGTACGCTCGAAATCGAAAATGCCAATAAGGAACTCGATTCATTTTCCTATTCCGTATCGCACGACCTGCGTGCACCGCTGCGTGGAATAGATGGTTGGAGCCTGGCTTTATTGCAGGATTACAATCATGCGCTGGATGAACAGGGTCGTGTGTATCTCACCCGTGTGCGCGAAGAAGCTCAACGAATGGGTAATCTGATCGACGATCTGCTGAAACTTTCGCGGTTGAACCGTTCAGAAATGACAAAAGTGAATATTGATATTTCGGCCATTGCCCAAACCATTGCCGACCGCTTGCTCGAATCACATACCGGGCGCCACTGCAAGGTCATCGTACAGCCGGGATTGTTTGCATTTGGCGACCCGAATATGCTGGAAATTGCTCTTACCAACCTGCTCGACAATGCCTTTAAGTTCACAGGCAAAATTGACCATGCAAAAATCGAATTTGGATTGATGCCGGTTGATGGTGTCCCAACTTATTATGTAAGGGATAATGGTGCTGGTTTTGACATGGAGTTCGCTAAAAAATTATTTGGAGCATTTCAACGCATGCACAAGCAATCCGATTTCCCCGGTTCAGGAATAGGGCTGGCTACCGTAAAACGGATCATATCTCGCCATGGCGGGCATATATGGGCCCATTCGGAACCAGGAAAAGGTGCGACTTTTTATTTTACGATTTTACAGGCAACTTAGCGTAGCGATCTCATGAACGAAGTGAATACAGTGCAAAGCGCAAAACTAATGTGACCTATGTGCCTATTGTGGTTCAAAAAAATAACGGGCAATAGTCAGAAGTCAGAAGACAGAAGGATTTAGAAATTAGAAATTAGGCATTAGAAATTAGAAATTAGAAATTAGAACCATCTGCCAGGTGAAAAACTAAAAGAATAAAATAAGCTTCAAAGCAAAATTCTGAAATATTTTTATGGGTGCTAAAATTGAAATAAAACGAAAACATTTACTGGAAATAATATTGTTTCTGATCATTGCCATTATAGGTGTGATATATGTCGGTTATACTTATGTCAGATTTAAAAATGAGCAAGCTGATAGTGTAATTCAAATTGCCAGATCTATTGTAGCAACATTTCCGAAAGAGGATTTAAAATCGCTGGAAGCAAAGCCGGGCGATACTGCTAAGCCTGAGTATAAGGTTGTTAAAAGTATATTAAAATCAATTATCAGCGTCAATACCAGAGCCAGGTTCGCGTATATCTATACCGGGAAAAATGGCAAAATATACTTTATTGCAGATTCAGAACCTGAAAGTTCAAAAGATTATTCACCTCCGGGGCAAGAATATACGGAAGCTAAATCAGAAGATAAGCAGCCATTCTTGGATGGAAAAGAGCTTATTACACCTCCGCTTACTGACAGATGGGGACACTGGAGAAGCGTGCTTATACCGATAAAAGATGAGGCGACAGGCAAGATAATTGCAATATTTGGAATGGATTTTAACGCTAAAACCTGGAATAGCATTTTATTATTTGAAGTAATTGAATCAAGTGCTTTAATACTGTTATTGCTGCTGGCATTTCTGTTTTCATTCAAAATAAAGATCAATAATAAATTGCTGAAGGATGATATCAGCAAACGCAGGCATGTGGAAGAAGTACTGCGCCAGAGCGAGGAAAAATACCGCGTCATATTCGACTACTCCCCGGTGGGCATATTATCCTTTGATGATAAGGGTATTATTGTAGCTTGTAATGAAAATTTCGCCATAATAATTGGCAATGCACGCGAGAAGTTAATTGGGTTGGATATGCTAAAGCTACCCGATAATAAATTGGTTGAGACCGTTCAGAATACACTCAGCGGAACTACCATGATATACGAGGATATTTATCATTCAGTAACCGTTGAGAAGGCAACCCCGGTAAGGGCTCTCTTTACACCAATAGACCTGGGTGACGGACACATAATTGGTGGTGTAGGTATTATCGAGGATATCACCCAACGCAGGCAGGCGGAAGGCGAACTTGAAGAAAGCAGGGAAAAGTATCGTGGATTATCGGAAGCATCTTTTGAATCAATCTTCATCTCGGAAAAAGGTCGTTGCATTGAGCAAAATCTGGCCGCGGAAAAGATGTTTGGTTATACTTCGGAAGAAGCACTCCTGAGATACGGAACAGAATGGATTATCCCGGAAGACAGAGAGATGGTAATGAATCAAATGCTTACTGGCTATGAAGGTGCTTATGAAGCAACTGCTTTAAGAAAAGACGGTACAACATTTCCTTGCGTCCTAAGCGGAAAAATGATGCACTATAAAGGTAGAGATGTCCGGGTTACTTCCTTGTCTGACATCACTTACCGCAAACTGGCAGAAGAATCATTACAGAAAAGTGAGGAAAAGTTCCGTAAGCTTATTGAAAGTAGCCACGATATTATCTATACACTTACTGCAGATGGGGTATTCACCTTTGTTTCCCCTGCCTGGACAGCTCTGCTGGGGCATCCGGTAAACCAGGTAGCAGGTCGGCTATTTCAAACTTTTGTGCATCCTGATGACTTGCCAGAGTGTATGGTATGGCTGCAAAAAGTGATCGACACGGGCAAACGGCAAGAGGGCATCGAGTATCGTGTACGGCACATTGACGGGTCGTGGTACTGGCACACCTCAAGTGCTGTTCCTCTATTTGACAAAGCCGGTATGATCTTTGGTTTCGAAGGCACTGCCAGGGACATCACTTACCGCAAGCTGGCAGAAGATGAACTGAAACAGATATCTGCCCGCCTGTCCCTGGCCACCCGTGCCGGAGGTGTAGGTGTATGGGACCTTGATATTGTAAAGAACATTCTGCTGTGGGACGATCAGATGTTTGCGCTCTATGGTATCACGCAAAATGACTTTAGTGGTGCTTACGAGGCCTGGCAGGCTGGTCTCCATCCCGACGACAGTGTACAGGGTGATGCTGAGATAAAGATGGCTTTGTCTGGCGAAAAAGAGTTTGATACTGAGTTTAGGGTGGTTTGGCAGGATGGGTCTATTCATAATATCAAAGCGCTGGCAACCGTGCAGCGCGATGATTCCGGCAAGGCTGTGCGCATGATAGGTACCAACTGGGATATCACCGAACGCAAACGATCGCAAGCCTTTGAAAATGAACTAATGCAGTTGTCGCTGCAACTCACCGGTATCCCCGGCACCGAAATATCTTCTGCACTTGATATAGCATTGAGCAGGATTGGAAGTTTTCTTGCTGCTGACAGAGCCTATCTGTTTGAATTAAACCTGCATGGAAACACCATGAGCAATACGCACGAATGGTGCAATGAAGGGATTCCACCCGAGATCGGAAACCTGCAGGAAATCCCATACGATATTCTCCCCATGTGGATGGAAACTCTTCAGCGGCACGAAAACATCATAATACCCTCTGTTCGGGAACTACCCGCCACATGGCAGGCCGAACGTGAAATCCTGGAACCACAAGGCATTCAATCGCTCCTGGTTATTCCGGTCCTGAATGAAAACAGGCTGATTGGGTTTGTCGGGCTCGATTCAGTCGTGAAAAAGAGAGAGTATAGCGTGTCCGAAATCAATATTTTACAGGTATGGGGCAACATGCTTGGAGGTTTAATAAACAACCAACGGATAGAAGTATTTTTAGATCAGACCCGCCGGAATTATGAAACCTTTTTCAATACAATTGATGATTTCCTGTTTGTACTGGATGAACAAGGTAATATTATTCATACAAATACTACTGTAATTAACCGTTTGAAATATTCCAGGCAAGAGCTTCTTGGAAAATCAGTGCTCATGGTCCATCCGCCCGATCGCCGTGATGAAGCCGGTAGGATTGTGGGTGAAATGTTAAGTGGGTCAGCTGACTTTTGCCCTGTCCCGATTATTACAAAATCAGGGGTGCAGATACCTGTGGAAACAAGGGTAAAACAAGGTGTTTGGGATGATAAACCGGCAATATTTGGGGTTACCAAAGATATTTCACGCATACAGTTATCGGAAGAAAAGTTTTCAAAAGTATTTTACCTAAACCCTTCCGCCTGTGGATTGAGCGATTTGATTACCGGAAAATATATTGAAGTAAATGAAGCTTTTTACACCTTGCTTGGATTTGAAAAAGATGAAGTAATTGGAAGAACAGCCTCGGATCTAAATATCTTAAGTGACGAAACAATAAGTAAGATATTACTGAAAGCTGATAAAAATGGAAATGTAATAAATGCGGAAGCAGATTTAAGGGCTAAGAACGGCGACATCAAGCATGTGCAATTGTCTTCCGAGAATATTTGTGTGCAGGATACAACATTCCGCTTTACTGTTGTTAACGACGTCACCGAAAGCAAACAAGCCCGGGATGAAGTTGTGCTGCTCAACGCTGAACTTGAGCAACGTGTTAAGCAACGTACATTTCAGCTTGAAAATGCCAACAAGGAACTCGAAGCTTTTTCCTATTCCGTTGCTCACAACCTGCGTTCGCCTCTCAGGGGGATGGATGGCTGGAGCATGGTGATTCTGGAAAACTACAATCACCTGATGGATGAACAAGGCCGTGCGTATCTCGTCCGCGTAAGGAGCGAAGCCCAGCGAATGGGTGGTTTGATAGATGATTTATTAAAACTCTCCCGTGTAGCTCTGGTTGAGATGCAACCCGTAAATATTGATTTGACTGCTTTGGTGCAAACAATTATAAACCGGCTCACAAAAACTTATACTAACAGGCAGTTTGAATTTAGTGTAGAACCAGGCTTATTTGTTTCAGCTGATCCGTCGATGCTCGAAATTGCACTCACTAACCTGCTTGATAACGCCTTCAAGTTTACCGGGCAAGTTGATCTTGCACGCATTGAGTTTGGCAAATCAGAGTTTGATGGCAAGCCTGCTTTCTTTATTCGCGACAACGGAGCCGGATTTAATAAAGCCCACACGAAAAATTTATTTGTTGCTTTTCACCGCATGCATAAACCATCGGAATTCCCGGGGTCGGGGATAGGCCTGGCCACCGTTCAGCGAATCATATCCCGTCATAGCGGACGTATATGGGCGGAATCACATCCCGGCGAAGGGGCATCTTTTTACTTTACAATTAATTAAATCTGGTATCAGGCATTATAAATTAGAAATTAGAAATTAGAAATTATAAATTAGAAATTAGAAATTGAAACAGCCTCAGTCGTTCCCATGTATTTATAGTAATATAGTACAACTAAATTATACTGCAAAATGAAAAAGCATAGCAACCACCAAACCGATCCGAAACTACTTCGCCTTAAGGCAGAAAGGTTGCTGGAAGAGAAAGCTGCAAATACTGAACCCCAACCTGGTCCTGATTCACCTAATCCCCTACAACCCCTACAACCCCTCAACCCCTCACTTGTCACAGATCGGAAGAGCACACGTCTGAACTCCAGTCATGAATTCGTATCTCGTATGCCG
>CAZEDO010000162.1:0-5811 GCA_964511085.1 uncultured Lentimicrobiaceae bacterium
CGCGAATCGATGGTAACGTAAATTTTCAACCCATCGGTGTAAATATCGTAACCATATTCATTTTCCCAATCCTGCAGATCTTTATCCAAATAAGCAATAGAACCAACATTAATTCGATATGGATTATACCCGAAACATCCTTTTTCTATAATTTTATAATCCTCTGCCTTATCTTCCGCTGAATATTTTGATGTCGTAATTCCATCTTCATTGCTTACACCTAAAAACTCTAAACCATCGGAACCACCATAATCCCTGGCTCTTATGGAGAAATTTTCAACCAATTCGCCCAGCTTCACTTTTCTCAAATTCATTGTTTCTCAATTTATAACCTATAAGGAAATGTAAGGTTGTCACAAAATGTGATAAGCTACCTGGCAGCTTCTTTTAACTGGTTTAATAAGTGGTTGCTTTTTTCAAAAGAAGCATGAAGCATTTCCATTAATTCTGCGCTACTGTATTCGTGGGATTGCTCCAGTTTTGCAGGGTTTTTAATATCAAGGTCATAATTGCGGTCGACAATGGTTTGGATAGGAATTTTCCAGCTCAGCTCGCTTTCAGTGCGATTGTACCACCATTCTTTGATGGGATCGAACTCCTTTTGCTGTATCAGCTTGGTTTTGCTGTATGATTTTTGTCCTTCTGGCAGGCGGTGTTCGTAATACCACACTTCTTTGGTAGGTGTTCCTTTATCGAAAAACAGCAGGTTGGTAGCCACAGTTGCGTAAGGTTGAAATACCGAATTTGGCAGGCGGATAATGGTGTGCAGGTTGCAGTCGTCGAGCAGTTTTTTACGCACACGTTGCTTTACTCCATCACCGGTAAGGCTGCCATCGGGCAAAACAATGCCTGCGCGACCTCCGTGTTTAAGCAAGTGGATCATTAGAATAAGGAAAAGATCGGCACTTTCCTTTGTACGGAAGTTTTGCGGGAAGTTATTTTCGTTGCTGTTTGCAACAATGCCGCCAAAAGGCGGGTTGGCTTCAATAATATCTACCTTATGTTTGGCTGTGTAGTTGCTTAATGGTTGGTCGAGCGAATCACGCAGCATGATTTCCGGTACTTCTATGTCGTGAAGAATGAGGTTGGTTGTAGCCAGCAAGTATGGCAAAGGCTTGTATTCCCATCCGCGAACATTGGAAGCAATGGTTTTAAGATCATCGGCAGTATTTGCCTGTTTTTTCTGATGTTCGATCATGGCAGTCATGAAACCGCCAGTACCACAGGTAGGGTCAAGCATAATTTCGCCGATGCGTGGGTTGATCATGTCGGTGATAAAACCGGTAATTGCCCTGGGCGTGTAAAACTCTCCACTTTTACCGGCGCTCTGTAGTTCCTTTAATATAGTTTCGTAGAGTTCGCCAAATGTATGGCGGTCCTTAGCTATGTTGAAATCAATTTCATTCAGCTTGTTCAATACTTTACGGATGTTTATTCCGCTTTTCATGTAGTTGTTGTTGCCTTCGAATACTTCGCGCACGATTAAAGCCCGGCGGTTGCCGGTAACAATATTTACATTGCGAAGAGCCGGGAATAGTTTACGATCGACAAATTCGAGGAGTTCATCACCTGTCATGCCTTCGTCGTCGCCAGCCCAATTGCCTTTTTCCTTTACCCAGTGATATTCGTCGGGGATAGGAGATTTATATGTTTCGTCGAGAAGTTCGAGTTCTTTATCCTTGTCGGAGAATATTTTGAGAAAGAGCATCCACCCTAATTGCTCAATGCGTTGGGCATCGCCGTTAAGGCCGGTGTCCTGCCACATGATGGTACGGATGGAAGCGATAGTGCCTGAGATGTTGGTCATAATCCTCTAATAATTTTTAACTTTTCTAAAGCAGGTCTTTCAATTAATATTGCGGCTTCTACCAATTCAACATTTTGCTTAGCTAAATTAATTATATGAATAGCTTCTTCTTCAATATCTTTTGTTTCTTTCTGCATCAATTCATAAAGTTTAAACTTGTGATATTTATTTTGATATGAACACCACCTTGTGCTTGTAACTGGTTTTGCTTCTAGTTTGTCTAAGGCTGGTTTTAAAATTCCTGCAACTTCTTTATCACTTATATCAATTGTACAAGAGACTCTCACTTGATCCTTAGCAGTCCAAAGGAAGTTAATCTCAAATAAAAATGCTTCCTTTAATGGCCATCCATTGCTTTCAGTGTTTCCCTTGGGGATAAGTTCATTTAATGTTTTTGTTAGAAATCTTACATACCCTTTATTAGGTGAACATATTATCCAGCCTTCTTTCAGGACGAACTTTTCTAGTATGTTTTTAAAATCTGACGCATCATCAGGCTTATTCTCAAAGATGACATCTAACAATTGCTTGTGATTCTTGTAAATTTTTGCTGCCAATATATTCAGTTCGCTATTTTCCATAATGCTATACTTGACTGAATTTAAATAATCTGTTATGTAATTGGTTACTATACTATTAATCGATTTGCCATTTATCTCAATTATCTCTGTCAAATGATCAATTATTGTATTGTATGAATAATTGATATAGGTTTCTTTCTCTGAAGAAGCAAATCCCATTGGTGTAAGAAAAACAAATACCATTTTATAATTTGGGTATGATTCCAATACATAATCCTGATAACGCTTTAATTGATTTGAGTGTTCTTTAGAGAGGTATTTATTCTCGATAACGATGATTAATCCCTTCAATTCAATCAAAATATCAATATTACGCCATTCCCTTTTAATCGAGGCTTCGCCTAAATTAAAAGAAGGAAGATCGATAATTGAAATATCTTTAGCTCTAACATCTGACAGTATTTCTCTCAAAAACTTTGTTAAGAATAATGAGCCCAAACCATGAGTTCCTTTTGGATCAAAAAGCCAGCCTAGAAAGTTAGAGTGCCTAAATTCCGTATTTTCAATTCCTAAAACTTTAAAAATGTTTGGTTCTTTTAAAATAAGTTCCAACTTTTCAAAATCACTATCATTTAATAACTGTTTGTAGGCATGTTCTATTTCTGTTTTGGTTTTCATTAATTGGCAATTTTATATAATTCTACTTCAAGCTCTTTTAAAGCTTGCAAAAATATTTCTTTACTACCAAATATTTGAATTATTTCAGTTGGTGAACCAAGAACATCAAATGGCTTTACTCTAAGAACTTCTATGTTTTCAATATTCACAATTCCTTCATCAGCATACTTATCAAGCAAGGTTTCGAGAACCTTCCGAGTTTGCTCACCATATTTTGCAAAGTAATGGCGTTTTTTAACATTATTTGCTCTTTCTTTTCTGGTTAGCGGTGGCTGGTCATAGGCTATATGGCAAATCAGATCGAAGAGATCCACTTCCCTATCCACTGCATCTAATAATTGATCAACGAAGACACCTTGTTTTTCTAGTTCAATAATCAAGGCATCTTTACGATCGGCAGAATTCCATCGAGTAAGAAAGTCACTTAATGAAGCATATTGCCCGGTGATTATGGCTTTTGTATAATCACGAAGATTGACCATAACCAATTTGCCATTCTGATCAATTGGCATTTCGCGGCTAACCAGAACAGATACATCTATGCCATTGACAATAATCTTTACGCGGGGAGGTGGCGGTGGCGGCTGAATCGGCGGTGGTTCGGATATAGTTGGACCAAAATCAATTTCTTCACCGTTTTCATCATAAGGAGGCGGGGCGTTTTCTGACTCTTCTTCATCAATGATACCTGATAGGTCAACATCCTGCCCTACAGGTTTAATGCGGATAGGATCGCCGTCGAACGCTTTATCAGCAAATAGGTCAGTTACATTCCTGAAATCAAGGATTGTGAAGTAACGCTTGTTGTAATCTTCGTTAATACGTGTTCCACGCCCAATGATCTGTTTGAATTTGGTCATGGATTTAATTTCACTATCGAGCACAATCACTTTGCAAGTCTGCGCATCAATGCCGGTTGTCATTAATTCGGAAGTGGTTGCAATGACAGGATAAGGTTCTTCGGGGTCAGTAAAATTACCCAGCTCGCGCTTGCCATCCTCATTATCGCCTGTGATCTGCATAATATAAAGAGGATTTGCAGCGACCAGATCAGCATTTTCGTTTCTCAGACCAGAAGCCATACCCTGGGCATGTTCGATGTCGCAACAGAAGTAGATTGTTTTTGCAAAGCGGTCGTATCCTTTCAGGAATTCGGTTACTTTCTGAGCAATTACTTTTCTTCTTTCTTCGACAACAATATTTCTATCGAAGTCGGACCTGTTGTAAATCCGATCCTCAACCAGGTTACCAGCCTTGTCTTTAAAACCAGCAGGAGGCCGCCAGCCTTCAAGGTCGATGTTCAATCCAACACGAATAACCCTGTAAGGTGCCAGGAAGCCATCATCAATACCTTGTTTCAGCGAATAGGTATATAAAGGATCGCCAAAGTACTCACTATTGCTGGTTTCCTTGGTTTCGCGCGGTGTAGCAGTTAAGCCAATATGGGTAGCTTTTTTAAAGTAGGTTAGTATTTCGCGCCAGGCACTGTCCTCATTAGCACTTCCCCTGTGGCATTCATCCACTACAATCAGATCGAAGAAGCCGGGAGTGAATTGTTTGTAGATATTTTTATCCTCTTCATTACCAGATAGACCTTGATAAAGAGCCAGGTAAATTTCGTAGCTTTTATCCACCTGCCGGTGTTTGACAACGGTCATTTTGTCTTTGAAATGCTTGAAATCGCCTCTGCGAGTCTGATCGATCAACGCATTGCGATCTGCTAAAAACAGAATGCGCTTTTTTGTTCCACTTTTCCAAAGGCGGTGAATGACCTGAAATGCAGTATATGTTTTTCCTGTTCCGGTAGCCATTACAAGTAAAATCCTGTTTTGCCCGTTAGCAATGGCCTCTACCGTTCGGTTAATGGCAATTTGCTGGTAATACCTGGGCAAGCGTCCACTTCCATCAAAGAAATAATCCTGGGATGCGATCCTTTCAGCCTGAGGTGTTAAAATTCCTTTATACTTTTTGTACTTATCCCAGAGTTGATCAGGTGAAGGGAAATCATTGTTGGATAGTTCTATTTCAATATTTCCTTCAGAAGCAGTGCGGTCATGAAAAATGAAGCCATCGCCATTGCTACTAAATACGCATGGAATGTCGAGTATCTTTGCATACGTGAGGGCTTGCTGAATGCCAGCACGAACAGTGTGTTTGTTGTCTTTAGCTTCGATAATGGCAACAGGGATATTGGGCTTGTAATAAAGGATATAATCAGCTCTTTTTCTCTCGCCCCTTGCCGTGAGTTTGCCACGTACATAGATTTTACCATCTGTAAAAGAAACTTCTTCGAGAAAATGTGTGTCCTTATTCCAACCGGCTTTTTCAAGCGCAGGTGTTATAAACTTAGTGCATATATCACGTTCGGACAGTGATTTTTTATCGGGCATATCTTAATACTAAAAAGAGCACCAATGTACAAATATTATGTGATAGAATATGATGAATCACAGCAAAGTATGTAAACGGTAAAAAGTATTGTTGGTTTTGGGAGAAAGAAACTACGATGAGGCCTGTGTGCATTGTTTGTATTTTTAGCTGAGTATCAGAAAATCTAATTCATCCAGCATACTATTGTCGGGATAAACTCTTTTGTACCGGTCGAACAAGCGAATAATTTGCTCCCTGTTGGAAGGTTTTCTTTTGCTGTGTTGCGTGATACGAATGAATGTATCTTCCAGTTCTTTAAGCCTTCCTTTTGCGGGACGGAGGAGCTTAAGGCAGTATGATTCAGGCATTGGCTGGTCGTATTTGGGAATGGCTGGTAATTTATTGCCGGGATCTGGCGTAGATGTTACTGATACA
>CAZEDO010000163.1:0-5598 GCA_964511085.1 uncultured Lentimicrobiaceae bacterium
TCAAAGCTATTTTGTCCCAAATAGTTGGCACTACTACTGTATTCCTTTGCAGTCGGCCTCAAGTACTCCCTATAAGGATGTTTTTATGAAGTATTACAAAGAACCCGTGCATAAATGGTGGTGGGTTAATGCGATTGACAGCACTTTGAATACAAAAATGTTAGGTTATGCCATGTGGGCAACAGGTTTAACAGGTAAAACGGTTTCTACCATCGGGGTGCTTAATACCGGAACCACCTCACTTGCAATGAGTAAGACCGGCACTGATGGTTATAACCTGATAGGAAATCCATACCCAAGTGCAATCAACCTGTCGGTAGCTGGTGTAAACTGGGGCAATTGCCAGCAAAAAGCCTGGTTTTTTGATCCGGGGGCAAACAATTACAAGGTATATATAAAGGCTGGTGGAGGAACCCGAGCTTCATCCTATTGTTCTCCACAACAAGGGTTCTTTGTGCGAGCAAACTCCGCCACTACATTTGGCGTTGACAATTCAACAAGGTGCATTAATTCAGAACCATTTCTGAAAGATGGGGAAAATCTTGCTGATATGCTTGAAATTACTGCAAGCTGTTCAGTTAATTCATATTATGATAAAGCCGTTGTAAGGTTTGCAGCTGAATCTTCAGCATCCTACGACGATGTTTATGATGCGTATAAAATGCCAGGTGGCTACGAAGCCCCTCAATTATTCACGATCCTGAACGATTTATCTAAAGTTTCAGTAGACACACAACCATGGACCAGCCAAAATGAAGTGGTTCAACTGGGTTTCCAATGTGGCATGAATGCTACATACACAATAACAGCAGATAATCTCCAAAGCTTCAATGCTGATGTATCGATATCTCTGGAAGACAAACTCCTGGCAAATACTCAGGATTTACGCACGAATCCATCGTATTCCTTTACAGCTTCAGAAGGAGAAAATCTGAACCGTTTTTACCTTCATTTTAATAACACCACATTTGGAGTTGATGAGAATGCTCAGGCAAATGTTCGGATTTATGCATACAGTGACATTCTTTATGTTAAAAACACGAACGCGCTTAATACTAAAGGTGAAATCTATGTGTATGACTTACTTGGAAATAAGGTATTTCAGGATGATCTGCAAAACAATCAGTTGAATGCTTACAAGTTGCAATTGTTAAAGGGATATTATTTAGTGAAGGTGGTAGCAGGCAATTTTATCAAAACTGAAAAGGTATTGTTCTGATAAAAAGGGTTCGCTTCATGAACATTCATAATTTAACCTGAAAATTGCCTGTTTGCTGATAATTAAAAATTAATCTGAAAATATAAATGCTCCGCATATGAAAAGGATAAAATCAATAATGCTAATCATTGCTTTAGTTCTCATCCCTGTATTTATGTCATTAGCCCAGACCGAACCACCTCATCCTGGTCAGACTCCGGAGAATACACCTGCGGCTCCTGTTGGTGGTGTTCCAGGGGGAGGGGCTCCAATAGGTGATGGCGGCACTATTTTAGTAATGTTAGCTGTGGCTTATGGTTTAACTAAATACACCAGAAAAGTTGTTTTAATCAAATGTAAATCCAATTAAAGATCAGGGATCTCAAAATTGGCATATATAATTCTCTTATGATTTCCCGTTGGTTCTTCATAGGGTGGATTCTTGTCATCTCCACCATTGTGAGCGCACAGAACGCTCCCGTTACAACTGTAGCGAGCATGTTTAATGCAATTTCAGGGAATGTAACAATTCCGGTTACCGTTAATGGCTTTTCAAACATAGCAGTTATCTCCCTGGATCTGAAATATGATCCTTCAGTATTGACTTTCGTTCAGGGAATTAAGAACAGTGCCTTCTCTGGTTCATTTCTAATTGGTGATAACATTCTTCCTAATGGTATGCGCCATCTCATTATTTCCTGGTTTGGATCTGCAATAAGCTTGCCGGATGGCACTTCAATATTAGATCTTAAATTCAATTATACAAGTGGCTCAACTGAGCTTGTCTGGACAAATAATGGGGGTTCCTGCGAATATGCTGACAACACTTACAATGCATTAAATGATCTCCCAACTGCTTGTTATTACAAGAATGGAATTGTTACATCCAATAAGTGTCTCAACCTTTCATTGTTTCTGGAAGGCTTGTACGATCCGATTCCCCATAAAATGAATTCTGCATTAGGTTCATCTTCCGGGTTGTGTACTGATGGCATCGCTGATAATATTCTGATAGAGCTGCACAATGCTTCTGATTATTCCTTGCTTCAACTAGCGGTAGGGAATATTGATCTTTCTGTTCAGGGGTTGGCAAGAGTGCTGATTCTTCCTGCATTCAACAGCACCTACTACATTACAATAAGACATCGTAATTCAATAGCTACCACAAGCGCTCTGCCAGTTTCATTTGCCGGAAGTGTGGTCAGCTACAATTTTACCAATCTGGCTTCTAAAGCTTTTGGCAATAACATGATTCAAATGAGTGATGGTGCATGGGCTTTATATGCCGGAGATGTTAACCAGGATGGCATTATTGATTCCGGCGACATGGCTCCGGTTGAGAACGAAGCGGCCATGGCAACTTCGGGATATATATCTGAAGATGTTAATGGCGACGGACTTGTTGACTCATCCGATATGGCAACAATTGACAACAACGCTGCAATGGCAATTGGAGTTGTGCTTCCATGATTCGCTAAAAGGCAAAAAAATGTCTGAACTGTTCAAATGTCTGAACTTTTTCAGGCTTAACCAGTTTGGTTGTCAAAGTGGTCTTTATTTCTAATTGTTTCAGGTTTCGGAAACTGACCTTTTCATTCTTTTCTCTTTTCCCCGCAAGAGCATTGACAAAATCGTCAGTTTCGGTTTCGTCTGATTTCAGGAGTGATATCCTCATCAGCATTATGTTTTACCAACTCTTGTTCGGGTAAACTCACCTGCATTTTCCCCTCACTCAATAGGACTAAAATAAATCGCATAACCGGATAAGGGTAAATCCTGTTTCAACTGTCTTATATGAGTACTAAAGTAATAAGTACTTCTCGTCTTGTCCGGATCTCTCTTTTGGATGTATGCTGCCATCCGCTGCCGCAGCAAAATATAAGTTATAATGGCAATTCTTTGATTTCCGGTATATTCTTTTCAAAGGTTTCAATTTAATTGATAAAACGTGAAGAATCCTATTCAGATCAAAAACCTAATTCTTCTTTCAATCTTAGCAATGATGTGTGCTTTTGCATGCAAAAAGGATAAAACCATACATACCGTGCATCTTGACGATTTCATCATTGCCGGTAAAGGCTTGGGACAAGGTATTAAGTATGTTAATATTGAGCCTGATATCATCATTTCACTAAATCCATGGTTGAAACAGGACACAAGCATTTCGCTTGATCTGAATGCTGATGAGGCTGATGATTTAAAAATCACTATTCATAAATCCAACCCCGGAATGTTAGGCATGGGGTTTTCTTCAAACAACCTTGTCCCTTTAGGAAACAATGAGGTTTGCATCGTAGCAAACAACATTGACACAATTTCCGGAAACTGTCATCATTCCTCTTTAACATGGATTGACACGTTAACAGCATCAGATACGATAAACGGGCATAGATTATGGTCCACAAATGAATCTCTTTTTAGTTCTTATTTGTGGGTTATTACACAATGTTCCATTTCTGACGGCCTGTGGCAGAATGTGATACATACGAATGAGAAATACCTTGGTTTAAAAATAGTTAAGGGAGAAAAGGCATACTATGGCTGGATTGGATTGTTCATGAGTGGCGGAGTTATTACTATTACAGATTATGCTTTTACAGAAGAATATGAAGAATAGGAATTTAGCAGGCATAATCCTGTTTTAATAAGGCTAATGTGGTATTTGGATCTTGTTATTAATGGAAAGCAATTATTAAATTCAGGGTTGAAAAACCCTATGGAAGGAATTCTTCATTTAAACCAATAATTATGAAAAAGTTATCGATTGCACTTTTGATGCTGTTTTTCTTCAATAATATAGTATTCTCCCAGTCCTGCCTGCCCGAAGGAATAACATTTACTTCGCAGGCCGGGATAGACAATTTTCAAATTAATCATCCGGGCTGCACACAAATTGAAGGAGATGTTACAATAATGGGTTACGACAACGATATTAATAATCTTGACGGATTAAGTCTAGTGACTTCTATTGGCGGAATCCTTTATATCGCAAATACTAACCTTACTGATTTGGCCGGACTAGGTTCCCTTACGCATGTTGGTGGGGACTTACTTCTTCATCAAAACATTCCTCTTCAAAATTTAACGGGACTTCATTCATTAAGCTCAGTGGGGGCAAACTTTGAGTTGGTCCAAAGCGGTTGGCTAACTAGTTTGACAGGGCTTGAGTCCCTTACTTCTGTCGGCGGGGATCTTGAAATAACAGGAATGAATCTCATTACAAGCTTAACCGGATTAGAAGGCCTCACTTCTATTGGAGGTGAGTTGACCGTTTCTTATAACAATTCCCTTCTCAATTTTTCAGCGCTTGAGTCTCTCAATTCTATCGACTCAAGTATTAACATAATATGGAATCCTTCACTTACTGATTTGACCGGACTGCCTGCTATGACTACTATTCATGGAGACCTTCATGTTGAAACTAACATTAACCTGGCCAGTTTATCAGGAGTGGATATGGTGACCTCTATTGAAGGAGACTTTTCTCTGTATAACAACAATCTTTTAACTGACTTTTCTGATCTTAAAACGTTGGATTCTATCAAAGGAAGTTTAATCATTCAGTTTGGAGCTTTTACAAATTTCTCGGGACTTGATTCATTAAAATTTATCGGAGGCGGCATATTTGTTAGCAATTGCAATGCTTTTACAAGTTTTACCGGACTTGATTCGATAACATCTTTAGGAGGACCCCTTTTTATGCAATACGATAGCACCCTTGTTGATTTTACCGGACTTGGATCATTAAAAACTATAGGCGGGCAACTTTATATGGAATACAATCCAGCCATAACGAATTTTACCGGATTAGAATCTTTAACTACAATTATGGAAGATGTTTGGATAAATGATAACGATGCGCTGACAAGTTTGACAGGTTTGGGCAATGCATTAATTGGCGCAAATAATAACACAGGCTGGTTAACTATTAACAATAACGACGCATTAACAAGTATCGAAGGACTGGATACTCTTAATATACAGTCATTGATCGGGGTCCAAATAGGTTCCAATCATTCACTGACTACCTGCGCAGTTCAACCCTTATGTGATTTGTTATCAAAGCATAACCAGAATATTTACATTTATGACAATGGTAGTGGATGCAATACAAAAACTGAAGTGGAAGAGCTTTGCGGTGTAGTTTCGGTGGAAGATTTAACTGCCGAAAAGGAATTCTCCATATTCCCGAATCCTGCAAACCAATCAATAATAATATCCTCTAAAAATGGAGCGCCGATTGGAGAAGTAGCAATTTACAACCAGGTCGGGCAAAAAGTTATGCATGTGAAACCGCTGGATTATACCGTTGATATTTCAAAACTTCAGAAAGGAATGTATTTCGTAGAAGTGTTATCAAGGTATAGCAAAAACAGGGTTAAACTGATAGTTGAATAAGA
>CAZEDO010000164.1:0-5576 GCA_964511085.1 uncultured Lentimicrobiaceae bacterium
ATGGTCCGAAAGGAGCTGTCCAGGTTACATCGCATTGAGTATCTAATGGGTTAACTAATGCAGTAATAACTGCAGGGGCAATAGCATTTTCATACATCTGTGCGTCAACAGTAGTAAAGCCACCGGAAATTATGGTCTGTGCAAGCACAGTTACACTCTGGAAACCAACTTTTGTAAAAACAACATCGTATGTAAGTCCGGGAAGCAGAAGGTTATAAGTACCATCATCTCCTGTAGTAGCGGTTAATCCGCCTGCTGTAACATTTACACCAGGGATAGGAACACCAGTGATACCATTGGTTACCAAACCTGTGAAGGTTCCGGGGGGAGGAATAGGATAAGAAATGTAAACAATATCATCCAGATACATGTTATTACCGTAAAAACTGTTTCCGGCAAATAAAAGATAATTTGTACTTCCGGCAAATGCAGCAGGAATGTCAAAGGAATATTGGTACCAGCCATTTGTAGCTACAATCGGAGCAAGATTTCTTGAACGGTTGACAACTCCTAAGTTTGTAGCACCAGTTGTAGTGTTAGTTGTATTCACATATACTGTTACATTGTCTGCAGTAGTAGAATAACCACCATCCCTGTACATCCAGAAACTGACTGTAGGTGTATTAGCGCCACGCATAGTGTAATCAATCACCGGTGTAATTAATAAAGCTGTGCCCGATGAAACAGAAAAACTGTTGCATTTAGCCATCCCAGCTCCTGAATGAGGAGCGCAGGCAGGCGATCCACCTGTAGTAACTCCACTCCAGGTTAAGCCCGAAGATGCAGGAGTAGATGTCCATCCTGATGGCGGGAATGTGCCATCAAACGACTGCGAATTTGTGGTTTGTCCATAGGAGCTGATTAAAACTCCAAGAACCAATACCAGCATTGCAATGCTTCTTTTGATTAGTGTTTTCATGTTTTGTAAATTAGTTTTCACTTAATTTTTGTTAATTAATAATTGAATTGATTGGGTAGTCATTTTTATTTAGAATTTGACCGGCAAAGATAGAACGTTTTCACGATAATCAAACTATAGTTAAGTTTTTGAATCCAAAATGCTCATTCATTGCTGTTTTCGGTATTTTCATCAGCCAAATACCTGTTTGTTGAGTTTAGTTTGCATGGTTTGTTGAGTCGGAGCCCCCCTTTCTTTTCGTTAAACCCTGCTTAACCCCTGGGCAAAGCAAAGCGCATAGTTAATACTGATTGGATTAGTTGTTAATATATTACAGTTTATAATTTCAGGAATCTGCAATGATATGATGATGCCTGGTCATTGATATTAAGTATATAATAGCCTTTTTCAAGACTGTTAATGTCTATTTCAAAAGATGTTCCATTACTGGGTACTTTATCCGAAAAACCGGACATTAGCCGCCCTGTTGCATCACTGATAGAGTAACAGGTAATTAAAATATTTTCCGGCAATGTTACATGTAAATAATCACTGGCGGGGTTAGGATAAATGCTCATTTCTGATTTCTCATGATTTGCCGGTAATTCATAAGCTATCGTGATCTTGCGAGGAACGAGGCTGATCTGAACACCTGATATATCAGGAAATGAAGGATTAATCTGTATAAGAGGAGAACTCAGTGATTCAAATCCTGCCTTTTCCGCCTGCAAATAATAATCACCATAAGGAAGGTCCGGAAAAACGAAGGTTCCATCTACAGAGGAAATAGCATATCCAAGGTTATTCCTGCCTTTGCCGTCTAACAGAAAAATAGTTAGGTTTTGTGCATCAGCGAATGGAATAATATCACTTCTTCCTCCTGATGTGCAAATACCGCTAATACTCCCAACACCTGCCGGCAAAAAGATGTGTCTTGGCATCAGATAAATATCAAGGTCGTGGGTGTTGGCATATAATGGGAGGAGAAATGCATCTTTCCAATTGAGTTGGCCAACATAATAGGTGGGCATATAATCAGGATATTCAACCGGATCGGGAGTAATATAAATTAATAATGAATCCCCGGTGAGCGTACCAATATGAAATGTGCCATCAGGTTGAATCTGTCCGCTGCGCTTCTTTTGATAGCCATTACCAGATTTGCTTAACAGAGAGAGAGCCCCCTGGTGCATGAGCATATTTCCTGCATGAACTTTTCCTGAAATGCTATAACTCGGCAGGATGTTGAGTGTCAGATAGTCCGAAACAGAACCACAGACAGATAATACATTCAACGTAAGTGTCACTTGACCTGCATTAATATCAGAAAGCCCTGGATAATAGTTTGGTTTTAATGCATTTTCATTGTCGAACAATCCATCTCCTGAAGTAGTCCAATGAAGGGAATTAAAATAACTGGCCTGCCCTTCGGCTAAGTAAAATGCTGAGTCCTGCACAATTGTGGCATCGGAGCCAGCTTCAGCGACAGGTTTAGGAAGGAGTATCAATTGGATTTCATCTGTTATTTGAATTCCTTCGCTATGAATCGTAAGTGTAAGTGTTACCTGTCCATTTGCTTTATCCTGCATACCAGGAGTATATTCCGGATGAAGGGCAACATTATTACTAAAAACACCATCCCCGGAAGTAGTCCATGATAAGGAGGAATAATTAAATGCCGTGGCGCCGGAAACTTCAAATGCATTATCGTTACAGATTGTGGTATCTGCTCCGGCATAAGGACCAAATATTGCATAAGCAAAAGCACTTTCATGCCCCTCTAACTGGTCGGAATTACCATCGGCCAAACTGTCATAGGCTGTTACAGCAATTGTGTCAAACACTGATGTGCCAATAATCAGATACTGTGTAGTATTCTGTACATCCACGTTATCAGAAAATGCATAGGGTGAAAGGTAGTTAAAATAAAAGCGGTAACCGGCCAGATCGGTTTCCTGATTAGGAATCCAACTCACTTCCACTTTATTTCCTATAAGCCTTTTAACAACATTGAGCGGAGCGGAGATTGGAGGATCATATCCTGGCAATTCTGCAAAAGGTTTATATATGACATGCCCTCTTGTCGGATTGTCGAAAACATCGAAGATCTGTTTGTTAATAAGCAACGTATCTGTAGTCCCCCACCAGTTATACTCTGCATGAATTTTAACATCAGTTAAATTGACAAAACAATTCTCAATGCCATTACTATAAAAGTTATTGTATTGAATGCGCGACTGTGGAGCTGCTTCAATACGGATAGCAATTCCATGGTTATCGTGTATTGCATTCCGTATTATACTGTTGTAGTGTGAACTGTCGCCGTTTTGCCCAGTCAGTAACACACCTCCCATATTTCCATAAATATTATTTGCTTCAATAAAGTTATTCCCTGCATCACCGGTTACTATAACGCCCCATTCCTCATTAAGAAATAGCAGGTTATTTTCAATCCGGCTATAGTTTGATGCCATGACACTGATGCCATTAAAATTGTCATAAAAAATGTTTTCTGATATTTCTGTTGAATCCTGATAAAGCCGAAGCCCACTTATCGAACTGTTTGAGATAATATTGTTTCTGACAATCGTGTTCCCTTTATCGGCAAGACCATCATTGCCTATATAAAGTCCGAACGGGTTATTGTCGAATTGATTCCCTATAATAATATTATTTGTTGCATGGCCTTCATTGTTATTCATAAAAAAGCCAACATTCGAATTATCCTGAAAAATGTTTCCTGAAAAACGGTTAAAACTACTCACATCTTTGGATGGGATAAAAATGCCAAAGTCAGAATTAGCTATCGTACAGTTGCGGATAATGTTGTTACTTGAATTCTTAAGATAGATACCTATAGAACTGTTGTCTAACTCACATTTTTCGATCAGAACTCTTGATCTGTCTTCAATACTAATCGAAAAACTTGTTCCTTCAAGTCTGCAATAGGAGATAATAGTTCCAGAAAGGTAATTCCCCTGATCATCCAGTTGTGTATATGCATTGAACAGTTTAATACCGCTCCATCTGAAACCTGTTGAATTCCAGGTAAAAAGAATATTGTTTGTTTCTGTTCCCTGTGCTATCAGGATTCCGTAAACTTTAATACAGCTGTCCTGCTGAAATTTGAGAATTACTCCTGGTAAAATGGTGAGTGTAATTCCTTCGGGAACAATTACATTCTGAACCACGATGTAAGGATTTTGGTTGCTGGACCAGGTTGTGTTTGCAGTAAGTGTGCCACCAACGTAAACCTGAGCATCTGCCATTGAATATGCAGTGCAGGCAAGTCCTATAAGAAGGATTACTTTATAGCAGGCTTTCATCAACCTTTATTAGGTTTTATTGATACGCTGGATTATAACAACACACTATCCTGATACTTATTTCAGGATAGTAACAAACAAACTCACCTATAAGACAGTTAAAACAGCTTTTACCCCTACTCTGTTTTGAAAAAAAGTGAAATATTATTAGAAATTACAGAAAAGACCCACCCGAAAAGAAACTGAGCAGAATTTAACCGAGATAGGATAGTCCTTAAAAACAGAACTAATATGCTGTCTATATGCAACTTCTGTAAACAACCCGGTATGTCTGTTTAAAGAATATTTTGCTCCTGCACCACCCGTTACCGATAAAATAAAAGTATTAAGTGATCTGTCCATTAGCGGACTAACAAGAGAATCAGACAAAGGATTTAAAAAGCTTCCAATGGCCGAAGGTAATATACCGGCGATCACACCTCCTGATAAATAAAAATCAAAATTCCTTTGATAAACAGAATATGAAATTGATAAAGGAAACTCAACATTGCTAAACTTGTTCTGCACCTTATTATTGTATTGATGTACTTGCTTTTCCAACCAGGAGGAATCAGTTATATAAAACCATGAAGTATCGGGGCCTGTTAGTGTATAATATTTTTCTATAGTGTCAGTTTCAAAGTAACCACCTGTCTGGTTTGTATAAGAATAATTAAACGACTGGAGAAACCTTGTGAACGACAAACCTGATCGAACAGTCCATTTATTGAACCGATATCCAAATCCTGCCCCAACGGAATAGCCTGGCAGATTCAGCGTTCCGGTTGTGCCAAGTTTAGCAGAAAGGTTTTTGTTTTCAGGCGTGGATTCAGAAAAAATCATTTTGCTAAACAGATGAGTTCCTGAAAATTCAGTGAAAAATCCATGTTTCATTGTACCGTATTGCTCTCTCCGTAATTGGTTGTCCTTATTAATAAATATAGTATCGCGAAGGACAAGGGTGTCTGTACGCAGGAGAGTATCAACAATCTTTATAGTATCGTGCTTCGTAATATAAAGGGTATCCTGCTTGTGATTTTCTATTGCTGTGGAAATAACTTCCAACGAATGCTGGCCGACATTTTTTTCTTTATCCGGAATTTTCTGTAGGGCAGATAATTTGGGAACTTCGGCAGCTTTTTGTTGCCGTAATGATGAGTTTGAGGGTAAAGTTTCTTTATAGGAATGGTCTCGGAAAATAATTATCTGTCCTCCTCTTTCGTGAAATGAAAATGAATTTTTTTCTAACACTTTAGAAAGGATACTGGACAAAGGCATATCTTTTACTTGTAGCGAAATCCGCTTGTCAGCTGAAATATCATCCGGGTTATAAGTAAAACGGACACCACAGTTATCACTAAGTTTATCAAGAA
>CAZEDO010000165.1:0-5537 GCA_964511085.1 uncultured Lentimicrobiaceae bacterium
CAACTGTTGCAACTGATGCAATCTCCTTTGCCGGCATTTTTTCGATCTTCAAGCGGGTTGTATTTTCCTTTGGGTTCACCCCTTTTATAATCGTAAGAAACAATAATTGAGTTTCTGTCGAGCATAACACCCTGCAGACGGCCATAAGGACAAACAATGATGCAAACCTGCTCCCTGAACTTGGCAAAAACAAAGTAGAATACACCCGAAAAAATAACCAATCCGATAAAACCTCCAAGATGCGCATGCAACCCATCCACATAAAGGCCTTTAACCTCTTGGAAACTTAAGAGATACGACAGGAACACATTTGCTATGAGGAAAGAGATGATGAAGAAAATAAAATGTTTGATTGATTTTTTAAAGAATTTCTCTGCATTCCAGGGCTGATCGTCAAGTTTGCGCTGCTGGCTGTTATTTCCTTCTATAAGGTATTCCAGTTGCCGGAAAACAAATTCCATGAATATCGTTTGCGGGCATATCCATCCGCAGAAAATGCGGCCAAATATTACCGTAAATAAAACGATAAACACGATTGATGTGATCATACTCAGCACGAAGAGATGAAAATCCTGAGGCCAGAAAATAATCCCAAAGAATATGAATTTCCGCTCAACAAAGTTGAGAAGCAGCAAAGGATCACCATCTATCGTTATGAAAGGGCCGGTAAAGAAAAGCAACAAGAGGAATGAAGCAAGAACTGAACGGTATTTATAATACTTTCCGCTGGGTTTCTTGCAATACACCCACGAACGGTTGCCCTCTTCCGTTATTGTGGATAGATTATCCCTGAAGGTATAATCCTGATCCTGTTCTGCCATTGTATTAAATAATTAGGGCTATGGCCGAATGCCATAGCCCGGTAAAATTATTATTTATTCAGCTGATAATAAATAAATAAAACCTGATATTTATCACATTTGCCCAGGGGCTGCATTTACATTCCAACAGTAGGATATTCCGTTCCCTGTGGCGCTTTTGCGTTTGGAGGATTTGTACCCTGCAGGCTTATAATGTAACTAAGTACATTCTGAATCTGTTTTGGGTTATACTGATCCTTAAAAGGCAGCATTCCCTTTTCGATTTTTCCATTCTGGACAAGAACAAACATTTGCTGAATGGTATTCCCGTTAATCCAGAATTTGTCGGTCATATTCGGGCCAACAAGTCCTTCGCCATTTTTGCCATGGCAGGTGGAACAGATTTGCATGAAGATGGCTTTGCCTGCATCAAGGCTTTCCTTATCGGTAAGCACCGTTAATGTTGTTAAATCGAAAGGAGGTACCGGTTTAATCAGTTTTGCTGCGTTATCCATTTCGGCCTGGTATTCCGCCTTTTGATTAAGACTGTAGTGGAACACATGATAATCGGACATGTAAACGATTGCAAAAATGATGGTGATATAGAACAAGTAAAGCCACCAGCGGGGCAATTTATTGTCGAGTTCACGTATGCCGTCATATTCGTGGCCTCCGAGGTACTTATCCTTTGTCAGCTCGTCTATTTCGGGCTGAACGTTAATCGGTTTTTCATCTGTTGAGCTCATAGTATATCTTTTATCTGATTAATCGTTATCGTTGATTTGGTTTTCGTCACCTTCAAGGGGCAAATGCCTCATTTGCTCGCTCAGCCCGTTGTCAAGCCTTGCTGCGTAAACGAGTATCCCTGCAAAGAATGTCAGGAAAATGAACATGGATATGATCGGGAAGGTTTGTATTCCCGCTATTTCTTCAAACAAGCTGCTTATAATCTTCATGTCCTATTTGTTTTGAAGTGTAATATCCGTTCCAAGCCTTTGTATGTATGCAATAAGCGCAATTACCTGCTTGTTGCGGCCAACTTCTATACCATCACCTTTCAGGCCATAGGCAATCAGTGATGCCTGCGACGAAAGATCCTTGTTTGCCAGTGCGGCATATCCCTGCGGATAAGGAACACCAAGCGTTGTCATTGCATTTATGCGGGCACCTGTGCTGGCTGTGTCAATCTCCTTTACAGCAAGCCACGGATACGGTGGCATAATCGATTGTGCATTCAGTTGCTGCGGGTTCATGAAATGTTTGTAATGCCACGAGTTGGGTTTGTAGTTCCGGCCTGTTTTAACGCCTTCCCTTGCCAAATCAGGCCCGGTGCGTTTGGACCCCCACTGGAAAGGATGGTCATACACAAACTCACCTGCTTTGGAATATTCTCCGTAGCGCTCTGTCTCTGAACGGAATGGGCGTATCATCTGCGAATGGCAATTGTAACAACCTTCCTTGATGTAAATATCACGTCCCTGCAATTCGAGAGGTGTGTATGGCTTTACAGATGCCAGGGTAGGAATATTCGACTTGATAAGGTAGGTAGGAACAATCTCCACAAGACCGCCAATAAGAATGGCAATTATGGCAAAGATCATAAACCTGATAGGCGAACCTTCAAGCATACGGTGCCAGCCTTCCTTAACCTGTGCCTTTGGTAATGCAGGCGCTTCGGCTGCTTCGTCAGGAACAAAAGTTCCGGCCTTTACAGTTTTTACAAGGTTATAGAGCATGATAAAGATACCGGCAAAGAAGAGAACCCCTCCAAACGACCTGATGTAGTACATCGGCAGAATCTGGGTAACTATTTCGAGGAAATTTGGATAGAGCAAAGTTCCTTGTGGTGTAAATTGTTTCCACATGCTGGCTTCGGTAAAACCTGCCCAATACATTGGAATCGCATAGAAAAGAATACCTAATGTTCCCACCCAGAAATGGATGTTGGCAAGCTTGGTTGAATATAGTTTCGTGTTAAAGAGTTTTGGTATGAGATAATACAGCATCCCAAATGTGAGAAAACCATTCCATCCCATAGCGCCAATATGAACATGGCCTATAGTCCAGTCAGTGAAATGGCTGATGGCGTTAACGCTCTTGAGCGAAAGCATAGGACCTTCGAATGTGGACATACCGTAAGCAGTGATGGCAACAACCATAAATTTCAGTACGGGGTTTTCCCTTACGCGGTCCCATGCGCCACGCAACGTGAGCAAACCATTGATCATACCGCCCCATGACGGAGCTATAAGCATGATGGAGAACACGGTTCCGAGCGATTGTGCCCAATCAGGCAGCGACGAATAAAGCAAATGGTGCGGGCCAGCCCAGATGTAAAGGAATATAAGGGCCCAGAAATGGACGATAGAAAGCTTGTACGAGTATATCGGCCTGTTGGCTGCCTTGGGTACAAAGTAGTACATAAGTCCCAGGTAAGGCGTAGTAAGGAAGAATGCCACGGCATTATGACCATACCACCATTGCACCAATGCATCCTGCACACCGGCATACACCGGGTAGCTTTTAAGCAGGCTCCAGGGGAGTTCCATCGAGTTAACAATGTGCAGCACCGCCACAGTTACAAAAGTTGCGATGTAGAACCAGATGGCCACGTAGAGATGTTTCACCCTGCGCTTGATAATTGTTGCCATCATGTTCCATCCGAATACCACCCAAATACCAGCGATAAGGATATCAATAGGCCATTCCAGTTCTGCGTATTCCTTTCCGGAAGTAATACCTGATACAAGTGTGACTGCAGCGCAGACAATTATGATCTGCCATCCCCAGAAATGGATCCTGCTCAGCACATCGCTGTACATCCTTGCTTTGAGCAGGCGCTGAAGAGAATAATAAATACCTGTGAAGATTCCGTTCCCCACAAATGCAAAGATCACCGCGTTGGTGTGCAGGGGGCGCAGCCGCCCGAAAGTGGTGAACTCAAAGCCAAAGTTCAGGGCCGGGATATAAATCTGGAATGCAATGAGCAATCCTACCAGCATGCCTACAATGCCCCACAGTACGGTGGCATAGGCAAACTGCCTTACGATCCTGTTGTCGTACATGAATTTTTCTAATTCCATAGTTGTTTATTTGTTGGTTGGTTCTGTATTGGTTTCTGTGTCGTCGAAAAGAATACGCCTGGGAGGCGAATAATCATCATCATACTGTCCGCTCCTTACTGCCCAGATGAATGCAATAAGGAATCCGATTGCTACAAAAAGACTAAATCCGATTAAAACAATAATTACATTCATGAAGTTAGTAAAGTGTTTATCAGCAATGAAATAGCTTAGATAAGCATTAATTGCAGTATTGCAGTATTACAGTAGTGAAATAAATAATTTGAGACAAATATATGTGAATACATTTATAAAGAATAATTATATCGAAATTTAGAATCTGTATAAATAATAAAATCTGTGAATCATAAGATTCTCAATATATCAGTTTAGCAATGCCTTAAGTCTTCAGCCTGTTGCCTATTTTTCTCCTTCTTACTTATACCTAATGCCAAAAGACTTTTGCCTAATACCTAATGCCTTTTAGCTAATTCCTCTTTCCAACTCCTCCCTGCACCTGATTATATTTTACTTTTCGCGTTGTTATTACAAACTACAGTAATACATTTGCTTAAGATAGCCGCAATATTATCTGCAAATGATCCCCAACTGGGCTTAGACTTCGACCTCCGCGCCCAGAGAAGTTTCAAAAGATGCTTTCTCGCTGAACGGCAATATTAATGCCACTCTAAAAATAGAAGAACTTGCAATTCTTCACAACATTAATACAAAAAAAGGAATGGTAGAAGTGAATAACAATACAATTGCCAATTGTACGGTATTAAAAGCGGAGTTGCAGCCATACAAATTAAGTTCAGCAAAGCTAAATACATTTCAACAAAAGCTATATTGGGTATTTAATAAATTATTTATCTATTAACAAATTAAGGTAGTATGAAACAAGTATTTAGAATTTCTGCGTTAATGATTGCAGCGTTAATGATTGTCTTTTTCAGCACATGTAAAAAAGACAACCCTATCAATAAAGAAAACCCGCCGGCTGAATGGGTAATTGGAACAAAAACAACTATCGAAATCAAAGCAGCGCCAGGCACCGAAGTTACCGAGGCAGTAAATGGCCTTACCTTTTTATTCCCTGACGGTGGAACAGGAAATCTTGAGGTGGCGCCGATTATTAGTGGAGTTGCACCACCAATTGCAGGCCAGGGATTTTATATTCATTTTTCGGGGACTGATAAAATTAAGCTTGTTATTTCTGAAAGTAATAGTGGATTGACAATGGTTCATGGATTTGGAACCGGAGGAGCATTAACAAGGGATGTTTCTTATCCTCAAAATGTTTGGGTAGATATCTCATACGATTCAATTGATGTGAATAAGAAAGCATTCATGCTTATGATGCCGGAAAATGGAAAATCGGGTATGGGGTTCAATACCGGATTTAATTATTACAATATCTCAAAAATTGATGAAAATACTCCAAGCTATGAGCAATATAATTTAGCCGTAGATGACATGAGAGCTATGCTCGCCAGGTATATTGATTCGCTGCCATCTCCTCTTAAAGATACGGTAATGAAGAGAAAGAAGACATTATACTGGGTTTTAGGCAATAGTTTTTCAGCATGTTACGAACCTTTCTATTATATTGACAAAGGTGAAATTTCTAATCAAATTACGGTTGTTTTTAATGCAACTAATCCGGAACTAATTA
>CAZEDO010000166.1:0-1626 GCA_964511085.1 uncultured Lentimicrobiaceae bacterium
AAGAGCCGGCGATACTAAATATCAGTACCGGGCTGTTGAGCAGATCGGCAGTCTGTTCCGTATCATGGGTCGGTATGATACCGCTGTGGTGCTGATGAACAGAGCACTAGAATATTTTAAAAGCACCGGAAACAACTTCCAGATCATGTCGGTACTGTTTAACATCGGGAGCGTTTACCTGGAACAAAACCGGTTAAACAAAGCGCTTCAATTCTATCAGGCATCCAGCGCCTACGATACTATTCTGAAAGACTCATCAGCCATTGCCACACACTTGTTGGGTGTTGGAGAAATCTATCTTAACCTCGGGTATCTTATTAAACCCATTAATCCGGAGAAGTCGAAGAATTATTTTTCGCTGAGCCGGCAGAATTTCAGTGAATGTGCTAAACTTTTCCTCGGATCAGACAATCGTTCCGGCAAATGCTTTTCCTCCATGAGTATGCTTTCCAACTATATAGGGGCAGGGATGACTGAACAGGCCGACTCCCTTTTAAGAGCCGATTCCGCATGTCTCTCCTTTCACGACCCAAGAATTTCTGCGAGTTTCCAAATCTCACAGGCTCATCTGCTTAATAATCAGGGTAAAAAATCCCAGGCGTTGGCATTGCTTCAGAAAGTTGCCGGAGCAAAAGGAGAAATCGTTATCCTTCCTGAATTTCATGATGCCATGTTGCTCATGGCTGATTTGTTGAGGGCGACCGGAAACCACGACAGCGCCTGGAAAGTGGCTGAGAAAAGCCTTGCATGGGGAAAAAAGAATTCGATTTACCCGATAGCATACAAGGCGCTGAGCATGATGACCAACTGGTTCGATGCTGATGGTAAACCCATTCGCGCCCTGACATCAACCCGGGAAGCCGGCCTTTATAAGGATTCTCTTTTTATCGAAATGGGAAAGGAGATCTTCGACGAAACTGACCTGAGGTTTAAAAACCTATCGCTCCAATCGGCAGTGGCTAAACTGGAAGATGACAGGAAACTGGAAAAATTCCGAAATCTAATCATCAAGCTGACAGGTACTGTTGCCATCCTCATATTGATGTTGGTAATCACCTGGCTGCTTGCCCGTTATAAAAGAATTAATCGCAAGCGGCGCGATGTCGAACAAAAAATGCGCCTTTCCGAGCAGGAAAAGAAGCTGAGCGAAACTGCAGTTGAAACCCTTCACCTGGCCATGCAATTGAAAGAACAGGAATTGATTTACCATACCTTACAGAGCGCCAATCTGAACCAGACAAACCAGTCTATCAGGGAAAGACTGGGAGAATTCCGATTTCGTTTTCCAAAGAAAAAAGACCAGGATGATTTCAACCTGATGATGACAGAAGTTCACCGCGATGCACAACAGGATCCTTTAAGCGATCTTGAACGGACATTTGGTCAGATACATGGCGGTTTTTACGAAAAATTGCTGGATGCATGTCCGGAGTTGTCGAAGGCTGAATTACAGATTTGTGCGCTTTTAAGAATAAACCTCTCCTCAAAGGATATTGCCCGTTTAGTGAACCTGTCGGCCTCCACAATTGACGTAACACGCTCTCACATCCGTAAGAAACTGGGGCTTGATCAGAGTCAGACCCTCACCAGTTACCTGATTATGCTGGGGTAAATGCAAAATGTAAA
>CAZEDO010000166.1:1726-5222 GCA_964511085.1 uncultured Lentimicrobiaceae bacterium
GAGATCAGAAAATTCCGACCTGAGGTACCTGTTGTCATCCTTACCGCATACGTAACCAACATTTCTATCCGCGATGCGGTTCTTAGTGGTTGCACCGATTACTTAGCCAAACCCATTGGGACTGAGGAACTGCTCGCCGTGCTGAAGAAATGGCTGGTGGTTTAGTTAATGCGCCCCCCCCTTATACTGTATCCCCTATCATTTCCCTGTCTTATGCTTTTCTTTATGACCGTTGTAACAGATTAACAATCTGACATATACATTTTTGATTTATAAATTGACCACTTCCTGCCGTTTTTAAAATTGCAATTTATATAACAGATATTCAGCATGTTAAGGGAACACATATAGAAAATCATACGATTATTTCCTGATAAATATTAGGAAATCCCTTTATCGCAGTTGTACATTCGCCGCTCATCCGATACAAACATGGCTGCAAATAATGTACCTTCCTGTTCCATCCTGATCGCCACAACCGACGAGGTCCTTTTATCCCGCCTCAGCGCTGCATTGAAGCAAGCAGGGTTCAGGCTGGTTCACGCCATTGATGGTTATGAAACCGTTCGGTTTTGCCGGGAACAGGAGGAAATCGGCATTATGATACTCGATACCGGCCTCCCCGGTTTAAACGGCTATGAAGCAACCCGGCTGATCCGCGAATCCGGAAATTTCGGCATAATCATCATCCTCCTCGCATGGTTTAGTGTTCAAGCACTCGAAATGGCATACGCCGTAGGGTGCAACGAGCTTGTTGCCAAACCGGTGAATGAAGAAGAATTAGTTGAAATGGTGATGAAATTGCAGAATATCGAAGTAACGAAATAGCGAATAAAAAACTGAAACTTTAAACCCTAAATGAAAAACCCATGAAAGCAAAAAACCTTCTCAGAAAAATTGTGCCACTGGCGATGCTGCTGGCACTGATGATTATCGTTGTGATATCGTGTAAGAAAAAAGATGATACACCAACGCCTACTCCACCGGGACCAATTCCTGATCCTACGAGGCCCGTTCTGTTCGTGGGAAAGTTCCCTAACATGAAGACAAAGTATGAGAAGGATAATAATGCACCTTTCATTGGTCATACTTTTAGAGCATTCGGAAAAGGGGTAAGGCAGGAAGGAGAAGATTCTGAGATCCCCCAGCCATATAAATTCATAGGGAAAACCCTTTGGGAAATTCATGGTTATAGACACACCAAAATGGTGTTTAAAGAGGCTGAGAATGCCCTGGCTAACATCACAAACCAAATTACAGTATTAGATACAATGGTTTATGCCCTGGGTCAAGAAATAGCAGTAGAGGCATCGGCTCTCGTAAATTATTTTAATACAGTTCAACTTAAGATTGATATGAAGCCTATCACAAATCAGAATGATTCTTCCACTCATGATTTTTATGCTTATTACCCAATGATGGGCCGGCAGTATCAGGCAGATCCAGCCGGTTTTGGTACAGCAATGGAGAATGCAAAGGAGTACCTGCTCTCTAATTATTGCAATAATATGCTTCAACCGGCTATTAGCAACTCCGAAAAAGCCTTGCATGATGATCTGTTGGGTCTCGGCGGCCCCTCTCAAAATTCCGCAATGCACCTTTATAATGCTGATCTTGTTAGAATAACCAGGTCAGCAGTGCACGATTCCGCTTCGGCTATGATAGCTTACCAGATGCTCGAGAATTATTTTATGTGGGTGGTTGGGACTCAATTCTACGGCTGTAACGTATTTGTCAATTGCGGAAATGTAATAGATTCAACTGGTAGCGGAAAAATAAATTATGATTTTCTACTCACTTTCAACGCCCAAATTCAGGATGAGGTTAAGGCATTCCTAAAGGAGGTTGACTGGTTTGTGGTCCATATGGATGACTACAGAAACTCAAACAGATGGTACCAGGATGCCCAGTATGCCGATTACGGGCTTGCACCGGATAACATTTGGTTCAACGCCCTTGCAAGGGCACAGTTTCTTGCCAATTCCCTGTATGCTGCAACAGGGGGGCTATATCCATACTATTGCGGTAAAATTATTATCCCGGGCAAGTATGCCAGCGGCGGTTCAGGGCAGGTCCCGTCAATCTCCTTTAGTAATCCGAACAAAACCCTGGTGGCAACACCGGTGGTTTATGGATCAGCTATTCCAAACACAACCTGGCAGCCTACCAATCCTGCCATAGCTTCATGGGACACGTTATGGGCCGTTTATACCTTTGGATCAATGGGACAAGCGGACCCTATATTACCACCCTTCGAGCCTAATAAAGGTTCGCTGAATCTTATCTGTTCCAACTTTACGACACCCTGGGCTTACAGCGTTCCAATACAAGGCTACCTGAATGCTCTATGGATCAATCCACAGGATCTAAATGATACAAAAATGAAATACGACAGCATCCATAGTATGCTCTTCGGATTCTTTTCAGGCAATTGGAAATGGGGATATCTGTATTTCAGGTGGGATAACAACTATGCAGTCGCCCATCAGAATTATGTCCCGGAACTGACGTATGACTATGCCTGCAAATACAATTCTGAAATAAAAGATTGTGATGGAAATAAAGGCTTTGCAATTATGTATTTTGTATATCCACCTTTTGTTACAGGCTGTAATAGCGATTGGCATGTCTGTTTCCAGGATTATACAAATTACCTTTATGATGCAATTGTGGACGGTAGTTTTCAAATGGGATATAATGGTCCGGCGTTCAATTATAGCGCTGGTCAGATTGAATATACCTCGACTCTTGAAGCCCAGGTTGAGGCAAGCAGTGTAATCCCGGGTAATTCAGCCTGGTTTGTCGGATATGGCTGGTCATGTTACAACACGAACAACAGTTCGAACCAAAGTACATTCCGTTGCAAAGTCGGAACTGGTTACGAGTCAAGCTGTAAAGACTATTTAACAGACGGCAAAATCAATAATGGAGCTGTGTTCTTTTTCGATAATACCACGCCCAATTCCTGGAAATATAGTGCCGGGTATGGTGGAGAAAATTTCACCTCCGGAGTTCAGAAGTACTGCCCGGGGATCAATTTCTTAGTAAACCGGTCGAATGCTGCTGAAAACCTGGTATTGGCATTCAAGCAGGGAGGGACTGTTGTATTCGGAGGTACGTTTATCCCGTAATATATGGAACCTTCAATTAAAGTGTTACGCTCCAAAACTGTTTCAGCCCCGCCCCGAACCTCGCCAAAGGTGAGGGGCGGCGGCATGAAAGCCAAAGATGGTACGGTCACCCTGGCCCGTTCGATGGAATTCGGGTTAAACCCGGGCTACGAACTGATCGTGGTTCCACGAAACAAATCGTTTGTAAGTCCATCGCCGGTAAGCAAAATGGGGTTGAAATGGGCAACACAGTACGGTTACCTGGGCGTAGCCAGCATGGGATTGGATTTTGGCGTGAGCGACGGGATGAACGAAAAGGGGCTCTCGGTAAGTGTGCTCTGGTACGAAAGCGACATGCAGTACCAAACTGTGGCTCCTGCCGACAG
>CAZEDO010000167.1:0-4865 GCA_964511085.1 uncultured Lentimicrobiaceae bacterium
GGTTTGGTTACCTTGATTGATTGAACGGTTCCAACTTAGGTGTTGGGACCGTTTTCTTTTTGGTTGGTATATAACATTATAAAACCATTGTATATATTTGCATTGAAACTGGAATCAAAATACTAGTTAAGAGAAGACTATTATGTATTCTCATCCAAGTCAAACCTGAATGAAATTAAGGCTAATCCTGTTTTTTTTAATCCAAAGCATTATCTGTTCTCAGATGCTTGTAGCCCGGGGATTGACAAAAACTGATAACCTGGATTCGGTTTTAAGAAAGATCACCAACCCGAAAGTAAAAGTTGATTCGATCTTAAAATATCTTGAAAAGCCTGAAAATCAGTACTTAGATAATACTACTGAGCTTGCCAACAGGGCTTTGGAAATCTCGCAGCAGAATAATTATGCTTTGGGCAAAATTATGGCGATGATAAAGTTGGGCAACTATTATTTCAGGAGCAGTGATTATAAGAAAGCCATGGAGTTCGCGCAGAAGTCGAAGGAGATGGCAGAAGACTTGAATTTCGACAAGGAACTTGCTAATTCTTTGAGCCTTATTGGAACGGTATATTCCGAACTAGGAGATTATGATAACAGTTCGCAGTATTTTTTTAAGAGTTTAAAGTTATTTGAAAAACTTGAGGATAAAGAAGGAATAGCACATTCACAGGGTGATATCGGGAAAGATTTTTACAATCAACAGGATTTTACCAAAGCCCTTTTGTATTTCAACAATTCTTTATCAATAGCTACAAAAATCAATAACCTTTCCGAGATAAAACGACAGTATAATAACATTGCCGTTGTTTATGGCGACCTGCAGAAATATGATACTGCTATCCTGTTCCTTAGGAAAGCGCACGCAATAAGTATAAAACTGGGTGATAAACTGGGACAAGGTATCAATATCATGAATATTGGCTTTGACCAAATGAATAAAGGGAATAACCAGGAGGCTTTGATAAGTTTTCAGCAATCCCTTGATCTTTTTACAGAATTGAACAACAGGTTGCAAATAGCCAAATGTTATGTGAATTTTGGCTATTGTTACTACAATTCAAACAGGATTAGGGAGAGTATTGTATATTTTAAAAAAGCATTACAGGAAGGGCTGGACAACGGGTATTTTAAAATTATTGCACCGTCAGCGAAAATCCTAAATCATATCTATATCGAAAAGGACGATACCACAAATGCCTATAAATATGTTATATTGGAGAAGTTTGCCAATGATAGTCTCACTATTCTCCAGAAACAAAAACTTTCGTTGAAACTTGAACTTCAATATTTATATGAAAAGAATGAATTGAAAAGGCAATTGGCCCAACAAGCTAAAAACACCTTGATGCTTATTGTCATTTTAAGCCTGGTTGCAGTGGTTGTCATTCTAAGCCTGGTGTTTTCAAGGCATAAGCTCCGATCAAAATTCGTTCTTTTGGAAAAAGATAAAATAGAATCAGAATTAAGCATCAAGGACAGGGAACTCACTGTTAATCTGATTTCATTGATCAAAAAGAATGAGATGCTTTCTGATATGTCAAACAAACTCATTCAACTTGAACTTAATGCGAAAGGGAGCGAAACAAAAGATGCAATCACTAAAATCAGTCAGGAGCTGAGAAACAGTACCGACGATAAAATGCTGAATGAGTTTTCCCAACGCTTCAAGGAAGTCCATGCCGGGTTTTACGAGAATTTATTAAAAGCCTTTCCCGATCTTACGCAGAACGAATTAAAGTTATGTGCATTTCTTCGGCTAAACATGTCAACAAAAGATATTTCAGAACTCACCGGTCAGCAACTTGCATCAATTGACCACGCTCGCTACAGGCTTCGAAAAAAACTTGGCATCTCAAATTCTGAAGTTAACCTGGTTACTTTCCTTTCTCAGATATAAATAAGATTTATCAAAAATTTGGAAAGGAGATTTTAAAACCAATATTCTTGATTAAATCATCATCCAAGCAATTAATACAAAACCTAACATTAATAGCCCTGAAAGGGCGTAATATTCGAACGACGGGCGCAGCCCATCGGAAGCCAACGACGGGCGCAGCCCATCGGAAGCCAACGACGGGCGCAGCCCATCGAAAAAAAGTGGAATCCAACCAAAAGCCCTGAAAGGGCGTAATCAAAATAAAATGGGACAGTCTCTGGTAAAAAACTATATTCATATCGTTTTTAGCACCAAATACCGGCAGCCAATTATTACACCTCCTTACAATGTAGAACTTTATAGCTATTTAGGTGGGATATGTAATAATCTGGATTCGCAAGTCATAAAAATTGGTGGCTATTCTGACCATGTTCATATTCTTTGCATGCTTTCAAAAAAAATAGCACTTATGAAGCTTTTGGAAGAACTGAAATCACATTCATCAAAATGGATGAAAACAAAAGATGAATCGTTGAGGAACTTTTACTGGCAAGATGGATATGGAGCTTTTTCAGTAAATCCTGCCGAAGTAGATAGGGTAGTAGCGTATATTGATAATCAAGAGGAACATCACCGAAATAGAACTTTTCAGGAGGAATACAGAGCATTTCTTAAGAAATACATGGTGGAATATGATGAACGATATGTTTGGGATTAGGTATCACGGCCTTTCGGGGCTGGATGGCTTTTTGATTAGCTTATTCATCGGGATTCGCCCTGTGTTAATGTATTCCGCCCTTTCAGGGCTGTTAGGCTTTCGTTTATCAGATTCACCGGGCTTCGCCCTGTGTTAATGTATTCCGCCCTTTCAGGGCTGTTAGGCTTTCGTTTATCAGATTCACCGGGCTTCGCCCTGTGTTAATGTATTCCGCCCTTACAGGGCTGGTAGGCTTTCGTTTATCAGATTCACCGGGCTTCGCCCTGTGTAAATGTATTCCGCCTTACAGGGCTGTAGGATTCTGTTTATCAGATTCACCGGGCTTCGCTTCTTGTTAAGATATCATGCCCTTTCAGGACAGTTTGCAGCAGCCGGTTTTCTCCAGGTAAAATCAGGCAACGTCTTTGTTTGCCAGTCTAATTAGAATGGTTTTTCCTCCTATTACCTGGCTTAATTTTGCATGTTCAACTAAGTAGCTCATTAACAAACATGTAATTATAATTGTACATAAAATGTAGGGATACATTTTAGTGGTGGTAACTACTTTGTAGGGGTAGAATATTTTTTTTATGCTTAAATGCAGATGATCTTTGTGTTTTAAAAGCAAGGAAAAAAATATGGAGGAGCAATTTCTTTATGATGATACTAATGAAGTGCTCATTTCGAAATCAGATAACATCAGTATAAACCCAATAACCAACCAACTATGAAAAATTTACTTTTTCTTTTTCTGGCACTCTTTTTAACTGGTGTCGCACATGCCCAGCTTACTGGTATAAAAACCATAAAAGCCACAGGAGGTACTTATGCTACTTTCACACTTGCAATAAATGCGCTTAACACTTCGGGCGTTGGAGCAGGGGGTGTTACTTTTAATGTGGATGCAGGCTTTGTTTCAATTGAGAATTGCCCGATAATCACAGCAACAGGGACACTGGCAAATCCAATTGTTTTTCAGAGATCCGGTAATGGAGCAAATCCGCTAATTAAACCTACCGGTACTGCCGGTACCGCGGATGCAGGCATAGTAATAAAAGGAGGAGATTACATTACATTCGATGGAATTGATGTTTCAATAAACTCAGGTTCAGCTGTGGAATATGGATATTATATCATTAATACTACTACGACGAACGGAGCTCAGCGTAATACAATTAAGAATTGTACTATAACTTTAAATCGCAGCAATGTAAATTCCAGAGGTGTTTATCAATTTGTTACACCTAACCCTACAAGTGCAGCTGGAGCTAACTCTTACAACACGTACGACAATATTTTTGTCCGGAATTCAACCGGTGGCATTTATTTAAAAGGGTTTAACACTAATTCAGACCTTTCCTGTGTAGTTAAAAATTGCATAATTGGTGCCACTTCTGCAAATGATATTGCATCCATTGGTATTAGTGTTTCTGCTTCTACAGGCATTAATGTTTTTAACAACGAAATAAGGAATATTACAGGAACTGCTGGTTCCGTGATTGGTATGTATTTCGAGCTAATTAAAGGGACTGCCAACAATGTTTTCAACAATAAAATACATGATATATATTGCAACAGTGGATCATATAGTGCATTATCCTGTGGGATTCAAATTAAAAGTACTACAGGTATAGTATTTAATGTTTATAATAACCTGGTATTTGCCTTACAACATGCCTCTCTGGCACAACCCGGAACCCAGGTTGTTCAGGGAATGAATTTCAGTGGAACAGGAACAGGGAATTTTTACTTCAATAGTATTCGAATTGAAACAGATGCAAATACATCTTCAGCTTGCTTTAACAATGCCGGGGCTGTGGTTATGCAAAACAATATTTTCGCCAATTTTTCGCCTGCTGATATAAGTGCTGTTGAATCTAAGTTTTGTGTTTACGATGCAAGTTACGGGTCAACTTTCGATAATAATGATTATTACATAACAGGAGGCACAAATAATTATCTTGCTTATTCAAGTGCAAATTATACAACTTTATACGATTGGCAAATGGCAACAGGTACAAATGCATCTTCTGTTGTAGCTGATCCGCAATTTAACTCTGCCACAAACCTGTTTCCCTCTAATACTGCACTTGCAGCAGGTACACCAATAGCTGGTATTACTAATGACTTTGCTGGTATTACGCGTAACGCAACAACTCCAACAATAGGAGCTTATGAATATACGCTTTTAACATGGAACGGTTCTGCTGATTCCGACTGGAATACGGCTACAAACTGGACGCCCAATGCAATTCCATCGGAAACAACTAATGTAAGCATTCCCGATGTAAC
>CAZEDO010000168.1:0-4806 GCA_964511085.1 uncultured Lentimicrobiaceae bacterium
TAATTATATTACCTTTCGCTCACAACTTAAGGGTAAAAAGATGACAAAACCGAATCCATCAACCATTAAAGATATCGCCCGTAACCTGGGAGTTTCAATATCTACGGTTTCCCGTGCACTAAAAGATCATCCTGACATCAGTACTGAAACTAAACAGCTTGTACAGGAATTTGCAAAGAAAGCCAATTACCGCCCCAATGTACTGGCTTTAAGCCTGAGACGGCAAAAAACTTACACCATCGGGTTGATCATTCCTGCCATAGTACATCATTTCTTTTCATCGGTAATAAGTGGGATGGAGGATCTTGCGTATAAGGAAGGCTATAACCTTGTTATCTGCCAGTCCAATGAGAACCAGCATCGCGAAGCCATCAACCTGCAGACACTTATCGACCACCGTGTTGATGGGATATTGGTTTCCTTAAGCAAAACGACTAAAGTATTTAATCATTTCCAGATTGCTGTAAACGAAGGAATTCCGATTGTGTTTTTTGACAGGATTTGTGATGAGATCGAAACAGACAAGGTTGTTACTGATGATTTTGAAGGGGGTCGTATTGCAACTTCTCATCTTATTAGCCGGGGATGCAGGAACATTATTCATCTGGCGGCTCCTCAACATTTGCTTATCGGAAAGGACCGGCGGGATGGGTTCTGCCAGACCTTGCTGGACAATAGAATGGAAGTGCGTGAGGACCGTATTCTAAAATGTGATACTCCTGAAGAAGTGCAAACTTTGCGCCAGCATATCCTTAACCTTGCTCCGGAAATTGATGGTATCTTTGCTGTAAATGATAGTACAGCAATAGCAGCAATACAAATCCTTCAAAAAAACGGGTATAAAATACCTGGAGATATTGCCGTGGTGGGGTATGGTGATGGGCCAAATGCTACAATTATTGATCCGGCACTAACAACTGTAATTCAGAAGGGATATGAAATGGGCCGCGAAAGTGTTAAGCTCCTTCTTCAGCGCTTGAATAATCCTGCTGCTGATATCCTTTGCCAGACAAAATCGTTCAAACCTGTGCTGAAAATAAGGGATTCAGCATAAATTCATATACGGACGCATTCAATTATTAGTGATTTATGAAGAAGATTGTAGTTCTGACTGGAGCCGGTATAAGTGCTGAAAGTGGCATCCGAACTTTTCGTGATAGCAATGGACTGTGGGAAGAATACCGTATAGAAGACGTGGCAACTTTCGAAGCATGGCAGCGGAATCCGGTTCTGGTGCAGGAATTCTATAATCAACGCCGCAAACAGTTGTATGAAGTAGTACCTAACGCCGCTCATTTTGCCCTGGTGAAACTGGAAAAAGAATATGATGTTCATATAATAACACAAAACGTTGACGACCTTCACGAACGCGCCGGTTCCTCCAAAGTGCTGCATCTGCATGGAGAACTGAAAAAAGCGCGATCCACTGTTGATCCTGATCTTGTTTACGATATTGATGGCTGGGAATTAAAAATGGGTGCCACATGCGAAAAAGGTTCGCAGCTGAGGCCTCACATTGTATGGTTTGGCGAAGAAGTGCCAATGATTATTCAGGCTGCAAAATTATCGGCAACTGCTGAAATATTTATCGTCATCGGTACATCATTAAATGTTTATCCTGCAGCTGGCCTTATCCATCACGCCCCATACGGTTGTGCCAAATATCTTGTTGACCCGGATGAATGCCAGGTTAGCCACTTGCCAAACCTGACATATATTAAGGAAAAGGCAGTATCCGGTGTTTCTGCGCTTGTCGAAAAACTATTGCAGTCGGTTTAAAAGCAATATCTTTGTCGTTCAATAACAATAATTATTGCATGAAACGGGTTCTCTTTTTTCTGTTGTTTTTAGTTACTGTATGCAGCTGTAAAAAGGACAAGACTGATTATACAGAAACAGATCGCCAGATTATCCTTAATTATATTGCCGTGCATAAACTAACTGCCCTGTCAACCTCTTCGGGCCTGTATTATGTGGTGGAGAAACCTGGGAATGAAAATCATCCTACCTCTACATCAACTGTAACTATTAATTACACTGGGAAATTTACAGATGGGTCTATCTTTGATGCAACCGCACCTGGCAGCCCGATAGTTATCAGCCTTAGCAGTGTTATAAAGGGCTGGCAGGAAGGTATTCCACTGTTTGGAAAAGGAGGGAAAGGCATTCTTCTGATTCCTTCGTCACTTGGTTATGGAAGTACTGGCAGTTACGGAGTACCTGCAAATTCGGTACTGATTTTCGAAATAGATCTTGTTGATTTCCATTGATAAAAGGCAATTATGAAAAAGTACATATTTATTTTATCAGCAATTCTGATATTTGCAACAATCCTGATTGTCGGATGCAAGAAAGACAATAATAAAGATGAACCTATAGCCGGTAAACCAACTTTATCATTAAAGTCGGGTGCAGGTCTCATTTCTACAAATACTCAAGCCGCATTTGGCGACTCACTGAATTTTGAGATAACCGCTAAATCCAATGGCTCCAATAATCTTGATAAATTCAGAATTTACCTGAATGGTGAGGTGATTATTGATTCTGTCATCAGTGCAAATATTTTTGTTTATAGCTATCATCCATTGAAAAGCAGTCAGGAAAATGAAGTCTGGAAATTTGTAATTAAAGATATTGCTGGCAATGAAGCGATGGATTCCTTAGTTATTACCAGAATTCCTCAAACAATAGCAGATGAACAGACTATTCAGAAATACATCACCGCACATAATTTAACTGCCCAATCCACGCCTTCAGGCTTGCATTATGTTATCGTGGAAGCAGGTAATTCAAGTCATCCAACATCTACTTCTACTGTAACCGTTAATTACAAAGGATATTTTACTGATGGCTCAATCTTCGATGAAAGCGTGCCGGGCAACCCGATAATTATCAGCCTTAGCAGTGTAATAAAGGGCTGGCAGGAAGGTATACAGCTGTTTGGGAAAGGTGGGAAAGGCATACTTCTTATCCCTTCGGCACTCGGCTATGGAAGCACTGCCAATTATGGAATACCAGCCAATAGTGTGCTTATTTTCGATGTTGAATTGATTGATTTCTATTGACATAATGAAATCAGTAGCTAACTATGGCGACGCAGCCTTTAAAACTGCCCTGGTAAAAGCCAGGCAGTGGTGTACTGCCGAAGAACGCTGCATTTGGGATGTAATACAAAAACTAAAAAGACTTGAATGTTCCGCTCCCGATATTAACAGAATTATTGAACAGTTGAACCAGGAAGGATTTTTAAATGAACAACGTTATGCCAATGCATATACTTCAGGGAAATTCAGGATATCTAAATGGGGGAAGATAAAAATCACTTCCGGAATGCGGATGAAGAAGATTCCGGAAAGAATGATCACGATTGCGTTGAATAATATTGACCCGGAAATATACAGGGATTGCCTTGTTACTTTGCTCAGGAAAAAACAGGATGAGATTAGAAGTGAAACACCAGCAGAAATGAGACAAAAGATCGTCAGGTTTGCTTTGCAAAAAGGCTACGAATCTGAGTTAGTCTTTTCAATACTTAGAACAAACGAAGAATAACCTATAATTACAAACACTATGATTACGAATGAAAATCTAAAAGATTTGTCAAAGCGGCTCGATGCGCTGAGGAGGTTCCTTTGACGTGGACAACAAACTGATACTAATTGCTGATGAAGAAGCACTTTCACATGCGCCTGACTTCTGGGACGACCCAAAGAAAGCAGAATTACAACTAAAAGCCATCCAGGAAAAGAAAAGCTGGACTGACGATTATCAGGAAGCCAATGCCGCTCAGGATGATTTACTGGTGATGAACGAATTTTATCAGGCAGGAGAAGGTTCAGAAGCCGATCTGGATAAACAATATGCGCTTGCAATCAAACTTGTAGAAGCCCTTGAGTTCAGGAATATGCTCAGCGGCGAGGAAGACAAACTAAGTGCCATCCTCCAGATCAACTCAGGTGCCGGCGGAACAGAAAGCCAGGACTGGGCTCAAATGCTTATGCGCATGTATATCCGTTATGCCGAACGTAACAATTACACAGTTCGCGAACTCGACCTCAATGAAGGTGATGGAGCAGGTATTAAATCCGTATCTCTTGAAATTGAAGGCAGGTATGCTTTCGGCTATCTTAAAGGTGAAAACGGTGTGCATCGTCTTGTAAGGCTTTCACCATTTGATGCTAATAACCGCCGACACACTTCTTTCGCATCGGTTTATGTGTATCCTGTAGTAGATGAGAATATTGACATCCAGATAAATCAGTCAGATATTACCTGGGATACTTTTCGCTCAAGCGGTCCCGGTGGACAAAACGTTAATAAAGTTGAAACGGCTGTCAGGCTCAGGCACGAACCTTCGGGTATTGTAGTGGAATGCCAGGTAACCCGCTCGCAATTACAAAACAGGGAAAAGGCAATTCAAATGCTTAAATCCCAGCTTTATGAGATTGAGATCCGGAAAAAGAATGAAGCTCAGGCAGCTATAGAAGGTAAAAAGAAGAAAATAGAATGGGGCTCGCAAATAAGGAGTTATGTGCTTCATCCATATAAGCTTGTGAAAGATGTCCGCACTGACCATGAAACATCAAATGCAGCCGGAGTGTTGGATGGTGACCTTAATGATTTCATCAAGGCTTTCCTGATGGAATTTGGAAGAAACAGTGATTAATTTCACTTGAATAGTTTTTAACCTGCATAATTCATCTCGCAAAGACGCAAAGTTTTGAATTGGAACAGTTTAAAATAAGGAATACATTCTTTAAATATTTTTTGATTTATCAAAATTTTTCAATCAATTACTTGTACTTA